>JAUXTU010000110.1 GCA_030679145.1 Bacteroidota bacterium | reverse complement strand
CATTCCAAAATATTGTCTTAGCTTTTCAAACATCAAAAACCATTTTTCTTCACCTGGATCCCATGAAAAATTAATTGCATCTAATTTCAATTCATATTCTAGTTGAAGAATTCCTTTCCGCTTGTTCGTTCTTTGCCTGTGAACCCAATTAGCAAATGATTGGCTTTCATGATTACTATAATTAGCAAATGAATGGCCATTTTCTTTAATAAATTTTACCAATTCTTCAAACATTACTTCCCAGCTCTCAAGCGACCTTTCAATATCTTCAAACATTTGAACAACATCTCTCGTTTCATCAATAATGGAGACCGGAACTTTTATCATCGAAAGTCCAAATGTAAATCTTCTATCGTTCAAACGTCTTTCTGCTTCATCCAAATCTTTTTTGAAATCTATTGCGCGAATGTTTTTGAAATTATTGACAAGATCAAAAATAATTGGCGTTTGTTGCGCATTAGTTTGGATGCATCTACCAATTTGTTGATAGAATAAACGAGGTGATACTGTTTTCCGCATAAGAAAGACTGCCGCAACATCTTCAACATGGATTCCTTCGTTTAACATATTAATTGAGAACAAAACATGAAGTTGATCTTTTTTCGGTTTTGAGGATTTAAAGCGCTCTAATTCCTCATCTCTCGCACTGTTTTGTCTGGTAACCACATACTGATTGATGTTTTTCTGTATTCCAGCTTCCGCAAACCATTGAATAAACATCGACCGCATTTGATTTAGGTGTGCATTGTCTTCACAGAACACAATCATCTTTGTAACATCGTGTGGTAAATGTTTATTAAGGACAACGGGAACACCAGCACTTTGTTTCCATTCAATTTTTACATTTTCAACTTTTTGTAAAAGTTTTTGTTTTTCACTATCGGTACGATTTGAACCCTTCACTTGTTCTATCAATCTATCTCCCTCAGTATCAATTTGATATAACGAACTGATATATTTTGGTGCAGGAAGTATTTTTCTCTTTATCGCATCCGCAATACTAATTCTAACAGGAACATTTCCGTCAAAAAGTTCTTCTGCCATATCTCTACTTTGATCTAAGTATCGAATGGGAGTAGCACTTGTTCCAAGTATATACGCATCTGGATACATTTTCAACAATCGAGTAATTGCACTACCCCATTCATCTGCTCCACAGCGGTGAAATTCATCTAAAAAAATTATATCCGGTTGTAATTCTTGCAGTTCTTCGTTACTGCACCAAATGAGTTTGTGGTATGTACGATAAACAACGTTGGTATTTGCCCACGGAATACGGTTTTTTTGCTGTTGAAGAATATATGATTGCGGTGCAATAACAAGTTTTTTCTTTTGAAGATCGTCGGCAAGAATTTTTGCAATTAGAAAACTTTTACCGGTTCCTGTGGCTTGAACAATTGCCACCTTCTTTTTCGTTTTCCATGTTTCAACAATACTTTTATATGCCTCTTCGTTATGAGGGTATAACGTAAGCTTTGGCTGTTTAATTTCTTCGGGGTTGTAATCACGAATTAATTCTTCAACATAATTCCAACTCTTCAAATCTAAATTAAACTCACAAAGTTTCTTTGCTTCGGAGACAAATCCGGATACCGACAAGATCCAAAAATTATTACAATTGTATTTTTTTGTACCAAGTTTTTCAAACTTTGTTAGTTCAGTTATCGTTTCGTCCCACGTTAATGGTCTGTTATGATTCTTTGCCTGTACAATCAATTGGACATTTGTTGGAGTTGAAGGATGAAAGAGAAGGATATCAGCACTTGATTCTCCTGAACGTCCAACATGTTGTGTGAGCCATCCGTTTCCTTCAAATAACAGTTTTAGAAAAAACTCAAAAAGAGAACCCTTTAATTGTGTGTCGGCAGAGGTGAGATAGGCTTGAATTGATGGAATGTCTTTTTGCTTCGTCAATTCTGTAAGATGATCTAATTTTTCTTGAAGTTGTTTAGTCATTTAAGATCGTATTACAAAACTCTGAAAATTCAGACATGGTATTGAAAGGATTTTGTATGCATTAAAAATTTATCCCGGCAAAAAATAAAACACCAGCGCAAAAATAATATAGACCGAGATCAACTGAACACCTTCGAACCAATTACTTTCACCGTCGCTGGCAAGCTGTTCCGTAATCAGCGCGGAAAGCGCAATTGCTAAAATTTCGATCGGTGTAAAGACAAGGTCCATCGGTTTCGGTCCCATCACATAACTTGCAAACACCAGGACCGGTGCAACAAATACTGCTACCTGAATACTGCTTCCGATCGCAATTCCCAGACTCAAATCCATTCTGTTTTTCATCGCAACAAGAATTGCAGTGCTATGTTCAGCTGCGTTACCAATGATCGCTACGACGATCACGCCGACAAAGATACTCGTCATTCCAAGAGAATGAGCGGCAACTTCCACCGATCCGACAAGGATCTCACTCATCCAAGCAATAAAGAATGTTGCGATACCAAGCACGGAAAGTGATTTCGTTAAACTCCAATGCTGATGTTTTCCTTCGCTCACTTCTGCAATTTCAGATACTTCTCCGACAAATAATTGTTTATGTGTCTTTAATGAAAATAAGAGACTGAGGGCATAGGTAATTACAAGAACGATCGCTATTTCCAAACTGAGATCTGCTTCCCTGTCGGCAATATCTTTTCCGCCAAAATAATGAAACACCGCAGGAGCAATAAGTCCAATCGATGCCAGCGTCAGCATTGTTGAAAGAGAACGCGCGCCGCCCGCGTTAAAATTTTGTTTCTTAAATTTCAATCCTCCGGCAAGAAAAGATGCGCCGAGCACAAGAAGAATATTTCCGATGATCGATCCGGTTATCGATGCCTTCACCACATCATATAATCCCGCCTGCAAAGCCATCAGCGCAATGATCAATTCTGCCGCATTACCGAAGGTTGCATTAAGCAATCCCCCGATCCCTTCGCCTGTCTTTTCTGCTAAATGTTCTGTTGCTTTTCCAAGCCAGCCTGCAAGAGGGATTATCGAAATACATGAGAAAAGGAACAGTGTTGTCGGCGAAATATGGAACGCATATTCTCCGATAATAGCGATAGGAACAAAAATGAGAAGCCAATTAAGCGATGGTTTTAAAAATTGATTCATAGAACAGAAGTTAGGTATTAGGGTTTAGGGTTTAGAATTTCCAGAATCATTTATTTTTGTAATCTCTTTAATAACTGAATTTGTCCTGCATGATACACATCGTGCATTGCAATACCGGTGATGGTTTGCAGATTGGTGAATTTACTATCCTTTGGATTTTTATTCAGATCGGAATGCGAAAGTTTTTTTACCACTTCCACTAGAAGATAATGCATTTCATCAAGTAATCGAACATCATTTTTCCATGCAGATTCACTTTTTTCGACAGGACGTTTGAAAAAGTTACTCCCTTTTAATGGAAATGAACCGTGTTTCTCGCCGGTCAATCTCCGCCGCACGATATATTTCCAGTATGCGCAATGGACAACCACTTCCCAAATATTATGACGTTTGGATGATGGCCGACAGCAAATCTGCTCGAGCGACAATCCTCGGATTGAACCGCGAAGATTCGTTCCATGCCATGATTTTTTATGGTAGGATTCTTCCAACTGCTGAATGAGCAAGGAGATGATGTCATGTTTTTTCACGAGCAATTTCCTTTTCCATTTGTTACGTATGTGATGTTTAATCAACAACCTTTAATGTTCTTCGTCCGTTCGCCGAATAATAATTGCCGTCATACATTGCTTCTGCGACGATCGGCGCATACTGAAACTCTCCCTTGCTGACTGCACGGACCATATAATAGAATGTTTTCACTCTTGATCCATTGAAGTTTGTATAATAGTTGATCCGATCATCCCGAATATCGACATATTCCGGAGTCGATGCATTTCTGATAAAATTGTACTCCGTTGTTTCCGTCAACCGGGGATTTTCGATCTCGAATCCTGCCGGGAGAAGATCAGAGATCGCAACATTATCCAACTCATTTATTTCTGACTGCAAAGTAAGTTTTACCACGATCAACGAATTTTGTTTCACCGCATCAAGATTAATTCCTGATCCGTTCCGGTCAAAAAACTCCCTTCTTACACGAAGATTCTTATCTTCGATCCTTACTTTCCCGTCGCTGCGGATTCCTTCGGTGACAATGGAATAATATAATCTTCCTTCCCCTTTAACGGAAAGGGAAATTTGACCGTTTGCTGAGACAAGATCATATCGTTTATTCCCGCCGGTGTAATTGATCTTTTTCCCTTCGGCAGAAAGTGTCGCTTCGATTTTTCCTCCCGCACCAGCAAGACGAGCCGCTTTGCCGAATGCGAGCAGCGTAAATGCATTATCCTGCGTGCTGAACCAATAGGAATGTTGATATTGACCGGACAAATGTTCCAGATATCGCGCAACATTTACATTGTTCGGATCTGTTTCAAGTAAAATGTTCGCAATAATTGCAGTCGAACGAATGGGCGAATCAAAAAACTGTCCCGATGTCCGCTGTACTTCTTCCGTTATGAATTGTGGAGGCATTATCTCCAGTGATGCTTTTCTGTCTCCCGAAAGCGCATATGCACCGCCGAGCAAATATCTCGTATCGTTAGTGAGCAGATCAACATTCGTCCGATAGAAACTCATCACCGATTTCTCCGGCTGACCAGCAAGCGCGAGAATATACAGAGCATAGATGGCGCTCTTATCGGCAATTCGCTTGATCTTTGTTGCATTATTCTCATAATAATAATAATCGTAGATCCCTTTGCTTCGTGCAATCCCATATAGCGAATTTAATGCCCCCTTTAGTGTCGCTTCAGGAACTTGATATCCAGCTTTTTTTGCTTCTACAAGAAAGTGCGTTGCGTAGACCGATGTCCAGCCGTTATAATATCCTCCACCCGGCCAATAATCAAACGAACCGTCATCACGCTGCATGGTACTGATCTTGGTAATCGCTTCATTAACGAAATAGGTCGGACTTCCTTTACTTAAGATGGAAGGATCAAGCAGCAATGCAATATCGCGCAGATAGATCTGCGGGAACGCTTTGGATGTTGTCTGTTCCAAACAGCCGTGGGGATAGCCGATAAGATATTTCAACTCTTTGGCAAAATTTGCGACAGGAAAAGGTGAAAGCGTTACATATGACTGTCGTCCATATTCTAAAAATACATTCTGCATATCATGTGTAAATGTCTTTCCTCCTTCAACAAATCCGGAAACACTTTCTGTCACATATGGAGAGATCGGACGAACAGGAAGTTCGGTCACCGATTCAATCGTTTCGCCAAATGCAGATGTTCGTACTGTTATTGTTGCTTTGCCGATTTGTTCGGTCGCTTTCAGCGGAACGTTTACAAATTTTTCTTGATTTGCCGACAGTTCCAACGAAACCGATTTTTGTTCGGCTTTGATCGGGCCATCCGTTACGATCTCAAATTTCAGAGAAACCGGCTTATCCGTTGTGTTGAATGCATTGATCGGCATTGTGATGATGTCGCCGGGACTCACAAATCGCGGCAGTGACGGAGAAAGTACGACCGGATCGGCAACTTTCATTGCTTTTTGCGTTGAGCCGAATCGGTCTCCTTTATATGCCAGTGCCATCAATCGTAATTCGCCGTTGAACTCCGGAATATCGAGCGTCACTTCCGCCTTACCGTCACTGTTCGTTTTTAATATTCCTGACCATAATGAAACCGGTTTGAACCGCTGAACGCCCAGCGGATTCGCCCGTTTGGCGATCATTGCATCATCACCACCTCCGGTGCTGCTTCCACGCTGTTCCGGTTCATTAATAAGATCTTTGAAGAAATCGAACGTCTCCACTTCCAACGCTTTTTTTGCATAAAAATAGGAATAGGGATTCGGCGTTTGATAATTCTTTACCTGGCATATCCCTTCATCAACCGCAGCCAGAGTAACAAAAACATTTTTCTCGTCACCGACATTCACCGTGATTGTCAGCTTCCGTTTCGGTCGTATTTTTTCCGGCGCTTCAATGGAAACGGTAAACCTGTTGGATGCTCGTTCGACCATCAGTGGCTCAAATCCATGTCCCGCAAGAAGAGGAATATTCAGACCTTTTACCTTTCTAAACAACACTGCCGATACGTACGCATTGGGTAAATAGGCATCTTCAATATCAATATCCATTGAAGCGGTGTTGTTTTTTGTTTCAAGATACTGATACGTGAATACTTTGTTCCGTTCAACGGTGACAAGCAGTGTCCCGTCAAAGGGCGTCATGAACAATGCTTTTGCATTTTCTCCCGGTGCATATACTTTTTTATCAAGAACAATATCCACACGCGCTTCCGGATCAATCTGAAATGATGTTATATCGGTTGTAGCCCAGCTGTATGAATAAAATCCAAATTGATTATATCCACTCTCTCCCGCTTTTGAAATGCGAACAACATATTCACCGGAATGCGGAACGCTGTATGAAACATCCCGAGGTTTGCCATCAAGAACAATATCCTGAGCACTGACAAGAACCTCACGTTTTTCAGAAATATAACGCAGTCCTCCGCCGTCGGCTCGGACACGAAGAACGGAATGCCACTCTTCACGAATCACTTCCATGTGCGCTGTAAATCCCTTAATGGGAACATCACCTGCATCCACAGCAACAATTTGGACTTTTTGAGGAGTATTTGGATTGACATAATATCCGGCGCTGTTCTTTACTCCGATATAATACTCTTTTGGATACACTGTTGTTTGTGCAAGTTGATACACAGGACGGCCGGATTCATCGAATACTGCAACGCGCGCACGGGCACGGAGCAATCCCTGCGACGTTACGTCTCGCGGTACTGTGAAGTCAAATTGCGCCTTCCCCTCTTCGTCTGTTTCTCCTTCTTTTACGAGTGGTTCTGAAGAATAATTAGTCGCATTGTCATCATAGAATCTAAAATCGGAGAACTGTTTTGATTGATATGGAACGATCGTGAATGTCCCTTCAAATTCCCAATGGCGGTTCGATGCCGGTGGACCAAAGAAATTGAATGCCTGCAAATCGTATGATATTTTATCTCCAGGTTTCAACGATTCTTTCGAAGTAGCAAGGTTTACTCGCAATCGGTCCGGTACAAAATCTTCTACGCTCACATTGTGAGATGCAAGAAATGATTCATCACCCGTTTGTAGATCAAAACGGTATGTTCCTGTTTGCGATGTCATTGGGGTTGTGTACGATATCTCGAACGATCCTTCCTCATTCAAATTTTGTTTAAGCTCTGTCAGCATTGCCCCTCTCGGATTATATATCTTGATCCGAACTGGAAGGTTTGCAGGAAGATCGTTGTTCAAATTTCGGATGATACCGCTGACGAAGATCTTTTCGCCTGGTCGGTAGAGATTTCTATCGCCATACATAAATGCATCGTACATTCCTTTGGTGTCATATTTTCCGGCAACGTCAAATCGGGAAGTCTCAACACGGTAATCATTCAGTGCAATAAAATTAAAATCTTCTCCTTTTCGTGCTGTTACAATGTTCAGAGTAAATTCTTTGCTTAGTTCAGCAAAATTTTTAAACTCCACCATCCCATCACCGTTCGTTTGAGCCGAAGCCATCGACTGATTATTGTATGAGATCAAATCAATCGTCACATTGCCTAACGGTTTATTTGTCTCCAAACTCACCGCAAAGACATGAAGCACTTGCTCGCTTCGTTTTACAATCAATCCAATATCGGAAATGGAGATCAATTTTGATGTTCGTTTCCATGTCTGTTCCGGATTGAATACCTCCACCAGATAAAAACCTTTCCTCCCATTGTTGAGATACGGAACAAGATCGATCTGAGTAGAAATTTCTTTGTTCTTTGTGGAAGGAATATCTAATTCTTTGGTCTCCAGCTGCTTTCCAAAATTGCTCACATAAAAACGATAATATCGGTGATACGAACCTTCCCCGTCTTCATCCTCAGAATAATCATAGTCATAACTTCTCCCGCTTGCCAAAAAAAAGGTCAGATTATTCTGAAAGATCTGGCTGACGGAAACTTTCAGCTTCGGCGTATTAATCGTGCGGATATCGACACTTTTTGCACCTCCCAGCAGCATGTACATTCCAGCCGATGCAAAACGAATTGATGGCTGGATATTTCCGATCACAATATCAGCATCATAGTCATTCTGAGATTTTGCTCCAAGCACACTTTCGATCCCTTTCTTCACTTTCAACTGGAATGTCGATCCCGGTTCGAATTTGCCGCGGAGTGTAAACCCTCTTCCTTCGCTTTTCTCAATATTAAATGTACGCGAAGGTTCAAGCGTGATAAATTGTTTAACATTTCTTAGATCAATTTCTTGCGAAGTTTTGATCGTGATCCAGCTGTCGGAACCATCAAAACCAAATTCGTGTCCATATATCTTCAACTCTTCCAATCCCGGAAGCTTATAGACGAACGGCACATTCATCGTAATCGTCGTATTCGTTTCCGATGATTTCAGTTCATTGTTGAATGAGACGTTGATCGTGCGCGGTTTTTCTAACTGCGTCATCGAACCTAATTCGATCGGGATTATTTTACCCACTGTCGTTGTCATCACCCGCACGTCGGAATGCTGCACCCCGTCGATATCGATCTTCAAATATTTGCGCACATCATCGGGATTAACGGCGTATGTAAATTCAAGATTTGCCTTTACTCCCACAACCCGCTGTGCGCCGATCCTGTCATAAAAGAATTCAGCGCTTTTCATGAAAAATTGTTCCGTAGAAAACTCAAATTCATCATCTCCGCTGAATGTTGATGCACCAGAAATGTTCTTTAAAAGGCTGACATTTAATTCCCCTTTGAAACGTTGATCTCCGGGCAAAGGGGCATCGGGAGTAAATACCAGTCTGGTCGAATCCTGCCAGATAAATTTTCCTTCAATCGTTGGGGAAAATTCAACATATGGTGTTGTTGTCCAAACACCGACGGAATCGGCAGAGACAATCCGGCGGGAAAAATTAAATTCAAAAACATTGTTTGCCGGTACGATGCCATGAGGAAGTGATGATATCTTCAATGACTCGGAATCAAACACAGAACATGAAGAAAAAACAGCGAAAGAGAGAATGATGCAGAGATGTTTGCAGAAATTCATAAATTCTCCTAGAGATGATTACATGATTTTTTTAACAGTAAAATTCACCGATGATGATCTTCCTTTGTCGTCAATACAACGCGCGGTATACAGTCCGGCATGCAGTGTTAAGAACACAGTTTCTCCTACTTTTTTTCTGCCGAGATAGTGTTGATTAAGGTACCAGAGATGCGATTTGACATCCACTCCAGAGCTGGCTTGAAGCGAAATTTTTTGATTGTCCGAAACGATCAAGTAAGTCATTCGTTCTGAAGGGGTGATTATTTTTGGCCCGGTTCCTACAAATAAGCGTGAACATTCCGGATTATGTGGCGGCGGCGTAGAATACCGATGATCCGTTCGCTTCCAAAAATTCACAAGTGCTGGAGGAAAATCACGGAAAATTTTTGTTGTATATGAATGCCGTTCTACACACGAAGGACAAAAACACATTTTCCCATTTTGTGCAACGGTAAATTCTTTATCGATATCACAAAATACATTCAGTGAGTGTGTTATCGAATAGAGATCGTCGATCCTGTCGCTGCACACATCCGTGGGAATTTTTCCGCTCACTGCACACACCTCGCGGTATTGAACATCATTAGGCATTGGCAAAATGGATTTCTTCTTCGAAGAAGAGATGAAATTAAAAATATCAATTAATAATGGTGTTGCCGACTTATTTCCCGAAAGCTCAGGATTCCCTTTGTTCGTCACATTTCCAATCCACACTCCAATCGTATATTCCGACGAATATCCGATACACCACGCATCGCGTTTGCCGTAACTGGTTCCAGTCTTAAATGCTACCTTCGGCAGATTTTTTGCAGACTCAAAATTATTCGGAAGATCAGGTCGGTCGAGACCGGAGAGAATATTCGTCACCATAAATGCAGCTGAAGGCGAGAATACTCTTTGAGGGTTGAATGATATATTCTGCGAGACTTTTTTATACGACGGCATTCGGAACACTCCACCACCCGGAAACATTGCATACGCGCGTGTTAATTCTTCCAGTGTAACGCCGCATCCACCGAGGATCATACTTAGTCCAACTCTGGTTTTCTGTGATTCCAACGAATGGATTCCCGCACTCGTTAAGAACGAAACGAATTCCGGAACACTTGCATCCCGAAGCAGGTACACCATCGGAACATTCAACGACCGCCGCAGCGCATCATCGGCATACACAAATCCGCTGAACGATTTGTCGTAATTCTCCGCAACAAAACCTTCATCATCGTACGGAATATCTAGCAGACGGGATTTTGGCGTAATCGTACCGTTATCCATTTGCTGAGCGTAGAGGAATGGTTTCAACGTAGAACCCGGTGAGCGTATTGCCCGCACTGCGTCAACCTGACTTCCATGCAATGAATCGGAAAAATTTTCAGAACCGACATACGCTGCAACTTCCATTGTAGCATTATCGATCACGATTACTGCGCCATTATTCACTTCCCGTTGTTTCCATATCCGCATATGATTCTGCAGCAGTTTTTCTGCAGATTGCTGGATCTTCAGATCAAGCGAACTGTGTATTTCATCCTCCGAACGATAGAGTTCTTTGATTCGGAGCGAAAAATGCGGAGCAAGTTTCGGTAAAACATTTCGAGTGACAGATGTGCGGGATTTTTCCAGAATCACATAATCTTTTTCGCTAAATATTCCTGATCTGGCGAAACGCTGAACAGTTAACATTCTTTCTTGATACAATATTTCACTGTTTCTGTCCGGACGGAGATCATTGGGATCATTCGGCACAAGGATTAGATCCACGATCTGTGCAACATTCAATCGCTCCAACGGTGTTTGATAATAGATCATTGCCGCTGTCTGTAATCCTTCAATATTTCCGCCAAGCGGAACCGTCGAAAGATACATGGCGAGTATCTCGTCTTTAGAGTATTGCCATTCCAATTGCAGAGCTCGAAATATTTCAATGATCTTATTTCCGTACGTCCGTTCTTTCGGCTCAAGCATCCGAGCAACTTGCATGGTAATTGTTGACGCCCCAGATATTCTTTTTTTGTTGTAAAGATTTTGCGCCACAGCTCTTGCTAACGATAGTGGATTAACACCAAAATGATAATAAAAATAACGGTCTTCTTTCCAAAGTAAAATTTCTTTTAATCGAATCGGAATTTCTTCTGGACGAGTTCTAATCCGCCACATACCATCGGTAGTTCGAAATGCATTGAGCATGGTGTTGTTTCGATCATAGATGACGAGCGAGTATGATTTTTGTTCAGGCAGAGGGAACAACAAGTTCAGCAGAAGGAATGAAAGAAAACCTGCGGATATTACTACAATGGTTGTGAAGATCTTGTTGTACATGAATCAGCGGAGTTCAATAAAAAACCAACATGGTAAACAGTCAATGGCTTAACATCCGTAAAATTAGGATATGGTGCAAGCGATTATTTTGCTAACAATCTTCCGTCCACTCCTGCAACAAGCAGATCTACATCGACTGGTTTTGTCAGATAAAGATCAAATCCCATTCGAAGAGCAGCGCGAATGATATTTTGATTCTTTGTTTCAGCGAGAAAAAAGAACGGCACATTTTCCAACGAAGAATGTTTTTGTACACTCTCAAAAAATTCAAACCCATCCATAGCTCCGGCGGAAAATATCACTTCACTGATGATCAATTCAGGGATTTGTTTTGCCATTGAATGTAATGCGTCTTCAGCTCGGCTTGCATGGACAACTTCATAATGCCGCTGTTGTAATGTTCTCGTTATGTTCGCCAGCAGTTCTTTATCTGCAGTAACAACAAGAATTCTTGCTTTTGGTTTCGTTCCTCGTTTCGCTTCACGCACACTGTCTTCCAGTTTTAAGTGTTCATCTGCAGTGATGCTGTATCGTTTCCGCATCATATCAAGTACTTGTCGTTCCATTTCGCTTATCACGCCGTCTTTCCATGCAAGACGAAGAGCCTCGATATATGATTCGAGTTTTACTTTATTCTCAATCGTTTTATGTTCTTCCGTTGTAATAGCAAAGATATCCCGGACAGCTTTAAGTTCATTTTCTTCTTCAGGTGAGATTTTTCCGTCGAACCAATATTCCTTCAACATTTCTTCATACATCATCAAACTTCCTCGTTCGCTCTGCGGCGACGAAGCGTTCTGAACAACCATTTGGTTCGGAATAATAGGTTTCCCAAACTTGCTGATACCGCGCTGATCATCTTCCATGATCAATTGTTCTATTCTGTCGGAATATGCTCTGGCATAATGACTACCGGGCTCAAGTTGATATACTTCCGCAATTCTTGTCAGCGCTTCCTGATATTCTCTCTTCCCGATCAATTGTTCTGCTGCCGAAAAAAGAAGTGAAATTCTTTGATTTACCTCTTCGGGAGAAGGTCCTTTCGATGCAGCTTCTTCAACTGGTTCACTTTGTTTTTGGATCAGCAGAATTCGCTGTTGAAATGAACGGGCAAGCGTGTGTTTCGGATCGATTGCCAATGCTTTGCGGGTTGCATTCAATGCCCCGTCAAAATTTTTCACCCTAACAAGTTCATCAGCCTGACGTAAAAATTTCGATATCTGTTCTTTTTCTTGTCCTTGCGGATCTACAGAAGGTTTTTTGCCAAACATTGATGACTCCCCAACATTAACTTCAAATTATTGACATAAACTATTGAAAGTATAGTCCAAACTCAACTATAAAATACAAACGCCGCTTGAAAGCGGCGTTTTTGACGCAACTATTATTTGAATTTACTAGAATCGATAGCTTACAGTGAAATTGACCAGTGAAGTAGCTATCGATTCATCGGTTCTCGATGTATTGATTGGATATGAGTATTGATTTCTAAATGATTTAAATGAACCAAAGGCGACGGCACCATCCAGTGAAACATTTCGTTGGAGAAGAATTCCAACGCCACCGGTAAACATTGTCTGGTCAAATGAACTTGGATCATTTTTATATGGGGATGGTGTCAAAGAATATCCGCCACGCACCTTCACGTCAGTCGATGGAATGTCAAATTCAGCCCCAAGACGAATATTGGTTGTAGCACGAAAAGCAGATTGAAGAGTGGTATTCCCTTTTTCAAGATCAAAATTATCCACCCATTCAATTTGCGTCCAGTCCGTATATTCAACATCGGCCGCAAGTAACAAATGTGTTGTAACATATACCGATCCTCCTGCACCAAATGTCCACGGAGAGTGTACCGTATATTCGTTATTCGCAGTATAAGAATATTTTCCTGCCGGATTTTTATCTGACCAAGTCCCTGCATCAAACACACTTTGTCCTTCATTCGTATATGTTTCGCTGACCTTTATAGATGATGGAGCTTTGCCGACAAGACCAAACCGGAAAAAATCCGAACGGTACATCAATCCCATTGTAATATTGCTGCCGCTTAATTCTGCACTTAAATAATTATCATAATAGAATTTGTTAAATCGCAAATATGCGGAATCGGATGAGATAGCCTGTGAAGCATTATAATTATATAGATTGGAATTGTCTGACTCAAGAAAATTTCGCGTATAGTCGTACTTTCCGGAATAAATGTTCAGTGAAACACCGAAAGAAATATTCTCTTCAATATCAATCGCACCGGAAAAAGACCATTGACCAAGATTTCCACTCTCCTTTTTGGTAGCACTTTGGTTCACATTTTGTTGAATCGAAGTATATCCGTTCGTGTTCGTTAAGAATAAATTGAATGGGATATCAAATTCACCGGAAGGATCATCTGTAGCCGATGTTTGTAATGAAGGGATAATTGAACTTTGATTATTAAATCCGTCGAATTTAGAAGCATTTGCAAAATCAGAAATCCGATTATATCCAAATGCAAAAACTAAACTTCCCTGCAGCGTGGGAAATGGAAAAACAAATCCGAGATTATCAAGCGACGTTGCAGATGTCGTTGCATTTTTTTTCGCAGAATAAAATGTAGCATCATTGGCAAATCCCACATTGGAAATACCCCCCATTACCTCAAGCCGTCGCATTTGTGCAAGCCCTGCAGGATTCCAAAATGTTGCACTGTAATCATCCGACACCCCGATATATGCATTTCCCATTCCTAAAGCGCGTGTACCGACACCGCTGCCGCGCGCTGAATATCGAACTGCATCTTCTGAGAATTGTGCAAATAATGGTATGCTGATAATTATAGTGATTAGAATTAAAATTTTAAATTTTTCCATAAATTACCTCGTAATGTTAACGCGGTCTGGCTCCGCCGCTGGAATCTCTGGAGGAACCTTCGCTTCTTGTTTTGGTCGTAGTTGTTGTATTTCCATCACTGCTCGTATCCCGTGTGCGTCCGCTTTCTGTTGGTTGCGAAGGAGTCGTTGATGATTGAGCCGGTGTAATTGTTACTGCAGGTGCCGGTGCAGTCGTAACAGGTGTTGTCGTTGTTCCTCCAACGGGAGTAGTTGGTTGAGCTGTTGTTGGTGATGAAATTGGTTTATCTTTTTCACCGCGCGTTGAACCATCTCGTGTCGGACCATTAGTTCTTGGTCGGCTTCCTTTGGTCGGCTGAGTCGGTGTAGTAATAACGGAAACCGGAGGAACCCACCATGGATTAATAGGGGTATTCGGTGCAGGCCAAAAAATTGGTTCAGGCGCATAATAAATTTCATCTGGATTTGTATTATCACTCACCCATAACCGATTCGATAATGCAATCCCGTCGTGAACAGTTCGAACACCATAATATTCCAATTCCTCTGAACGCTCATTAAGTTCCGCAACAGAATGACATGATGTACACGACTGATTATAATTTATTGAATATGAATTGTCCGCAAAAGGAACAGCTGATTGCTGGGTTCGGACCTTCATATAATCTTGAGGCGTCATCAATTGAGTATAACATCCGCTGACAAAAAACAGAGCAATGATCGAACAGAGAATATTTAATTTCATTGAGTATCGCATATCAATTTCTCTTTCTGCTGCCTGATGACGATGATGTTGATGAACTGCTGCTACCTCTTGATGATGCTGGTGCAGATGATGAAGATTGTTGCGGCGGCGGATTATATGATTGACGTCTGCTCTCACGCGGACGATCAGCAGGTCGTGATTCTTTCTTTGGTGTTGATGGTTTTGTCGTTGGTGAAACTGTTGGTTTTCTTACTTCACGTGGCCGATCGGTTGAAACAGCTTCTTCATTTCCTCTCTTTTGTTTTTCAGAAACATTTGGATTACGAACGGTTCTTGGTCTTTCAACAGGTCTTACCTCTTTAGGCTGCTCTTTATCTTTTCTATCCCACCATGATACATCGTTACCTCTTGTTCTCACTGGTGTCTGAGAGGGAACTACTTCTTTGTCAACTCCTCCTCTTGTTCGTGTAGTTGTTACCGGTGTTTCGGTCGATGGTGTGACAATCGGCCTGGAACGAACATCGGTTCTATTACCATCTCGAGATGACCCTTCTGTTCGAATTCGTGGCGGTGTTGCCGGCTGAGTACTTACATAAACCGGATTGGGATAATATACCGGATAATACCCGCCATAAGGATAATGGGGATACCAAGGATCATAATATGGTGGGGTATAACACCATGTTGTTGCGGGATAATATCCATACCACGGATCATATGCCCACGACCATGGTCTCATTCCCCAATACGGATCATTAAAATAGGAATTATAATATGCGCCAATCCAAGAATTATTTTCTGGATAATAATAATGGAATGATGCACGTAGACGGGACCGACGATAACTATCATCTAAATAATAATGATTGTTAACTGTTGTTGAACCTTCTTCAAATGTCGTATCAGCATCATATACATATTCACGATCATTTTGTTCAACCGTTGCAAGTTCTGTATAGCAACCGGAGAACAACAGAACTGTTGAAAATAGAAATAATGAATTCCGCACAGATTTCATAGCGCACCTCTTTGGTTATTGTCTGCTTTTATGAACAGTCAAAAGAAGAAAATCATTCCTTACAATGTACAACAAAGCAGTAAGGCTTTCAATGTAGATGTAGTTCTTGTAGCGAAGGTTTAATAGGCAAGCTGATTATTATTAGATTTCATTACAATATATATTACAGAATTGAACAGGAAAAGTCAAAAAATTGCGCTAAAAAGTTCGCACATATTCAACCTTTAAAGTCCGATTTCCGAATGTCATATTTTGTTGATTTTTCACAATATTTTTAAGGTCAAAACCAAGTGCTAACCCATTGGCAAGCGACCACCGAAGTCCCGCATTTAAATACCCCTTTCCTTGCCCAACCACATGACTGTCGTTAAAACCAAAATCATATTCAGTAATGAACGAGATTTCCTGTCCGATCGATTTTTCAATTCCAACAAATGTATCCATATCCTTATCGCCATCTTTCTTTTCCATACTCCAATTCACTCCGCCATGAAAACTTAAGAAACCAAGGAATGAATAATTTTTACTTGCCGCGACAAAAATTCCCCGGGACTTGATTGTAAACCGTTCCAACGAATCGATGTACGTTTCTTTTCCTTGTGAGTCGAAACCAAATGCAATTGCGGGCATTGCTTCGGATTCATCGAACAACCTGTACTTTACCATCACACCGGGAAGTTTTTGCATCGTCGCACTTGATTTTCCGATAATACCAACTCCGCCGTACGAAATTCCGAATGTCAAACGATCAAGTGCACCGGCATATAATCCGAACATCAATCCGCCATCCTGAAAGAAATTTGATTCAAGAGAAAATGCGCCACGCTTTAAGAGTCCGGCAGTCGGTGTATCGATAATATATCGAGGCTCGATGTTGGCGGCATCACCCGCGGAATTTTGTGCAACCGCCGGTATGAGACTTGCTGCGATAACAACGGCGAATAGTATTTTTTTCATTAGATGTCCTGACTAATATTTAAAATCCGACTTATATCTTTTTCCACGTTGTACCATCTTTTGTATCCTCAATCAGAATTCCGATTGATTTAAGATCATCTCGGATCTTATCTGACAGTGCAAATTGTTTTGCTTTTCTTGCTTCATTGCGTGTTGCAATCAACAGATCAACAAGAGAAGATTCAAGCCCCGCTGATGAAGAGACTTGAGTTGCAAGTGTAATACCAAGAACAGTTTCAGAAGCAGTAGTAAAGAACTCATTCAATTTTTCAAGGAATTCACCGGAAGCATTCTGTGCATCAGAAAGAAGTTCATTCGTCTCGCGGACAAGTTCGAACAATACTCCGATTGCCAGCGGCGCATTAAAATCATCGTTCATTGCATCAAAAAATCGTTTACGATAATCCTTTAATCTTTCTTTGAAGTCCATTGAACCTGTTCGTTTCTTATCAATCTCAGCCCGCAAACGAGAAACCGTACTCCTTAATTTCTCCAATCCTTTTGCCGCTCCTTCAATTGCCGGCTCGCTGAAATCCAGCGTACTGCGATAGTGACTTTGTAATATAAAGAAACGGATGACAATTGGCTCAAATTTTTTGAATGCATCGATCAGGGTAATAAAATTCCCCAAGGATTTACCCATTTTTTTTCCATTCACCGTCACAAGGTTATTATGCATCCAATATTTTACAAATGGTTTTTCTGTAGCACTTTCACTTTGAGCAATCTCGCATTCGTGATGGGGAAACTGATTGTCCATTCCGCCGCCGTGAATATCAAACGTTTCGCCGAGATATTTCATGGACATTGCGGAACACTCAATATGCCATCCCGGAAATCCCAATCCCCATGGCGAATGCCATTGCATGATATGATTTGCTTCCGCTTTTTTCCATAATGCAAAATCTGCAGGATGTTTCTTTTCTGATTTTACGTCAACGCGAGTTCCACTCTCTGCATCTTCTACAACTCTTCCGGATAATTTCCCGTAGGAAGGATCTTTACTGACATCAAAATAGACTGAACCATTCACTTCGTACGCAAATCCTTTTTCCAAAAGCTGTTGTGTCATCTCAATTTGTTCGGGAATATGTCCGGTCGCTCTTGGTGAAATATCAGGACGCAAAATATTTAGAGCATCCATATCTTCAAAATACGCTCGTGTGTATAATTCCACAACCTGCATCGGATGAAGTTTATCCTGTTTTGCCTGTTTTGCAATTTTATCTTCACCTTCGTCCGCATCGTCCGTTAAATGACCAACATCGGTGATGTTTTGAACGTATGTAACTTTATATCCTAAGTATCGCAAATACCGAACGATAATATCGAACGAGACATAACTTTTTGCATGACCAAGATGTGAAAGTCCATACACTGTCGGACCGCAAACGTACATCCGTACAATTCCGTCAGTGAGCGGTTTGAATTCTTCTTTGGTTCTGGTTAATGAATTTGTTAAAAAAAGAGGCATTGTCTATTTTATTCCCATTAATTCTTTTGCAGATTTCAAACCAGCTTCAGTAACATCTGAACCGCTTAGAAGTTTTGCAACTTCTTTAATACGTTCATCATTTTCCAATTTCCGAAGACTCGTTATTGTTTTTTTGTTTGCCTCAATTTTCTCTACTGCAAAATGAGAATCGGCAAGTCCGGCAATCTGAGGCAAATGCGTTATTGCAATCACCTGATGATGCTTTGAAAGTTTCTTCAAACTTAAGCCAACCGATTGTCCGATTCGTCCGCTGACACCGGTATCAATTTCATCAAAGATCAGCAGTGGAGTCTTATCGGAATCGGCAAGTGCTCCTTTTAATGCAAGCATAATGCGTGAAACTTCACCGCCCGAAGCGACTTTTATCAGCGGTTTTATATCTTCCCCAACGTTCGTTGAGATGAAGAACTCAACATGGTCAACGCCTTTTGAAGTTGCTTCAACCAATTGATTTCCGACTTTTACCGAAAGTGCTGAGTTGGATTTGTCGACCGTCCGCTGCTGAATCACCGTAGTAAATTTTGCTTTCTGAATGCCAAGATCAGCAATGGAAGAAATAATTGCCTGCTCCAATTTCTTTGAAATTTCTTTTCGTTTTTGCGAAAGAAGATTCGCCTTTGCACCGCAGTCTGTTCGAAGCGATTCCAGCTCTTTTTCTAATTTTGAAAGCTCAACATCAAAGTTTTCTGCAAATTTAAATTCTTCACCGATCTTTTTCCGAAATTCGATCAACAGATCAATCGTTCCACCGTATTTTTTCTTCAACAAAGAAAGTGCACCGAGTCGTTCACGGATCTTTTCCAGCCGTTCAGGATTGAATTCTATTCTTGATGCGTAGTTTTGAACTTGCTTTGATAATTCTTCGACGATGACTTCTGCAGAACGCGCTTCGCCAACAGATTCGTGAAACGTTCCGTCGATCTCAGTTAATTGTTCCAACATCTTCCGTGCTTTTATCAGACTATCACGTACTGATACTTCATCTTCATATAGCAGCTTGTGAATTCCGCTGGTCAGTTCGCTCAGTTTTTCCGTATTCTCCAATATCTTCAGTTCGGATTCCAACTGATCTTCCTCGCCGGGCTGAGGATTTACTGCGTCGATTTCTTTGATCTGAAAATCATATAATGATTTTTTTGCTTTTAGCTGATCTTCTTGATTCTGCAGTTCGCGTTTCTTTGAAGTCAATTCTGCTAGCGAACGAAATACTGTTTGATACGATATTATTTCTTTTTCATAGCCGCCAAAATCATCAAGAAAATCAATGTGTGTTTCAGGTCGCAATAATGATTGGTGTTCATGCTGTCCGTGAAGATCAACCAACACGTCACCAATCTCTTTAAGAAGTGAAACAGAAACCGGTGAGTCATTTACAAAACAACGGCTCTGTCCTTTGGTGGTCAATTCTCTTCGAACAATTATTTCTTCTGTAATATCATTTTCACTTCCGCGTAAAATATCAGCGACCTGTTTGATTCCTTTGACAAGAAAAACTCCTTCAACAATCGCTTTTTCTGCTCCGGTTCGGATCATCTCAGTACTTGCACGTTCACCAAGCAATAATCCAAGCGCATCAATAAGAATGGATTTTCCTGCACCCGTTTCACCGGTGATTATTGTTAGACCCGAAGAAAAATCAACCGAGATTTCTTCGATCAGTGCATAGTTCTTTATGAGAAGATTTTTTAACATTAGTTCAAATTACACTGAAAAACGGAGAGTTTCAATGAAGAATTCAACCTAACTTGTTGTTAATCGGCAACCCTAATTTCCGGAACATCACCCAGCATCCCATAATAGAATGCCATTCGGAAAAACTCTTCAAGCGAGGTTTTAGATAAATCGTCGAATCCGTATGAAAAATGAGAAAGATAGTTCTGGATTAGATCGGCTGAACGGTTTGTTTCAGCTGCAATCTCATTAGCAATCGACCCGATCGAATCGCGCCCTGCATCCATAGATGAATGCAGAATCGTTTGAATCTCTTTTGAATATTTTTCACTACGAGCAATACAGAATGAGTGAACAAAAGGCAGTTCGGTAATATCCGACCATTCATCAACAACGTCGATAAACGGGAACTCGCTTTGAAGCGTCAACAATATTTCTCTCGTTACGAGAGCGCAGTCTGCTTTTGCCAACATTTCATCGATCGATCCAAGAACAGGAACAATCTTCGGTTCAGAATCATATTTTTCGCCGAGAACGATACGAGTCAGCGCGACATCGGTCGTTGAAACAATTCCGACAGCCATTGTTGTAATGAATTGCAGGTTCTTTCGCAGATATAGACGTGCAACATTGCTGTATCCTGTTGATGATACGCCAATATTCGGATACAGGATCATTCCCGAACTGTTCAGCGCATAATCAACAGGTGTGGTGAATGCAGCATCCAATTCGTTGCTCATGATTGCATCGAAATGAACGGACGGGGTATCAAACAAAAGTTCCGCCGAAGCGGAACCTTTGATTGTTCGATACAGCGGTTGAGTATACAAATCTCGAAGTCCGCCAACCCGCCAGACCGATATCGGGCTGGTACGAATCGGTGAACTCATTGATTCGAACCGGTCTTTTGTCGGATCTGTTTCGCTGCCATTCCACGCAGATAGAAAAGTTTTGCACGGCGTGTCTGACCTTGTTTTACTCTTTCGATCTTTGCGATACGGGGTGAATGCAGCGGGAAAATTCTTTCGACGCCGACACCGTCAGAAACTTTACGAACGGTGAATGTTGCGCCCATTCCTTCTCCGCGGCGGCCGATCACAATTCCTTGATATTGCTGGATACGTTCTTTATCACCTTCAACAACGCGAACGTGAACATTCAGCATATCGCCGACTTTGAATTCCGGAAGATCGGATTTAACAAAAGCCGCTTCCACTAATTTGATTTTGTCCATAACTACCTCGTTTATATTTTGTCCCGTTGTTCCGGAACGATGATTGAATAATGTATTTTAATTTTTCTTCTCTGTGTCATTGCGAATCCCGCTTTAGCGGGATGAAGCAATCCCCTCCGTCAAAAAGGAGATTGCTTCGTCGTCCTGAGAACAGGACTCCTCGCAATGACTTTATAACAATTACAACAAATCTTTTCTACGTTGCTCAGTTTTTGTTTTTCGCTGCTGTTCTTTCCACTTCGCCACTTCTTTATGATTTCCGCCTAACAATACTTCCGGAACTTTCATTCCTCTAAATTCTTCGGGGCGCGTGTAACTTGGTGCATCGAGTAGTCCGTCTTGAAACGAATCGGTCAATGCCGATTCTCCGTCTCCAATCACACCGGGAATCAATCTCACTATTGCATCACTGATCACCATCGCTGCAAGTTCACCGCCTGTCAACACATAATCACCGATTGATATTTCTTTGGTAATTAATGTCTCTCTCACCCGCTGATCGATCCCTTTATAATGCCCGCACAGGATGATCAGGTTCTTCTTCAACGACAATTGATTCGCCATTTTCTGGTTGAACCGGTCACCATCTGCTGTTACATAAATAACTTCATCATATGATCGGTCTGACTGAAGTTTCTCGATACATTCAAAGATCGGTTCCGGCTTCAGGATCATCCCTGCTCCTCCTCCATACGGAGGAAGATCGATGATCTTATGTTTGTCGTGTGCGTATGACCGTAGATCGTGAACAACAATCTCTGCAAGATTATACTGCTGCGCCCGTTTCAAAATACTTTCGTTCAACGGATACTCAAGCAATTGCGGAACAGCAGAAATAATATCTATTCTCATACTCACAGTTCGATCACAACATTTCGCCGGTAAACATTCCTTCCGGCGGACGAACAACGATCTTTTTCTTTTCTATTTCAACATTTACGATAAACTCCGGAACCGCCGGCAACATCACATATCCTGCCGATGTTCGCACATTATAGACTTTGTGCGCAGGAGATGTTTCAATACTGCTTAACATTCCCAACACTTTTCCACGCTCATCTACTACAGAACATCCAATCAATTCATCAATGAAGAATTGTTTATCGGAAAGTTTTTTCCGTTTTGATTCTTCAACAAAGAGGAATTGTCCGCGCAGCATATCAGCGGCGGTTTTATCGTCCACTCCGATCAACTTCAGACAGATCTCTTCGCCGCGCATCTTTACCGACTCGATCTTGCAAGGAATCGTGGAATGTTCCGTCATTCCCATCACTACGTCTTCAACCAATTCAAATTCTTCCGCTGTACGGGAATATGAATCGATCTTAAACTCTCCGTTCAAGCCGAACACTTTACGGAGTTTTGCAATTGCGCGAAGCTGTTTCTTCATCGGACTAGTCTTCAACTTCTAATAACGCCCTTTTCCCCAATTTTGCAGCAACGGCACTCAACAATACTCTCATTGACTGCGCTGTCCGCCCTTGTTTACCGATAATCTTACCGATATCCGCTTGAGCTACCTTGATCTTAAAAATGATCTTGTTGTCCTTTTCCTCTTCAGTGATCTGGACTGCGTCAGGATTATCAACAAGTTGTTTTGCAACATATTCAAGAAATTCACGCATAGCTTCCTCCAGTATTAGTTGTAAGAAGACGAAGTATCTACGATGATTCTATCCGATAAAACTATGCCGCCGGTGCTTCTTTTGCAGCCGGAGCAGAAGCTTTTTTCTTCGCTACTTTGCGACGCGCTTTTTTAGCGATTTCTTTTTCGCGTTTCAAGGGTTGCGATGCTGACCATTTTTCAAATTCTGCTGTGATGGTCGCTTCGTCTTTACCTTTTTTCTTCAGCGTCCATTTTAGCATGATCCCTTTACGGCTGAGTAAATTCTTCACCGTATCGGTTGGTGTTGCACCGACACCAAGCCAGTACATCACACGACCTTCTTTAAGATCGATCGTGATAGGATTGGTGCTCGGATTGTATTGACCAAGACGTTCCAAGAAACGTCCATCGCGTTTATACCGTGAATCTGCTGCAACGATACGGTAGACCGGTTGTTTCTTTTTTCCGCCGCGTTGTAATCTGATTTTTACTGCCACTGTGTTACTCCTTTATTACTGCTGATTAGTTTATGTATTTCTTTTGATTTACTCTCTTATCGTCCCAGCCTCTGACCCATCATCTTTGCAAAACTTTTTCCTTTGGTAAAGTTCCTCATCATCTTCTGCATTTCGGTGAACTGTGTCAATAGTTTATTCACTTCCTGGATCGTCGTTCCGCTGCCGTTGGCAATTCTTTTTCTTCGCGAGCCATTGATGATGTTTGGATTGTCCCGTTCATCTTTCGTCATTGAAAGGATGATCGCTTCCACATACTTCAATTCTTTATCATCAACTTCGTTCATATTTCCGAGTTTGCTTGCTCCGGGAATCATCGACATCACTTGCGAAAGCGGGCCCATCTTTTTGATCTGCTGCAGCTGCTCATAAAAATCCTGGAGCGTGAACTGCGACTTGATGATCTTGTCTTGTAATTTCTCTGCCTGCTTCTGATCGAATGTCTGCTGCGCTTTTTCAACCAATGAAACAATGTCACCCATGCCGAGAATGCGTGATGCCATTCTCTCCGGATAGAATTGTTCCAGCGCATCCATCTTTTCGCCGACACCGACGAACTTGATCGGTTTACCGACAACACTGCGAATAGAAAGTGCCGCACCGCCTCGTGTATCGCCGTCTAATTTTGTAAGAACAACACCGTCATAATCCAATCGGTCGTGGAATGCTTTTGCAGTATTGACTGCATCCTGACCGATCATCGAATCTATGACAAACAGAATCTCATGCGGTTTAACAGCAGATTTGATATCCGCTACCTCTTGCATCATCACTTCATCGATCGCCAAACGACCTGCTGTATCTATAATAACAATATCGCGCGCATGTTCTTTTGCATACGGAATTGCCTTTTTAGCAATAGAAAGTGCAGTATCCGTTCTGTTGCTGAATACCGGAACATCGATCTGTGCTCCAAGAGAGATCAACTGATCGATAGCTGCAGGACGATACGTATCCGCAGCAACTAATAACGGTTGACGTCCTTTTGCTTTCAGATAATTCGCAAGTTTTCCGCTGAATGTTGTTTTACCGGAACCCTGCAAACCCGCAACCATAATGACGGTTGGAATATCGGAAGAAAAATTGATCTCCGCTTTTTCATTCCCCATCAACGCAACAAGTTCATCATAGATGATCTTGATGATCAACTGTCCCGGCGCAACATTCGATACAACTTCCTGTCCAACCGACTTTTTTGTAACGTTTTCAATGAACGACTTTACGACACCAAGATTCACGTCAGCATCAAGCAAAACCTTTCGGACTTCATTCAATGCCTCAGCTGTGTTCTCTTCCGAGATACGATGCTGTCCGCGAAGTTTCTTTAACGCGCCATCTAATTTTTCAGTAAGTGTTTCAAACATCTATTATCAGCTTGCTTTCTTCAGCGCTTCTGCGCCTGCAACAATTTCAAGCAGTTCTTTTGTGATCGCTGCCTGACGTGCTTTGTTATAATTTAATTGCAATACTTTTATCAAATCGCGTGCATTCGTTGATGCATTTTCCATTGCCGACATACGTGCACCATGTTCAGCAGCATTCGAGTCGAGTAATACACGCCATACTTGAAAATTCAAATGTTTTGGAACCAATGCTGAAACGATCTCATCACTGGTCGGCTCATAGATATAATCTGTTGCGTGTACTTTTTTATCAACAGAAGCAGCCTGAACGACCGGCAAAAATTGTCCAATGGTCAATTTTTGCTGCACTGCGTTTTTAAATTCATTGGAGATGATTTCGACCTTATCGTATTCTCCTTTGATGAATCCATTAACAACTTCCGAAACAATGGTCTTTGCGGTATTGAAATTCATATGACCGAAAATTCCGACATGCTTCGATATCACGTTGTATTCACGCTTGCTGAAAAAATCAAAACTCTTCTTGCCGATGCAGATCAGTTTCACTTTACCTGCTTTATTCATCTCTGCGTAATTTGTTTTGATGTGATTCACTGCCGCTTTGATAATATTGCTGTTGAATGCTCCGCACAATCCGCGATCTGCAGTTACAATAATGATTGCAACTGATTTCACTTCTCGGACTTCGAACTGAGGATATTTCGTTACATCCACCTGACCGGAAAGATGCGATAATAATTCCTGCATTTTTCGAGCGTATGGACGTGCAGCAACGATCGCTTCAGTCGCGCGCCGGAGTTTTGACGCCGCCACCATTTTCATCGCCTTGGTGATCTTTTGTGTACTTTTTACGCCGCTGATCCGCTGGCGTATCTCTCGTAAGGTTGCCATTATCTATAAACGTCTTTTCTATGTCTAATTACAACTATATCAATAATTTTATTTAAATCGTCAATTGTATAAAGAATCCTGTAATCGCCGACTCTTAATCTATATTCTTCTCTACCACGTAATTTTTTAATTCCAATTGGACGTGGAAAATCTTCAAGAGATAAAATATTTTGCGTCACTAATCTTTGAGTCTGAGAAGGTAATCTATTAAAATCTTTCTCAGCTGACCGACTAATCGTGACACTGTATTTCATTGCAGATTAACTTTATCTTCAGCAATAAAACTATGAAATGACCGTCGTGGCTCATTTTCTCTTTCACGAATCAATTGAATATCTCTCGCATCCTCCAAAAATTCCTGATCTTCAAGTAATTTTTGGTTTACAGCCTGACGTTCTTCTTTGCTTAAGGAGCGATACATTTCTATAATATCGTTAACGGCAGTCGCCATAACTACCCCGCTTTAAACGTTGAAATGAATTCTTTTGCTATAGACTGAATTTGTTTTGCAACATCGTCCGTAAGATCTTTTTTCTCAGCGATTGAAGATAATATTGCTTTGTGCTTCATTTCAAACATTTCTAAAAATTCTTTTTCAAATTGCTGAATTCTATCAACCGGCAGTTCATCCAATAAGCCGTTGGTTCCGAGATAGATCATCACCACTTGTTTCTCAACAGTAAGCGGAACATACTGTCCCTGTTTCAACAATTCCACAAGACGCGCACCGCGTCGTAACTGTTGCTGTGTTGACTTGTCAAGATCGGAACCAAATTTTGCGAATGCTTCAAGCTCACGATATTGTGCTAGTTCAAGACGAAGACGTCCGGCAACTTTTTTCATTGCTTTGATCTGAGCATTACCGCCCACACGTGATACCGAAATACCTACGTTGATTGCAGGACGAACGCCCGCGTTAAACAAGTTCGGTTCAAGATAGATCTGGCCGTCTGTAATAGAGATAACGTTTGTCGGGATATATGCAGATACGTCGCCTGCTTGTGTTTCAATGATCGGCAGCGCTGTTAAACTTCCACCACCCTCTTCATCGCTCAATTTCGATGCACGTTCAAGCAATCGTGAGTGAAGATAGAATACGTCGCCGGGATATGCTTCACGTCCTGGCGGTCGGCGAAGTAACAACGAAACCTGGCGATACGATGCCGCTTGTTTTGAAAGATCATCATACACCACTAAAGCATCTCGTCCGTTATCACGGAAAAATTCTCCGAGCGTTGCACCGGAATACGGAGCAACGAACTGCATCGGTGCCGGGTCGCTTGCATTCGCAGCGATAACCGTTGTATAAGCCATTGCTCCTTCTTCTTCCAATTTTCCTACAACTTGCGCAACTGTTGAACCTTTTTGTCCGACAGCAACATAGATACAATATACCGGTTTCACACCTTGCTTCTTCGCTTCTTCAGTATGCGTATATCGTTGATTGATAATTGCATCAAGCGCAACAGCCGTCTTTCCTGTTTGACGGTCACCAATGATCAACTGACGTTGACCGCGACCAATCGGAATCATTCCATCAACGGATTTCAATCCGGTTTGCAATGCTACCTTTACCGGTGCACGCTGAATAACACCAAGCGCTTTGCGTTCGAGCGGTGAGAATTTATCTGTTTTGATCGGACCGCGTCCGTCAATCGGCTGACCGAGCGGATTAACAACACGACCAAGCATTGCATCGCCCACAGGCATTGATGCAACACGGTTGGTGCGTTTTACTGTATCACCTTCTTTAATTTTTGTGTCGTCACCAAACAAAATACAACCAACGTTATCTTCTTCAAGGTTAAGCACCATTCCAAATACTTCACCGGGAAACTCAATAAGTTCACCGGCCATACATTTTGAAAGACCGTAGACACGAGCAATACCATCACCAACTTGGAGAACAGTACCGACATCATACACATCAACTTCTTTTTCGTATCCGGCTAATTGTTTGCGGAGTATCGCAGTTATTTCATCAGGTCGAACTTCAGCCATTATTGTTGTTCCTTATCAATTATTAAACGAACCTTGTTTTAATTTTATTTTTAAAATTTCCAATTGGCGTTTTATGCTTCCATCAAGCACCGTATCGCCGACTCGCGCAACAAATCCGCCTTTAATAGTTTTATCAAGACTGAATGCGATCTCAACTTTTTTCTTCGTCATCGCTTCCAGTTGTTTTACCAGGTCTTTTTCTTGTTTCGGTGAGAACTCAACAGTGGTTTTTACGCTCACCCGCACAATTCCCAACTGTTCGTCACGCAAAACAAAATATTGCGCAAGAGTCTCGCCAAGAACATTTTCACGTCGTTTATCAACAATCTCTAAAAGATACCCCATAACAACTTCGCTGATCTTTTTCTTGAACACATCGCGAATGATCGCTTGTTTTTTATCCTTCACCACAATTGGGCTTGCAAGAACATTGCGTAATTCACGCGAAGAGTCGATGGCATTCTTCACAGTCAACAGATCCTCAGCAATCGCATCGGATTTCTTTTGTTCGTTAGTCAACTCCATCAATGCGGAGGCGTATCGGGTTGCTACTCGTAAATTGCTCATTAGTTCTTTTGTAATTGTTGAAGTACGTTATCAACCATCTTTTTCTGTTTTGCGTTGTCGAGCGATTCATCAAGAATTTTCTCGGCGACGCTGATCGAAAGCTCGGCAACTTCAGAACGGAGCTGCGCCATTGCAGAATCTTTTTCTCTCGAAATTTCATCTTTTGCCTGATCGAGCATTTTCTTTGCGCTCTCGTTCGCTTTTGCTACAATGTCGTTCTTCAACTGTTCTGCCATCGCACGTCCCTCTGCTATCAATCGGGCGGTTTCAGTGCTCGCTTGTTCCATTGCAATCTTATTCTCTTGCATCATCCGTTCAGCATCTTTTTTTGCTTCTTCTGCTTTTTTCAATGAATCAGCAATTTCCTGCTCGCGGGATTGCAGCGCTTGAAGCAGCGGCTTCCATGCAAATTTTCCGAGAACTACCACCAACAATGCAAACGTGATGATCGTCCAAATAATTAAACCGGGATTTATATCTAACATAATTTCTCTCGTAGTTCGTTATTGATAGGACGGGATGTGATGTTCCCGTCCTATTGTAAATGATTACTTCGTGGCAAGAATGATGCAGATAGCCAATGCGAAGAATGTAGCACCTTCGATGAGCGCTGCTGCAATCAGCATTGATGTACGAACTTGACCGGCAACTTCAGGCTGACGACCGCTTGCTTCCATTGCTGCTGCTGCAAGTTTACCGATTCCAATACCTGCTCCAATGATCGAAATTCCTGCGCCGATTCCTGCTGCTAAGTATCCAAGACCGAGTGATTCCATTATTGTTTCTCCTGTTAGATGTTTTGTTTTGTATTTATGTGTTTAATTGAAAATTAAAATTGAATTAATGTCCGTGACCATGTTCGCTTCCGTGACTTTCTGTTTGCATTCCTAATCCCATAAACAACGAGGTTAACATTGTAAAGATATATGCTTGCAGGAATGCGACAAACAATTCCAGCATATATATTCCAAGTGCGAACGCAACAGAGATTAGTGCAACCGCGATTGTTTGAAAAACAAAGATCAATCCAATCAGCGCAAGAATAACGATATGACCGCCAGTCATGTTTGCAAACAAACGGATACAAAGCGCGAATGGTTTTGTGAACAACCCAAGCACTTCAATCGGGATCATGATCGGCCAGAGCGCCCAGTGAACGCCGCCAGTCAAATGCGCAAGATAATGTCCGAAACCTTGTGCTCGAATTGCGGAAATTTGGATCATCAAAAATGCGATAATTGCTAATCCTGCTGTCACGCTGACATTGGCCGTTGCCGATGCTCCGTACGGAAACAAGCCAAGCAGATTCATCACAAGAATAAAAAAGAAATTTGTCAATAAGTATGGAAGATATTTCAATCCGCGTTTGCCCATATTTGGAATAACAATCTCATCGCGGACAAACATGACGAACACTTCAACAAGGTTTCCAAAACCTCTTGGTACTTTGTTTTTCAGATTTTTTCGTGCAACAATGGAAAGTGCGACGACCAAAATTATTGCAGCAAACCATAAAAAAACAACATGCTTGGTGATCGACATATTAATGCCGAGCAATTCGAAATGTGGAAGATGTACATGTCCGAGAAACGGAAGTTCGAGTTCGGGTCCATCGTAGATATGATGAAGCAGCTGCGTGAAAAGATTTTCCTTGCCGCCATGTTCTGCCCCGACTTGAGTAACAGTATCAACAACAGCATGAGTGGTATCGACCGCTGTATGTCCAACATTTTTATCTGAAAATACTATCCAAGAAAACACGATTACCCTGTGAATTTACTGTTTATGAATTCTGAATTTTATGCTGCCACTTATTGTGTATATAGAGAACTTCTAAAACCAAAAAGATCGAATACATTCCGAACAAAGAACCAACTAGTGCAATAGAATGAAACTTAAATACTCCGATCAACAGCAACAGTATTCCTACCATAACAAACAATCGGATTCCAACTCCACCCAATACTACTTGTATAAACAATGTGTACGATTTGTTGAACGAATATTCTATCGCAACATATCCCATCAACACATTTACAACGCTTAACACGATCCCCGCAATAACGCCGCTGATAATTTCCTGGTTCGCAAATCGAGAAAGCGGATAAAACGACGACACTCCAATAACAATAAGCGTTAGAAAAATCTGCTTCGGAAATTTCATGCTAAATTTTACCGCTTCGCTCATCATCTTCCTTTTTACCTAACTCGATGACAGTTCGAAAGAATTTTATCATTCCGCCAACCACACCAACCAAGATCAACACGATCATCAACCAGGGCTTCGTTCCAAAATATTCATCGGCGAATTTTCCAATGAAGAAGAACGCCACAACGGTAGCCGCCAACTGCGCACCAAGCGTTAAATAGGGTGCAATACTCAGCATTACACCTTTTTGATCGTTCTCTTCATTCTTCATTGAAGAGATCCACAGTCATTAATAATTTTGTCCTGTCGGACGATTTTCGGTCATTGTTACCCGACCATCAAATACCGCACCTTCATCGATCACTAATTTTGCTGCTTTTACATCGCCGCGCACAACTGATTTACTTTCCATCACTAGCTTTTCAACCGAAGTGATGTTCCCTTTCACTTTTCCTCCAACCGTTACATTCCTTCCAGTAACCGATCCTTCAATTTCTCCCGATAAACCTATCGCAAAATTTTCTGCAGCATGAACTTCTCCCGTCACTTTGCCATCAATCCGAATACTTCCTTGCGTTCGAATTTTCCCTTCTACGGTTGTTCCTGTACCGATGAGGTTCAAATTTTTTATCGTGCTATTGTCTGCCATTATAGTTCGCTCGCAATCAGATAATCATTTGGATTTTGTGCTTTACCGTTGTTCCATACTTCAAAATGTAAGTGGGGACCAAAACTTGTTCGCCCCGAATTTCCCAGCAACGCTATTGGTTCTCCTCGTTTTACAAACTCACCGACCGATTTCAACAAACTTTGATTATGTTTATAGGTTGTCAAAAATCCACCGCCATGAGAAAGCATGATCGTGTATCCATCTTCCGACGTGAATCCTGCAAACACCACATATCCATCAGTTGCTGCAATAATCAACGATCCAATTTTACCCGCGTAATCAATTCCGTAATGTCCCCGCTCTGATTCAAACCGCCGTGAAACATATCCAACAGCCGGTACAATGATTGGAAATTCTGCACGGAATGTTACTTCTTCTTTTATAGAATTAACGTTCCGATAGACAATCGTATGTTCTGCCGGTTTTTCTTTTACAGACTCATATTTGTCTTGAGTTTCAGCAATTGCACGATCCTGATCTTCAACCCAGGAAGGCGTTGTTGCAGATATGATCATAAAATTACTATCACTCGGTATTTCTTTTTGACCTAATGCTTTTCGTAATTTATTATTGTACTCACGAAGAACAATGACCTCATTTGAAATCTTGTTCAAACTTTTTTGCATTTCAAATAATTCAGAGCCAAAACGCTTCTGCAATTGTTCTTCAGACATCGGAAGGAGCAAGCTAACCGGTGTATAAATGATCGACGCTACCGTCAGCGTTGCGACCACCATTACAATTCCTATGCACACCAGTGCTATCGTCAATACAGAGGCTTTGAAGGAAGAGGTTGAACCGGTATCCCCTTGCGGAATCACCACTATTTCAAACGCATTTTTTTTTGATGCGTGATGGTTCCGTTCAGATGGCATTCGCACTCCTGCAAAGCGTGTGACTTGATACTAAATTGGATTATAAATTTAGGAAAAAAGAGGAAAAGATGCAACGAAATTTTACAAGGAGGATAACGGCAAGTTATTGTTTATGAATATGTTGCCGTACTTTTCCTTCAAAATAATCCTTCATCTTCTGCTTGAAAATAGAGCGGGAAAATCCAAGCGCGTGCTGACGGATATCGTTTGAATTAAATTTGATTAATGAGAGACGTTCAACTGCTTGTTGAAGTGATTGTACGGTTTGTTCCGAGAAAAAAACACCTGTCTTTCCATCTACAATGGTCTCCAACGCTCCTCCTTTGCTAAACGCAACGACCGGCTTTCCAGATGCTTGGGCTTCCAAAGGAACAATACCAAAATCTTCTTCACCGGGAAAGATTAACGCTGTGCATTGCGCATATAATTGAGCAAGTTCCTTATCACTTTGCCAACCAAGAAATGTGATGTTCGGTTTTGCCAACGACTTTAGTTTTTCACTTTCCGGACCGGTTCCCGCAATGATCAATTTTTTTTTGTTTGCATTAAATACATTTACGGCAAGATCGACGCGTTTGTACGGAACAAGTGCACTGACGATCAAATAAAAATCTTCCGATGTTGTAGAAAGTTGAAATTGTTCTGTATCAACAGGGGGATAGATCATATCTGCTGAACGGTTATAATGTTTTTTAATTCTTGAGCGAACTTCTTCGGAAATTCCGATAAAATATGTAACACGCGATGAAGTCCGTACATCCCACCATCGCAGTATCGGTGCAATGAACATCATTGCTATGCGGGTAGCAAATCCTGCTTTCCCTTTCCCAAAATATTGTTCATACATATCCCAGATGTAACGCATTGGTGTAAAACAATAACAAATATGGATTGCATCGTTTCGGACACGGACATTCTTTGCAACCGCATGGCTTGTTGAAATCACAAGATCATATTCTGACAGATCAAACTGAGCAATTGCAAATGGAAATAAGGGGAGATATTTTCTGTAATGTTTTTGTTTAGATGGAAGGTTATTGATAAATGAAGTGAATATTTTTTTTGATTCGATTACGGATGACATTGTCCCTTTATTATGGAGCAACGTATAGATCGGAGCTTCAGGAAAAAGTTCACAGAGAACTTCCAAACATTTTTCACCGCCGCGCATTCCGGTCAACCAATCATGAACTAAAGCAATTTTCATCAAGACTCTAAACAATAAAATTAGGTGAAGAAATATACGAAAAAAGAAGCTGATTGATTAATAAATATTCAATGATTCTATTGTATATCACATTTGGGTTTCCTGTTCTTGCTTCACCTTTTCCAAGTATTTATATTGAACTATGATATCAAACCTCCCCTTATATCGTTCATGGTTTCCTCATCTCAACACCGGAAAGCTCTGGTTGAATCATGCAGCTATCAGTCCGTTGAACAGCAGAACGAAAAATATTGTCGAGCAGTACCTCATCAATCGTTCTGAAGGCTCCATAGATGATTTTCCCCAGATCGTTCAGATCAGTCAGAATACAAAATTACAGTTGGGGAAATTGATCAACGCACCGGCGGATAGAATCGGCTTCGTCAACAATACATCGGATGGATTGAATATTCTTGCGAATGGAATCGATTGGAAAAGCGGCGATAGAATTTTATTGAATGACAGTGAATTCCCGACAAATGTGGTTCCGTTCCTTAATCTGAAACGACTTGGTGTAGAGATCGATTTTGTTCGAGCGGTGAATGATGAAATTCGAATCGAGGATATTGAAAAGGCAATCACCCCGAAAACAAAATTATTGTCGATCAGTTTCGTCCAATTCCTTTCAGGATTCAAATCGGATCTAAAATCGATTGGAGAATTATGCAAACGGAATAATATTATTTATTGCGTTGATGCAATTCAAGGTCTTGGTTCAACACCGATCGATGTTCAAGAATCCGGAATTGATTTTCTCTCTTCCAGCGGGCACAAATGGCTCCTCTCGATGATGGGATTTGGATTTATTTATATTACAGAACAATTACAATCTAGGATCAATCAGCAATTCGCAGGATGGACAAGCAATAAGAATTATTTCACCAATCTTTTTGATTACCGGCTGGATTTTGATGAGACTGCACGACGGTATGAGAATGGAGCACAGAATAACGCGGGCATTATTGCACTTGGAGAATCTGCCAACCTATTGAATGATGTCGGTATTCCGAATATCCATTTACATCTGCTTTCGTTGACAGATTATATCTTTGAATTTGCCGAACAGAACGGAATCGATACTGCAACACCCCGCGAGCACGAAAAACGAGCGGGTATCGTTACATTGAAAATTCATAGTGCTGAAAAGATTTTCACGTCATTGAACGAACAAAATATCATTGTTTCATTGCGTGAAGGAAAGATACGGATCTCCCCTCATTTCTATAATTCCATCGAAGATATTCGCGTTGTCTGTGAAGCGATAAAACAATTGATACATTAATTCCCATGAGCATCCTCCTTATAATTATATTGACCCTCCTAGCTTTTTTGATTACCTGTTCCGCATTGGTGTTTGTCATCGGTCCAATCATGCTTTTGAATCCACGGCGACGCGGCGAACAATTCTACCAACACAAAGGATTACCTATTTCACCATCGCAGCTTGGATTAACATTTGAGGATGTTCGATTCACCGCAAGCGACGGAGAATCACAATTGAGTGCATGGTTCATCCCCGCAGAAGAACCAAAAGCGACGATCATTTATCTTCATGGCGTAGCGGACAATAAAATGAGCGGACTGTTGCTCGCAAAAGTCTGGCACGACCATCATTTCAATGTGTTGATTTACGATTCACGAGCACATGGAGAAAGCGGCGGACGGTATTGCACGTACGGTTTCCATGAAAAATTCGATGTTCAAAAAGCGATCGATTATTTGCTTTCGCTGGACAAGGAAAAAAATATATTCATAGGAAAAATAGGCGTATTCGGTACATCGATGGGAGCAGCAATTGCACTCCAAGCAGCAAGTATTGAACCGAGAATTTCTGCAATTGTTTCAGAAGCATCGTTCGCAACACTCAGGCAGGTGACGGTTGATTATCAAAAACGATTGTTGCGATTGCCGTGGCATTTTCTCCGGAACATTTCAATGAAGCGAAGCGAAGCAATAGCTCAATTCAAACACCGACAAGTTTCTCCGCTTTCAGCAGTTTCAAAAATTCACGTTCCGATATTTTTCATTCATGGCATTGAAGATCACTTCATCAAATATCAATACAGCCAGGAATTATTCATTGCTGCGAACGAACCGAAAGAATTATGGTTCGTAGCTTCTGCAAAACACAGCGATGTTCATGATGTTGGGGAAAAAGAGTATGAAGTCCGAATTGTAAATTTCTATGAACGGTGGTTGCTTTCAAAGTAATGTTTCTGTAATTTTTTAAGAGACATTTACGGAGACCCAATGAAAAACTTCTTTTTATTTTCTCTATGCTCATCATTTTTTCTTTTTTTTTCCTGTAACATTGACCCAACAACCGGTCCGCAAACTGGAAACGGAACAGCACCGCCGGCATTTTATTTGAAACAAAACTATCCGAATCCTTTTTCCGATACAACAACAATAGATTATGGTGTTCCTGCCACCGGAGGAAGTAACTCATTTGTGTCAGTAATTGTGTATGATAACTTCCGACAAGAATTACGAGTGTTGGCAAGCGGCAATATGGCGCCAAACAATTATTCAACAAAATGGGATGGAGAAAATAAACGCGGAATTCAAGTTCCTTCGGGGACATATACCATTGAAATGAAGGGATTATCACCCCAGACAGTAATTATTCGTGTGTTAGCAATAAAGAAATAGAGGACTTTTATGAAAAAAATATTCTTTACTGTTCTTGTGTGTTGTTCAATCACTCCGCTATTTTCACAAGATGATGATGTCTTTTCATCATCCTCAACAGAACGTGATACGATTTTCGCTATAGTTCCCCGCCCAATGCTAAGTGTTGGAATTTTTGGCGGGATTGCGTTCATCAGTCCCGAAAGAATTAATAACCAGATTGAAACTAATAATTCTATGTTTGATACCGATGAATTTCCTATTTCAAGACCAGGGCAGTGGGGAATATGGCTTTCCTATCGTCCAAAAAATTTGTCGAACTTTATCACGCTTCGTGCTGAAATGCTGACATCGTTGCGTTCATTTTCGTTTCTTACCAATGTCACGCAGCCACAAAGCCCCACTGTGATTGATGCGGTTGAATCAACAGCAAAATACCGCTATTCATTATATCCTTTTTCTATTGGAACTGGTTCAGTATTATTTAAAACAATTGCAAAAGCAGAGATCGCATTCATTTATGCCCTTGCTCGGATCACGCAGGAAACTTCGGTTCCAGGATATACAAATTCCGAAACGACGTACGAAGGAGAAGGATATGGTTTTCGAATCAACCTGCAGCAAGTGATTCCGATTGAACGAACACTGGGAGCAACACTTGATATTGGTTATCGGTATATCGTTATAGATGAATTTAGAGATGCGAAAGGTGTTTCGATAAAGAATGTCGAAATGGACTACAATGGAATAAATCTTTCTGCAGGATTGTCGTACGGATTCTAAGGTAAAACGATTCTACTTCCACTGACAAATATTCTCCTCCACACAAAAAAAAGTGATGAAAAGTAGCGTAAAAATTTTAGATAGAATCGTGCATCAAAATAAGCCGTAATTTCGCTATGAGAAACATCATCATTGCAATAATTATAGGATTTTTCCTCGCTTCATGTGGTGAGCAAGCGGTCGATAATCCTCCTCCTGAATCATTTGAATTAAGCCAAAATTTCCCAAACCCGTTCACGGACACGACCGTGATCGATTACGGCGTGCCGAACTTCAGCTCTCAGTCAGGACCGCGCGTTCGTGTTGCTATTTACGACCGGTTCAATGAACTGGTGGAGCTGCTTGTGGAGAAAAACAATCATTCTGCAGGAAAATTCCGAATAAATTGGAGACCTTTCAATAAAAATCCCTCCGGACTATATTATATAGAACTGCAGGTCGGCAATTCCGAGGAAACATTTAAACGAATTGCTGCAATAAAAAAATAGATTCCGATGAAATTATTCTTGGTTTGTTTTTTTCTTTTTTCGATTCACGAGTTGGTATTCTCGCAAATAGATGCTGATTCCGTTGCAAAGTTCAATTTCAGATTTACTGTTACATATAATTGGAATACTGATATCCCCGGCATTCAAAACCGCGACGAACATCGACTGAAAGGTTCAAACGAATTCTCGGTAAAGGACAAAGATGTAACTTCTTTGAAGGGAATGATCGCCACTTTCACTCTATTGTCTGCGAATGATTACAAAGCATTGCACCTGAGATTCGGTAAAATGATGACTGGCTATCAATACGATGTGACCGCTAAGGAAACGGGTATTGATGGAACGGTCATTGGTACCGTGCAGACTACAATCATTGAACGATATACTATCTATCCGTTTTCGGTTGGGGCTGCATTTACAACTCCTAAACAGGATATACAATGTTTTGCCGAAATGGTCGTTGCACTGGGGAACTGTGACGAGGATTATACTATCGCTGCAACAAACGGGGGAACATCGCGGTTTTCAAATTCATTTACCGGAAATGCTTTGGGATATCAATGCGGCATTATTATCAGTCCAAAATTGAGTTCGGCAATAGCTGCACATTTTGAAGGGGGATACAGAGGGTTAAGATTCTACGAATTCGAGAACAGTAAGACGAAGCAAGTCAACTCTTTGGAGTTGACGTTATCCTGCGCATTTTTAAATTTGGGATTGTCATTTATCCTGTAATTCCGTTTGAGACAATTACCGTAACACAACTTTCGCTATGCACTCAATATGATAGGTGTGCGGAAACATATCTACCGGCTGAACTTTTTCGATCACATAACCAAACGGCGAGAGCAGTTGCAGATCACGCGCAAGCGTTGCGGGATTGCAGCTGACATACACTATCGACGGAACCTGCATCTTCCCTAACTCTTCCACCGCTTTTGGATGCATTCCACTGCGCGGCGGATCTACGATGATAATATTTGGATGTGCGTATTGTTCTCTCCACGCATTATCTTTGGTCAACAGATCTTTTAGATCGCCGGCAATGAATTCACAATTCTCAATTCCGTTCAATTCTGCATTCTTCTTTGCATTTTGGATCGAGCTTTCCACCAATTCAATTCCAATCACTTCTTTTACGGAATCGGAGATATAAATCCCGATGCTTCCTGTTCCGCAATAGAGATCGTACACCACATCGGTCGGTTTCAACGCTGCAAATTCTTTTGCGATTGAATATAATTTCTCTGCCTGCTTCGTGTTCGTCTGGAAGAATGAATTTGCCGAGATCTGAAAATTATATTTCCCAAGTTTGTCATGAATAATGCCGTCGCCGTAATACACTTTTTCATATTCTCCGACAGCAACCTGCGATTTTCTTTTCGTCACGTTATTGATGATGGTCGTAATTTCGGGGAATTGTTTTTGCAGTTCCTTGCTCAATTTTTCCATTACTTCCGGTGAATCTTCAAACGATACGATATTCACCATCACGTCGCCAGAATTTTTCCCTTCACGGATCACCAGATTGCGGAAATATCCGCTCTCTGTTTCCGGTTCAAATGCCGGGATATTGTTCTCCAGCGCAAATTTGCGAACAGCGTTTAAGATTCCCGTACTCAGTTCTGACTGCAGGAAACATTCGTCGATATCCAACACTTTATCCCATCGCTGAGGAACGTGAAAGCCCAATGCAAGATTCGGGACATTTACATCTTTTTGAAGTTCCATATCTTTTTCAGTCAACCATGGCTTTTCACTGAACGAAAAGTCCAATTTGTTCCGATAATAAAAAACATCTTCCGAACCAACGATTGGCAGAATATTCAAATCTTTGAATCCGCCGATCCGCTCAAGCGCATCAACCACCTGTTGATGTTTGAATGCTAATTGTGCTTTGTATTCCACATGCTGCCACTTGCATCCGCCGCAGATGCCGAAATATTTGCAGCGCGCTTCGATCCGCTGCGGAGATGGTTTGATCACTTCAATAACTTTTGCTTCAGCAAATTTCTTCTTTGATTTTCCGATCTTCGCTTTCACTACGTCACCCGCTACTGCTCCTTCAACAAAAACGACGAGCCCGTCCAACCGCGCGATACTTTTCCCTTCGGATCCGGTTGATTCGATTGTAAGTTCGACGATGTCGCCGTATTGCAGTTTTATTTTTTCAGATTCCATTATCACTTTCATTAATTCAGTTTCGTAAAAAACTTAATGTCACAGATACCACAGATTAGAGCAAAAAACAATTTTACAAATTTAATCTGTGAAATCTGTGGCAACGATTTTAATCATTTTCAATTGTCAATTATCCATTGCTCTAAATCAAATCAACCAATGAACCAAAATCAGGATCGAACAGGCGTTTATACGTTCTGATCGCGAAGCCGTCGGTCATTCCGGCAATATAATCGCAGATCAATCGAACCCGCTGATCAACCTGCGAAGCGTTTTTCATATTCTGTTCGACGTACGGCGGAAGAAGATGGGTGGAAAACGTATCGGTGTTGATGTATGCCTCTTTAAATGTATCGAATATCTTCTTCAATAGATAATCCCCTTTCCGTTCCACCTGATGCAGCTGCGGAGAAAGGAAGACAAGATCGAGCGACAATTGTTTGAACATCTTCGATTCCTGTTTTGCTTTTTCATCAATTAACAGATCGAATCGGTAGCGATTCGTTTTTCCGCTCATCGGATTATTTGCTTCTTCTAACGTAACTGATTCGATATATTTTCCAATCTTTCCGGAAAGATGCCGTTCGACATTTCCGTTGTCCATTGCGGCATACAATTTCTTTAGACTTTCTTTCTGGTCATCATTCAACAATTGTTTTTCAGCCCATTGCTCGATCTTCGATTTTGTGATAAATCCGGAATGGATTCCATCCGCAACATCGTTCAGCGAATATGCAACGTCGTCTGACCAATCCATGATCTGACATTCAATACTGCGGAAATTGTCTCGCTTGTTTCCTGCAGCAATTTCTTTTGTGACATCGTATCCTTCAAAAACAAAATTGAGAGATTGTTTCTGTTCATTATAGATGAAATGATTTTTCGGATTCTCCAATTCACCGTACATCGTTTTGTATTTCAACACGCCATCAAGAAATGCACGGGTCGGGTTCATTCCTTTGCGTGAGACTTTGTCGGAATAGATCGTTTCCGTTAGCAACCGCAACGTCTGCGCGTTTCCTTCAAATCCTCCAAATGGTTTCATCACATCGTGCAATGTTCTTTCTCCTGCGTGACCAAACGGCGGATGACCGAGATCGTGCGAAAGACAGATGGCTTCAACAAGATTTGCATCGACGAAAAATGTCTCATTGAAGAACTCACTTTTTCTTTGCAAATACGTACAGATCGCCCGGCCGATCTGCGCAACTTCAAGCGAATGCGTCAACCGCGTGCGGTAAAAATCATATTCGCCGGATAGAAACACCTGCGTCTTCGCCTGCAGTCTGCGGAACGATGCAGTGTGAATAATACGGTCGCGGTCCTGCTCGAACGGCGTACGATAATCATGCTTCCGTTCTTCTTCGCGGCATTGCGTATCGAAATCAGTGTAGAATGTGTTGGTCATATGGTTGCTATTTTCTTTGATCAATATTACATTACAGATGAAGTATGGAACATTTATGAGCACACTGGAATTGCAAAATTATCTTATCAATAAAATCTCTTCAATTGAAGATCCGACATTTCTGTCAACAATTCAAAATCTTATTGATAAACAGAATATTGTTGAAACTTCCTATACACTTTCCGAAAATCAAAAAATGGCTGTCGCCGAAGGTGAATCCGACTTCGTTGCCGGAAAAACCGTACCTCACGACGAAGCGATCTCACGCGCTCAACAATGGCTCAACGGAAAATAATTTGGTCATTTAAAGCCTCAAACGATCTTCTTCTTTAATTTCAGCGATACAATAGTTCGACGCGGCGCAGAAACAACGTTCGTCCTGAGTAAATCCTTCGTTTTTTGAAGGATGCGTCGAAGGATGACTTAAATATTTCAATCTGCGCCTTGCTCACCATGAACCGTTTTTCTTATTCTGCAAAACATTAGTTCTTAAATTGTAATCTCTAAATTGTCAATTATACATTGTCCACTGTCAATTGCTTTTAAATGTTTTGCGCTCTGTTCCTTAATTGGATTCTTGCCACAAAAAATGTCGTTGGAACGGTAATGAGTAAAATTCCAGCGACCGTTTCAAGACTGAATGAACGATTCCACCACACAATATCAAAGACTGTAGCGAATGCAACTTGCGCAAGACCGACGGTGGAATTCTGTGCCGGATTGCCGAGCATATATGCACGAGTCATTGCAAGCTGCGCAGCTGTTCCGCTAAGACCGATACCCAATAATGCACCGATGACGGGATAAGAATATTTTGCTCCGTCAATCAAATGCGGAAGTGATGGGATCATAACAAAAAATGTTATCACACTCGCTACTCCGGTAAAATGTGCGACAACGGTTGTGGGATGAAGATGTTTTGTGCGGTGAAGATTGTATACCGCAATCGCCGCAAACAACGCTTGAAAAATTCCAACAACAATTGCAAAATTTCCCTGCCCAAAATGGGGCTGCTGGATGAAATACACTCCCGCAATTCCGCAGAGGATGGAAATTAACACAGAACGCGGAATGGATTGATTGCCGACGAATGCAACAATGAGTGCCATCCAAATAGGAACAAGATTAACCAGCGACGTTGCTTCGGCAAGCGGAAGATTTGCAAAAATATAAAATGTACAGAGAATGGACAGTGTGCCGACTAAACTTCTCCACCATAACGACGACGGTGCTTTGAAGATCAACGGTTTTTTTGTTGCAAACGCCAGCGCAACGACAAAGACAAAATTGATGAACGCGCGCGCGAATCCGGTGATGCGCCAGTCGAATGTATCTTTTAAGGAATGCGTGAATGCGCCCATCAACGCAAAACAGAATGCGCTGAAGAGCATCCATCCGAGTGCAGATATGTTTTTAGTCTTTAGCAAATTTTATTCTTAACCACAGAGGCACGGAGCCACAGAGACTATTATTAACGAAAAAGGTCCTTGCTCCAAAGAAGTCCCTTCGGTACGAGGGAGCCAAGCGACCGAAGCAATCTCCTTAAGTTGAAAAACAAGATTGCTTCACCAAAGAACGGCTCGCAATGACAAAGTTTTTTAAAGTAAACTCCTCTGTGCCTTTGTGTCTCTGTGGTGAAATCAATTCTCTATCTCCGCAGAAACCTTCTCCCACTCTTCCATCAATGCGTTCAGTTTTTTTGTCACCGTATCGTACTCCGTGGAGATCGTCTTTGCTTTTAGCGGATATTTGATGAACTCGTCGCTCCCCATTTTCTTTTCCAGCGTCGCTTTTTGTTCTTCAGCATACGAAATATCTTTCTCCACCTGCTCCAATTTCTTCTTCAACTGATGAGGATTCTTCTTCGATTTTTCCGTTTCACTTTTCCCTTTTATCTTTTGATTTTCAACTTCAGGTTTCGAGTTTCGAGTTTCAGGTTTTGGGTTATCTTTTTTGAATTGCGCATTGTCAACTGACAATTGCTTTTTTTCGATTTTCTTCTTCGCAATATAATCGCTCACGTTACCGAGATATGTCTTCACACCGTTGTGCGACACTTCCAATACTTTGTTCACGATCTCATCCAAAAATGAGCGGTCGTGCGAAACGATCAGATATGTTCCGTCAAATTCCTTCAACGCTTCCTGCAGAACTTTTTTGGAACGCATATCCAGATGGTTCGTCGGTTCGTCCATGATCAGAAAGTTTGCCGGAGCAAGGAGCATTTTCGCCAATGCCAGTCGGCTTTTTTCGCCGCCGGAAAGGACTTTCACTTTCTTAAACACATCATCCCCTTTAAAAAGGAATGAACCAAGAATGGAACGAAGTCTCGTCCGAATTTCTCCCTCTGCAACATCATCCACAGTCTGCAAAACTTCTTTGTTCAGATCCAATTCATCCGCCTGATGCTGCGCGAAGTACGATACGATAACATTGTATCCTTCAATCCGCTCTCCTTTTTGGAACGGCTCAACTCCTGCCGCAATTTTTGAGATGGTCGATTTTCCTGCACCGTTCACACCAACGATCGCAATTCTGTCGCCGCGCTCGAATGTATATGTAAGATCGCGATAGACAACATTCTCGCCGGTCGGCGAAGGATACGATTTATCAATATGCTTCAACTCCATCACTACGCGTCCGCTTGGCTGAGCAACGGGAAAATGAAAACGAATTTCATCCTCTTCATCTTCGATCTCGATCATCTCCACTTTTTCCATCTGCTTCACGCGGCTCTGCACCTGACGCGCTTTACTTGCTTTGTACCGGAAACGGTCGATGAAATCCTGCGTCTGCTTCAACTGCGATTCCTGATTCTTCTTCGCATTCACCATCAGCTCTTTTCGGAAGACCCGTTCCTTTTCATAGAAGGAATAATTTCCCGCATAGATCTCCATATTACCGAGCGAGAGTGCGCATGTTTTTTTCGTCAGCGAATCCAGAAATGCGCGGTCGTGAGAGATGAGCATGATGGCGCCGTTGTAGTTGCGCAGATAATCTTCCAGCCATTGCAGCGATTCAATATCAAGATGGTTCGTCGGTTCGTCCAGAAGAAGAACGGAAGGTTCTTTCAATAATAATTTCGCCAGCGCAATACGCATCTGCCAGCCGCCGCTGAATGCGCGGACGTTCTTCACCATATCGTCCATTGTAAAGCCGAGACCGAGCAGCACTGTTTCAATTTTCGATTTCAACCGGAATGCATCCGCCTCTTCCTGCTTATGCTGAAGTTCGCCGATGATCTCCAGCAGTTCCATATACTCTTCGCTGGTATGATCGGTCACCGCAAGTTTTTCGTACGCTTCGTTCAGTTCCTGCTCGATCATGAGCACATCTTCAAATGCGGACTCGACCTCAGTATAGAGCGATGCGTCGGAATCAACCACCGCATCCTGCGGCAGATAGCCGACCGAAACAAACCGCGCTTTGCTGATGCTTCCTTCCATCGGCGGATCGATGCCGGCGATGATCTTCATCAGCGTGGATTTGCCTGCGCCGTTGCTGCCAACAAGCCCAATGCGGTCGTGCGGATTAACAGTGAATGAAATATCGTCGAACAAATATCGTTCGCCAAAGTTTACGGTAAGGTTATTTAGAGCGAGCATTCAAAAACCCAATTTTCAATTAACAGTTAACAATTACCAATGAACAATAAAAAACAAAAACGTGTGTCATTGCGAGAAAAAAAAAGAGTGGCAATCCAAAAAAGCGTGTCATTCCCGAACGATCCTATCGGGAATCTGCCTGCGGCGTGGGAAACAAACCGCAAAAAAAACTCAACAAAACCAAAAAGACACGTCATGCCGAACTTGTTTCGGCACCTATCAAAACAGCTTCATTCCTAACAAAACAGAGACAAAACCACCACACAGGAAACCATATAAAAACGTTATCCCGACACAAGCCGGGATTGGTTAAAATTACACTGTAATATACAAAATTTTTGAGTCGGGTGGAAAAAGAAAGATTCTCAAATAACTTGATAACTATATCATCTAGACCTAAATTCAATTGGTAAATAATATAGACAATGGAGAATTTATGAGTAAATCAAAAAAAATTGAGATTCCTGCTTTAATTAACAATCAGTGGTTGAATAGTTGGGATAACGTTTTGTTTGACTCACTCAAATTGAGAACAAAACCACAACCATATTTTTATGTTTTTTCGATCAAAGCATCGTGGTTAAGACAACTCTCAAAAGTTTATGCAAGAAAAGCCAATAAAAAAAGAATTGATGATACAGCTATACAACGTGCACATGATCCCAATAGATCTAAAAAAATTTTTTCTTATATAATCGGTGGATTCCCTTGGTCTGATCTGAAAGAAGATCAACAAGGTTCTGCAGATTATAATGACCATAAAATGCCTGGGTGGTTACCAACTGCAATTATTGCAAACATTTTAACAGCTGAAACAAAAAGAGGAAGTAGTGTTATCTCAAATGAGGATTTAATAGAGATAAGTGCAATAGAAAATAAATCTTGTAAGATAATCTTACCTGAAAAATTTTTGGAAAAAAAATGGGATCCTAAAGTACCTCCAATTGAAATAATAGATGGTCAACATAGACTTTGGGCTTTTGATTCTATTAAAAATTCTAATGTGGCAAATGATTATGAACTCCCAGTAGTAGCATTTCATGGATTAGATGTGGTTTGGCAGGCTTATTTGTTTTACACTATAAACATTAAACCAAAAAAAATTAACCAGAGTTTAGCTTTTGATTTATACCCGTTGCTAAGAATACAAGAATGGCTGGAAAAGGCCCCTTTAGGTTCAAGTATTTATAGGGATACAAGAGCGCAAGAAATTACAGAGATATTATGGACTTATAAAAGAAGCCCTTGGTATAAAAAAATAAATATGCTCGGTGAATCAAATAATGCCTCTGTAAGTCAAGCAGCGTTTATAAGATCAATAGCCGCTAGTTTTTTAAGAGTAACAAAAAAGAAAGGTGTCGGTGGTTTGTTCTCTCATGAATTAAGAAATGATAAAGTTCTTAATTGGAGTCGAACACAACAAACTGCTTTCGTTGTTCTTGCTTGGAATTTATTAAAACAATCCATAAAAAATTCGAAAGAAAAATGGGCAACATCATTGAGATCTGCACAAGATTCATTATTTGACAGTTCAGAAGATGAAGCGTTTTACGGGAAATACAGCATGATTAATTCGGATCAGGGTGTTAGAGGGTTTATGATGGTTGTCAACGATATGTGTTTTCAAGCCTCAAAACAGTTATCCTTTGACCTTCAAGCAGAGCTTTCACTAGAAGAAGAATCAGTAGACGAGAAAGAGCTTGGGAATGTAGTCAAGTTCTTTCAGAATCATGAATTATATGAATTTCTAAAAGACATTACTTCTTCAGTTTCAAAATTTGATTGGAGAACGTCATCTTTTCAAAGATTAAGTGATAAAGAAAAAAAGAGTCAGTTAGTGTACAGAGGAGGAAGTGGATATAAAGAATTAAGATCAGAACTTTTAAAATTGTTACTAAAGGAATCCAAAAATAAAGTTGTTAAAAAAACTGCGGCTGAACTTATTAAACTTAAAGATTGATATTTTATGCCTTTTATAACAGATATTTCTAATGCGGATAGGGCTTCAATTATTGAAACAATCAAACAAATAAAGAAAAAACATTTATTGCACAATAGATGGATTAATCTAAGCAATAGATATCGCAAAGATACCCTTAACTTTATTGATATTGATCGTCCGAATCGAATTAAACAAAAACAACTAAGAGAGTACATTGCTTCATCATCAATTTTGTTTTGTTCCGACGGATGGATAAATTTTTCGCGAAGTATAGAAAGCCTGCTTAATGGAGACGTTGCCAACGCTATTCATCTTGCGTATTATGCAGAAATCAAAGCTGTAATGTCAATTTTAGCTAGTGAGGGTATTGGAGTATTTAACAGTAGGCATTATTATGTAGATAATACAAAAAGGGTATTAGAGATTTCCGAAAAATGTAAAACACATGATTTTATTCCAAGAGCTATTATCGAATGGGGAAACTTACCTAAAAGCGAATCTTTGTTTAAGAGTTTGTCATATAATGCATTACCTTTTTCTCGCTGGTTTGATGCAAGTCCATATAATATTATAGCAAGCCCACAAATAATTGCCACAGCTTGGATCAAAGAATATAGTATTGATTTAAGTTACATCTCAGAAGATCATGTATTACGAAATGAAATGAGTTATCGACCTCATGAATTTTCTATTGATTTTAATGTTAATATTTTCCAACCAGCCCTTGCATTTGTTAAAGAGCTTTGGAAAATAATTGAACCCGATGGGACAAATTCTTTTAGCATATTAGACAGACATTTATTGCGCTTAGCAATCGAAAAACTATATATTTCTCAAACAACACCGAAAAGAAGACTTAGTCCAACAGCTTACGATGATTTTGTAACAGCCATCTTTAGTAATCTTGGCATATCAACATCAAGTTATTTATTCCAATTCATTACTCGCAAAGTTGAAAAAAATGATTTAGATTTATTTGAATATGCAAAAAAGAGACCGTTAAGGAATCGAATGGTTAATATCAATGGAAATAACAAAAAGCATTTCTATAGAAAAAATAATTTCTACGAATTAGAAGATTTATATGGAATTATTAGTAGGACATTTATATTAATGCGACTTTCATTATCTTCTGCTTCTACAATTTTAAAAAGCTCAACCATTTCGATTAATGATCTTGCATTTTGGCTAAATAACCTTGGAACAAGTTTTGGTGTGGATATTAATTTGCCTGGTACGAATATGGCAGATTTATTTGTTTCTGTAAAAGATAGTCTTGATAACATCGATACAATAGATTCGATGATTGCGTCACCTACACTGCATGATGCACATCAAAATTCAATTTCAGATGAATTCAAAATATTAAATCAGTTTCAAAGAGCATTTTTCTGGGGAATATCAAGTTGAAATATATGGGATCAAAACGGCTCATGTTGCAGAATGGGCTGGGAAGTTTAATAAGAGAAGAATCTCCAAACTATAGTAGGTTTGTGGATTTATTTTCGGGTGCTTCATTTGTTTCTTGGTTTGTTGCAGAAAACATTGATATCCCTGTTGTCTCTGTTGATCTACAAAAATATTCCAAGGTGTTGGCAGAATCTGTACTGTCTAGGATTGATTCACAGATAAACAAAAAATTTGGAAACACTTGGATTGACACGGCAACGATTGATTGCATGAATTCAAAACTTTGGATAGAGGCAATAAAATTAGAGGGCAAGAGATTCACAATTAGCTTTGTAGATGAGTGCAGAAAACTATGCAAAAAAAAATCAACTATTGGTCCAATTTGGAATGCATACGGCGGACACTACTTTAGTCCATCTCAAGCGTTATTGATCGATTATTTATTAAAACATCTTCCAAAAGATAAAAATGAAAAGAATGTTTGCTTAGCAGCGTTAATTATTACCGCAAGTAAATGTGTGGCTTCTCCCGGACACACGGCACAGCCATTTCAACCGACCAAAACAGCAAGGAAATATTTAGAGGAAGCATGGAATAAAAATATCTATATAATCTTAAAAAATGAACTCAATGAATTATTAGTCAAACATAGCAACAAACTTGGAAGCGCTATTGTCTCTGATGCTTACATATTTGCAAAAAAATTAAATGAAACAGACCTCGTATTTATCGATCCGCCGTATTCGGGAGTTCAATACAGTCGCTTTTATCACGTTCTTGAAACAATTGCGCGTGGAAAAATTGAATCTAAAGTTGAAGGCATCGGACGTTATCCTTCTATTGAAGAACGGCCTCAATCAAAATTTAGCAATGTTGGTGAATCAGTAAACGCTTTTGATAAATTATTAGAAAGAATATCTAAGCAAAAATCTACTGTCATAGTAACGTTCCCTTCGGGAAAAGCAAGCAATGGTTTGAGTGGAAAAGAGGTCGAAACAATTTCAAAAAAATGGTTCAGGGTTGACAGAAAAAAAATCAAAAGTAAATTTAGCACTTTAGGAGGTAATAATAAAAATCGTGATGCTCGGAAAGAAACTGGTGAATTAATACTATTACTCAAACCAAAAGTTGTAACTTCAAAAAAATAAAAAAGCCGTCCTCGCGACGGTTTTTTTTACGGCAAATCCACCACCCCTTCTTTTCCCCTCCTCTTAGAGGAGGGGAATGACTACCACACAATTTTTATTGAAATCTCGACAGGGGTGGTCGTAAAATCAAACACTGCTCTCTTGCGTATCGCTGGATTCCCGCTAGGAGCACGCGGGAATGACAATGTGTTTTTTGATCAAGTCCACCACCCCTTGTTTTCCCCTCCTCTAAGAGGAGGGGAATGACTACCACTCAATTTTTATTGAAATCTTTACAGGGGTGGTCGCAAAATCAAACACCGCTCTCTTGCGTTTCACTGGATTCCCGCTAGGAGCGTGCGGGAATGACATCTCTCTTTATTTTTCACCCACCGCCACTAGCAGATTGCCACGTCGTCCCGATAAAAAACATCGGGGCTCCTCGCAATGACCATTGCAGTTTTTAGTAAAGTGTGTTGGACGCGAAATTGTGGAGGATTGAGCGAATAGGTAACGATGAGCGAAGCGTTTTATCACCTCGAAGAGGTGATACAGGCCTGTGCGACTCGGGGCTCATCGTGAGCGATAAATTTTGTCCCGCCTTGGCGGGATTACTTTTCTTTCTCGGAAAGAAAAGTAAGAGTTAAAGAATGTGTATCACTGGATTCCCGATAAGAGCATTCGGGAATGACGACACTTTTTATTTCCTTCACCCAACGCCACCCCGAAGGGGTCCTTTGGACTAACAGATTGCCACGTCGTGGCGCAAAACGCGCCACTCCTCGCAATGACACATTTTTTTTGTTTACATAAATCGTTTCATTGCACTGCGGATCTGCGCTTCATTCATTCCGAAATAATGGCCAAGCTCGTGAAAGAGAACTTCACGGATCCTCAATTCGATCTCTTCTTCGCCGTCGCAGACCGATTCGATATTCTTTTGATAGAGGGAAATTTTATCCGGCACGGTTGCGCTCATTCCGTACCATTGTCCGCGGTGAGTCAACGGAATTCCCTGATACAATCCCAAGAGTGAATGACGGTCGGATTTCACTTTCCCGAGCGCATCATCGGAAGGATAATCCTCCACGACGATATGCACGTTCTCCACGCGATCGCGAAAATCTGCCGGCAGAGAGTCGAACGCTTCTTGCGCAATAAGTTCAAATTGTTCGCGTGTCATTTTAGAATGTATGTGAAATCTGTTTAAGAACAAAAAAATTGAACAAACTATAACAGAAGAATTGCATATTTAACCTTTAGAAAGTCCACCACCCCTTTTTATTCCCCTCCTCTAGGAGGAGGGGAATGATTATCGCTCAAGTGTAATTGAAATCTTAACAGGGGTGGTAGTAACATCAGACATCATCCACTGATACGATTGTGTCTTACATTGTAATAGCGTACTTTATAACGGAATAGAGACGATCACTCCTCCAAAAATTTCTCCGGTGCCTCTTATTTCATCACACAATTACAGGAGCACCGTATGACTCAAGAACAATTTTCAAATTCCGCACAAGAATCTTGGCGGTCAATCATCGCCAAATATCAGAGATCTGATCTCCACAAAAGCATCTGGCAGATCATCGATTCGTTCGTCCCGTATTTTGTTCTGCTTGTTGCAATGTACTTCAGTATGGAATATTCGTACTGGATCACGCTCGCTCTGGCGTTTCCGGCGGCAGGTTTTCAGGTGCGGACATTCATTATTTTTCATGATTGCACGCACGGTTCATTTTTCAAATCTCAACGCGCAAACGATATCGTCGGGATCTTGAGCGGACTGCTGACACTGACTCCGTATTACGAATGGCGTCACAACCATTCCATTCATCATGCAACCGGCAGCGATCTCGATCATCGCGGAACCGGCGACGTGTGGATGCTGACAGTAAAGGAATATCTTGCACTCTCACCGTGGAAACGTCTCACATATCGCGTGTATCGTAATCCGTTTGCGATGCTGATCGTCGGTCCGTTGTTCATGTTCTTTATCGCGCATCGTTTTACATCGGAGAATTCCGGTCCACGTGAAAAACGAAGCGTGCACTGGACAACTATTGTACTTGCGGCGATCACTGTGGGAATAAGCCTGTTGGTCGGTTTTGTTCCATTCATTATGGTAATGCTTCCCACAATCTGGATCGCAGGAATGTTCGGGTTATGGCTCTTTTACGTGCAACACCAGTTCGATGAAACGTATTGGGAACATCACAAGGAGTGGGATTTTGTAGAGTCTGCATTGAAAGGAAGTTCGTTCTATAAACTTCCGAAAGTGCTGCAGTTCTTCAGCGGCAACATCGGCTATCATCACATCCATCATCTCAGTCCGCGCATCCCAAACTATAAACTCGAAAAAGCACAAAAGGAAGTACCGATGTTCCAAACGGTAAAGCCGATAACGCTATTCTCAAGTTTTCGTTTTCTTGTTCTGCGCTTGTGGGACGAAGAGCAGCGCAGGATGGTTGGATTCCGTGCATTGAAAAATGTGGGACGAAATCAGAGTGTGATTCAATAAACGATTCAAACGAAGTGTGCAATTTTTAAAGCCATCATTGTGATGGCTTTTTCTTTTTCCATAAAAAAGAAAACTATATTCATTTCACCAGATTCCGGATAGGATCATTTCCCGAAGGGATCCCTTGTGAACAGGAATGACAGTGTTTTTTTTTTGCTGGCCTGCGATAGATGTCAGACGATGAGGAGAACGTCTGAAACGAATTGACAAGCCGGAGAGGCTTGCCAATTCGTTGTGATTCAATTTAATTGAGAATGGGAATGTGCAGCGTGTTGCACATATCTTTCAACACTTTCGGCCACACTGTTACACTTACTTCACCCAAGTGCGCTTTTTTCAGCAGTAGCATGTATGTGCGCGACTGTCCAATTCCGCCGCCGATACTCAGCGGCAATTCGTTTGTAACAATTCCCTCATGGTACGGTTGTTTCAGGAAATCAGTTTGATGGGTAAGCTCAAGCTGTTTTACTAACGAATCGGCGTTCACGCGGATTCCCATTGAAGTTAATTCATGGCGCCGCTGCGTCACCGGATTCCACACAAGAATGTCGCCGTTCAATCCGTGCATCATCGTCTCTCCGACCTTTTTTGTTTCCGTCACCCAGTCGTCATAATCAGCAGCGCGCATCTCATGCGGATAGCCATCTTTCAATACCCAACCGATACCAACGATAAAGATTGCAGGATACTGCTGCAAGATCGCGGTCTCGCGCGCTTTTCTGGGAAGATCGGGATACATATCAAGAATTTCTTCAGCGTGGAAGAATGTCAGCTCTTCAGGAAGATTCGGGTATTCTTTCGATTTCAATTTCGGATATTTTCGCTGAATAAAATGCTCGGCTCCTACCAGCACCTTCCAAATCTTACCGACAATCTCTTTTAAGAATTTCAAGTTCCGCTGCTTATCGGTAATCACCCGCTCCCAATCCCACTGGTCAACATACGCGCTGTGGTCGTGATCGAGAAAATAATCTTTTCGCACTGCGCGCATATCCGTACAAATTCCTTCTCCGACTTTCATGTTGAATTCTTTCAGCGCAATTCGTTTCCATTTCGTTGCCGCCTGTACAACTTGCGCATCGATAGGATGTTTGTTGAAATCATTATTGATGTGAAATTGCACCGGTGTTCGTGAACCGTCTCTATCTAAAAGATCATTCACGCCGCTTTCGGCATCAACTATGAGAGGAACCTGCACCATCATCAGATTAAGTTCCTTGCACAAATGTTCTTCAATATATCCCTTTAAATCAAACAGAGCTTTTTGTGTTTCTTTCGCGTTTAACAACGATCGGTAATTGTGCGGCAGGATCTTTTCCAGATCTTCATAGTTGCCGATTCCGGGTCCCGCCAAATCCGTTTTTTTGTCGAGCATAGAAGTAAGTCTCCTTTCGTCGAATTGTGAGAGTTTTTGTTAACCATCGAAATATTTCCGGGGTGAAAAATTACACAGAGAGAGGAGGAAAAAATTCTATTCAATCAGTGAACAACCGGAAGCCTTCTCTGCAGCCGTGCATTAATCAAATCCGGATGAAACGTGAAATAGTGTGGAACATTTACAGCATCGCTCTTTGGACAGTTGGGTAATTACTAAATGCAGGAAGAGAACGGTCAACAAAACTCTGCTCTCTTGCACAAGATTACAGAGACTGTCTAAAGTAGTATTGTAATACTGATGCAAAGTTATTTAGCAATTGCCTGAGAGTCAATTCAAAATCAAGACTATTTTATTTTTGTTTCAATGATAATGGCGATTTCAGACTCAACGGTGTTTTATGCAATCACTTTCATGGTGACGGAAGTCAGTATCTTTTCGTGTGTGAAAGATGCCGAAACGAGTTCGGTATAACGTATTTTTCTTCTGGTAATAATTTATCCATGACATTTTTTTACAATTCTTGACGCAACCGACACAACTCCATTGATTTTTCTGCCGTAAGAGATGCCATAACAATAACGAACCCATCAACAGAAACGGAATAACGGAGGATGTCATGAAAACAAGAATAGCAATGATGACCGCAATAGTAATAATAACAATGCAATTTACGTTCGCAGGAGAACCTGCAAAACGATTCACGACAGAAGATCAAAAAGTAGCGTTTGCAACGAAGAATTTACTTATCGGTTTGCGTTCAACAAATCTCGGCGTTATCGAATCAGCGATTCGTGTAACTGCACAGATGAAAATGCGTTATGTTGCTGCAGATGTTTCGAAATTGGTGAAAGAGATGAATACAGTATGGCAGAAACATCCATCGGGAACAATACGATACAAAGCGTATATCGCAATGTCGATCTGCGAAAATCCTGAATGGTATGCAAACGAGAATAGCATCGTGACAGCAAATGAAGAGAATTTTTTTCAAGCAGCATCTGTCCACATGCAAAAACATTTATTAAGCGTGAACGTGGAATCTGGAATTGTGAGTAAATAAATTATCCGGTGATTAGATTGTCTTTTACTATTTGATCAAAGCCGTCCCTCGCGACGGCTTTTTTGTTTATGAGGTTTCATTGAAGGAATAAGAAGATTAACACGGGTTAACAAAAACTAATCCGTAAACACTTGAAGTTAGCGGTGATTATGACGATACTGTATACAGAGTTAATTTTAGAACAAGGAAAGCATAATGTCACAAATTTCATTAATCGGCGAATCAGGAAAGAAATACAGTTTTCTGATACAACCAATCACAACATTATTCAAACAGATCGGCGCGGTCTATTTTATTACGAACCGCACCACCGACGAAATGAATAAGGTCATCCATCAGAAATTATACGTTGGTGAAACCGATAATCTTGCCAAACAATTCGATCATCCTCGCGACCCGATACTGAGCCGTTTCGAAGCGAACTGTATCTGTGTTTTTCCTGAAGAGGACAAAAAGAAACGCCAAAAGATCGAATCGGATCTTGTCGGCAATTACAATCCTCCCGGAAACGCGTAATTCGTCAATCATTCCGCAGGTATATCTCTACTACCATCTGAAATCTTATTGTAATATCATTCCGATCCGCCGAAGGCGGAGAGGAATCTCGTTTTTATTATTGGATGCAAAAAAAAGATTTCTCTCCTGCTAAAGCTTGATCGAAATGATAATAATAATGTTACAGCTCGGAATGAAGGATATTCTGTTCCGCGTTCTTATCCAACCCTTTGATCTGCACTGAACTTGAAGCGTATTGCTTCTTGATCTGATGATACACCAGCACTAGTGAAAACTGATCACCGCGGTTGACGCTGTATTCTTTCCCCTTTAATTCTTTTCCATTCACAAATGTTCTGGCGTTATATTTTCCGTCAGGATTTTTGCTGCAACGCAATTCGATGGTTTGTTGGTCCGCCATAAGTCGCTCCTCTTCTTTTTCAATAGTTCAATACATAGATATCTGAAAAATAGGTTGTCTATTGTCATTCTGAGCGAAGAATCTCGTTTTATTGTTAAGTGGAAAAAGAAGATTCCCTGCCTGACCGGCAGGCAGGTTCGTCACTACGCTACTCAGAATGACTGTGATGCTGGATTTTTTAGAAATCTCTACATATAAGATACGATAAAAAACTCAATCTCTCACTCCGACGCGTCATTCTATTTTTAAAATAAAAAAGGACGGCTTTTAACCGTCCTATAAGAGTGGATCATTTCCAGACTTTATCTCCACACCGCAAGCAATCCGCCGGCGATCAGCATTGTGACCAGTTGATATCCGGTATCAAGAAAGAATGCGAGGATCTTTTTTGATGAAAAGAGATTCGCAGTGTATTGTACCGGTGCGATGAATCCGATCCAGAGCCAGAACGCGACCGACATTCCCCCGGACACTGTCACCGCGTTTGTGATGGTGATGGCCATTGCCAGCACCCAGTACGAAACGATCGTAACAACGATGGATTGCGCGTACATTGGCATCGGATTCACATTCTTCATCTCTTCGGGATTGATGTTGTTCACCGCCATCCATTGTTTAGCAAAGAGCATCGGTCCGTACCAAATTGCACCGACGACCATGTTCAAGATTGCGGCGACAATAACCGCAAAAGAATTTATCTGTAATTCTCCCATTGTATTTCCTCCGGAATATTAATAATTGAATTTTAATTTAATTGGGCGACCGTAGTTTGCGTCAATGTAGAAACGGTGAGAATAAGATGCAAGGAGTAAAGACCAAAAATTGTTTCATCGTTCGAAGTACATTACATTAAAGGAACGAGTAACTTGACAACTATTGTTAGAATATTGACAACCATCAAGGAACCATATGCTGATCGATATTACCACCGCATCACCGCCGTATAAAGTTGATCAATCCCTTGCAACGGAAGAATTAAAAAAACGGATGGCGGTCACTCCGATTACAGGTCGAATGATCGATATGGCATCGCATCATTCCGGAATTGATACGCGATATTTTGTTATTTCGGACGGCGAATCAGATGCAGAGAAAAAATTCTATTCTAATTCCGGCGGCTACGTCTCACCCGATACCAAAACGCGAATGACGGAATATGAACGCTGGTCAAAGGAATTAACCGGAAATGCTGTTGCGGAGATCCTTGCAAAGAATAATGTCAATGCAAATGACGTTGAACGATTGATCACTATTTCCTGTACAGGATTCTTTGCTCCAGGGCTGGATTACTATCTGATCGATCGTTTTAAATTTCCTGCATCCGTCAAACGGACGAACATCGGTTTCATGGGATGTGCTGCTTCATTGATCGGATTCAACACTGTGCTCGAATCAATGTCGCAGCTTCGCAATACAAACGGTAAAACACTTCTTGTCAGCGTTGAACTTTGCAGCCTTCATCTTCAAACCGAACCAACGCGCGATAATATTCTCGCCAATATGATCTTTGCAGATGGATGTGGGGCAGCATTGTTTGACAATTCACCATCTGCGACGAATGGTCTTGAACTACTTTCAACATCATCACACCTCTTTCAAAATTCTGCAGAATATATGGGATGGAAAATCGGCAACTCCGGATTTGAAATGATGCTTTCTTCCGATCTCCCAAAGATTATTCTCAGCGATGCCGCACCGGTATTAAAAAAGATTCTGGAGCAGCATAATCTTTCTCCTATTCAAATCACGCACTGGGCACTTCATCCAGGCGGGCGTGCAATTCTCGATTCATTACAGAATGGGATGAATATTTCTGATATGCAAATGATCCCGTCGCGAACAGTATTGAAGAACTACGGAAATCTCTCATCCGCTTCAATTCTTTTTGTATTGAAAGAGTTGATGAAGAATACTCTATTGAAAAATGATGAACTTGTCTGCGCCGTTGCGTTTGGTCCGGGATTGACAATGGAAGTCGCCATTCTTAAGGTCAAAAAATAGTGGAACGAAAACATGATGCTGAAATAATGGATGATTTTTCTATCCAGGATGAACGGATCGACGAAGCATTGAATGAACTGAGAACGATCAATATTTTCCTTGGCGGAACGGCAACAACACACAATGGATTCCGCATACTACGAAAAAAAAAATCGCTGCAGAACAAACTGACGGTGCTTGATGTTGGTGCAGGGGGTGCAGATGTGTTTGGGAATGAGTCTAATGATTTATCGATCACAGCGCTAGATAAAAATCCCAGAACGTGTGAATATCTGCGTGACCATACAAATTATACGGTATTGTGCGGCGATGCAATGGATATCCCTCTCAAAGAACAATCATTTGATGTCGTTCATATTTCGTTATTTCTTCATCATTTTACTGAAGAACAGATCGTCGCATTGTTGAAATCATTCTCCCGCGTTGCTCATCACGGAATTATCATCAATGATCTCCGGCGTTCTTTCTTCGCCTTGACTGGAATTAAAATTCTTACGTTATTATTCTCACAGAGCAAAATGGTGAAACACGATGCGCCGTTGTCCGTTCAGCGTGGATTCACAAAAGAAGAATTACTCCGAATTTTTGATCGATGTTCGTTGAGAAATTTAATCATCAAACGAACGTGGGCATTTCGCTGGCTTGTGGTCATTGAATTATAATGTGAAGCATAGGATGAATATTTTTACTTGAGACAAAAAATCATTGTCATTGGAATAACACTATCATAAAACATTTTGACATACTCATTATTGGCGGCGGACCGGCAGGTTCAAGTGCAGCAATCTCCCTTGCCAATAAAGGAATGACCGTTGCGGTGATTGAGAAGAAATCATTCCCGCGCGAAGTCTTATGCGGCGAATTCCTGTCACATGAAGTGACTTCTGCATTAAAGTCATTCGATCTGTTCGATGAATTTCTATCGCTGAAACCAAACCGTGTAACGCATTTTCGGTTCATCCCGGAGAACGGCGCAGCAACAACACATCCTCTTGGATTTGAAGGATTCGCACTCAAACGTTCTCTGCTCGATCAGTTGCTGTTGAAAAAAGCAAAATCATTAGGAACAACGGTTGTTCAACCGGCAGAAGTTGTTTCAATGAGACGAGTAAATAATATCTTTGAGATCCTCTGCAAAACACAAAAAGGAATTGAAACGTATGCTGCTTACCATGTCATTGGAGCGTACGGTCGTCAGAACATCATTGACAAATCATTGCAGCGACCATTTGCTTCTTCCCGTTCCGGGTTTAGCGGTGTAAAGTATCATATTCCCAAGAATGTACTGCATAGACTTGATCAAGATGAGATCCAGATATTTTCATCCAACGGAATTTATTGCGGTGTGAACTGCGTGAGCGAGGATGAAGCAACGCTCTGCTTCCTTTCGGATAAGAATATCAATCAGCTTGATCCGAAAAATGCACTGTATGAATTGTTGGAAAAAAATGCATCCTTCCGAGAATTATTCATACACGACCCTCTTCCCACATTGTTAAAGCTTCCTGTCTATGGAACGGGAAATATTTTTTTTGGAAAACGCTCGGTAGTTGAGAATGGGATTTATATGATCGGGGATGCGGCGCGGGTGATCGCTCCTCTGGCGGGAGACGGGATTGGAATGGCGATCGAAAGCGGAATGCTTGTTGCAACGATTCTTACCGAAGCAAATAAGAACTCGTATTCGTCAGCAAAAACAGAAGCACTCTACAAAAAAGAATGGAACAATCTTTTCTCAAAACGAATTAGAGTTGCTTTAGGACTGCAGCAATTTGCGCTGAATTCCCGAGGAGGAAATATCGGCGGACAGTTGATGCGGCACTTTCCATTAGTGACAGAAAAGCTTATCCGGTGGACGAGGAGGTAAGTCATTTCTTCAGCATACCGTTCGTTAAAAGTGAACCCGGCTAAAACGAACGGTATGCTTAGTAAACAGGATTATTTCCCATACCGCTGTTTCACTGCAGGGATCAGATACTCATCAAACGCCCGTTTGAAATCAAACTCGGGTACCCATCCCCATTCTTTACGAGCCACCGAATCATCCAAATCCGCAGGCCAACTGTCAACGATCTTTTGACGCAATACATCCGTCTTGAAATTGACGTGGGCATTGGGAAATGCCTTTTTGATCACATCATAAAAATTTTTTGCGGAAACAGAGAACGCACCGATATTATACACAACCTGCGTTAAATTCTTTGCGGGAGTTGCTTCAAGTTTCAGCAATGCATTGATCGCATCCGGCATAACCATGAACGGTAGTGTTGTACTTTCAGGAACAAAACAATTATACACTTTTCCCTGCGCAGCGTAATGCATCATCTCCGGACCGTAATCACTTGTACCACCGGTCGGCAACGTTACAGCACTGATGAGTCCGGGAAAGCGGATCCCTCGGAAATCAACATGCGCCGTGGTCGGCTGCGGATCGATCTGGCGGTAATACCAGTTATAGTATCGCCCAAGATCTTCGCAATATTTTTTATTAATGCCGTACATCGTCCTCGCATCAAGCCATTCATTTTCTTTTACTTTTCCCGATTTCATTTTTATATCAATATTCGGCAGACCGTACGCCGCGATGGAACTCGGAAATAAAAATTTCACATTCTCTCCTGTAGCACGCGCCTGACGCGCGGCAAGCTCCAGTAATCCAAGAGTTCCGTCAACATTCACACGATGACCAAGTACCGGTTCGCGTTCTGCTTTGGTGGAAAGAATCGCCGCAAGGTGATAGATCGTTTCAAAATCATAGAATGCTGCAAGCCGGTCAAGCAACGATGAATCCATAATATCACCGACGATCACTTCGTGGCATTGTTCCCGTAATGCTTTGCTGAGTGGATGAACATCAATCGCAACGATTCTGATGTCGGGATTTTTTTCGGTAAGGCGCGAGACCAAACCGTGACCAATCTCGCCGTTGGCTCCTGTAATAAGAACTGCTTTTGTGGACATGAACATTTCCTTCCAAATTTTATTACGGGAAATATAGTGATTTTTTCCTGCGAGGTATAGCAATAAAAAAGACGGACAATTCTGTCCGCCTTTGCTTTCTGCATTTTATTAATCCATAATTATTTCACCAACATCATTTTCTTTACCTTGCTAAAGTTATCTGATGTCAGTTTGTAGAAGTACATTCCGCTGGAAAGTTTTGACGCATCAAATTCTACAGAATAACTACCTATTCCTTTATATTCGTCTACTAATGTTGCAACTTCTCTGCCTAACACATCATATACTTTCAACATTACATTCCCAGCTTTTGGAAAAATGTAGTTGATTGTTGTTGTTGGGTTGAATGGATTCGGATAATTCTGAGATACTGAATATTCTTTAGCTATTACTTCCTCGTTCTTGCTCATTTCTGTTACAATTAATTTATAAATCAAACTTATATTACAACCAGTATAGCCAAAAATATTGCCGGCGTTGTCACGTAAATTAAAGTATATATTTACTGGTCTCCATGAAAAAGTTATCCATGGCTCCCTTTGTTCGTAAGTACCTTCTGACCACAATTGATCAGCAAAATATTTAAAATTAAAGCGTGCGGTACCCCACCATTGATTATTTATCCATGATTCGTTCATGTATGATAATTGATTTCCGTTTGAATCATAGGTGTAAGTAAGGCGATAACTGTTAACCCAATTAGTATCATCTAATGCTTCGTGTAATTCCAATAGAAGATTTCCCTTTGAATCGTAGGTATAAATCGTACGAGAGTTGTTAAACCACTGATCATTCCACCAATCTTCGGGAATAACTGATATAAGATGTTCCATTGAATCGTATGTGTAGGTATAGCGATTGTCTTTCACCCATTCACCATCGTACCAGTCTTCATTTAAATATGATAACTGATTTCCGTTAGTATCGTATGTATAGGTATCACGAGTGTCGTTTAGCCACAAATTATTTGTCCACGCTACAGTCAAATATGATAATTGATTCCCGTTAACATCGTAGGTATAGGTTTCGCGAAAGCGGGGATACCACTCACTAGTTGCCCAATCTTCGGTCAGTTTTGACAGCATATTGTCGTTCGCATCGTAGGTATAGAGCCTGTGATAGGTGTTCACCCATTTATCAGTCTTCCAAACTTCACTCAAATACGATAACTGATTTTCATTTCCATCGTAAGTATAGGAATCACGGCCGCTATTTATCCACTTATTCTCTGACCATGCTTCACCCAATAATGATAGCTGATTACCGTTTATATCATAGGTATAAGTTTGGCGAAAGAGGATATACCAAATATCATTATAACAATCCTCTATAAAAGATGATAAACGATTTCTATTTGTATCGTAGGTGTATAAAGAATGACTTGTGTTCGTCCATTTTTTATTTTTCCAATTTTGAACTACCACTTCAGTAATATCCCCGCTTTCATCATAGGTATATATATACCTTGAAGTATCATATTCGGTACGAACAATTGCTGTATCAACAATATACCAGTTTGATTGAGGACGTAGTACATTTTGTAATTTTTCCATTTGCAACTTTTTATTCAACAACAAGCGATGTTGAATAAGTGAATCGGCAAACGAATATTTTTTAATTGGATATTGTATTTCGTCGTGTTGTAGTAACTCATGATTCTGATTGAGCATTTGATGATGAATATTTGTTTTTATAAAATCTTTCGATGATTCTTGAGGGAGAATTTTTGCAGCGGCAATAATTATAGATAACATTAGATAAAACTGAATACGATGTGAAGAATTAACCTTGCACATGCTTTTCTCCATTACAAATAACATTCTATGCGGTCTATCAAATTCTTTCTAATTAGTTTCGGTGTTTAACTTAAAATAATTCTTATTACATGAAAGGTCAATGAGAACTCTCACCGATATCTGGCGTTTTCACTCGTAAATCAGACACATCACTGCTATTTTGTTTTGGTACTGTAAATATACTGATTTTTTCTCACGAGGTATAGCAATAAAAAAGGCGGATAAATATCCACCTTTTAATCCCATAAATCTTTTACGAAATCATTTTACCGAAAGCAATTCAACTTCAAAAATTAATGTCGAGCCGGGAGCGATTAATTGTCCTGCAGAACGTTCCCCGTACGCAAGTTGGTTTGGAATATAGAATTCGAACTTCGCTCCTTCTGTCATCAATTGAAGTCCTTCTGTCCATCCTCTGATCACTTGATTCAGCGCAAACGTTGTCGGTTCACCCCGTCCGTACGATTCATCGAACACAACACCATTGATTAGCCGGCCGCGATAATGAACAGTAACGGTACTTGTTTCAGCGGGGGCTTTTCCTGTTCCTTCTCGCAAAATTTTATATTGAAGTCCGCTTGCAGTAGTCTTCACGCTGTCCTTCAATTTATTTACAACGAGAAAATCTTCTCCCTCTTTTTTAACCTTTGCAATCGCTTCCTGCTGTTGCTTATCATTTGCAGGCTGCGGCTGGCTCTTTTGGAACTCCGTTACCACCTGCTGTATCTCTTCCGGAGAAAGGATATTCGCCTTCTCTTCCAACGCATCTCTCAACCCATTAATGAAACTTGCTGTTGTTAACGGAAAATTATTTGTTTTCACATTGGCGATTACTTTTTGTCCCAGATCGAATCCGCTCAAATAACTCATCTTCTCCTGAACGGTCTTCATTTTCACGGTTGTTTTTTTAGTTGACGATTTTGCCGCAGGTTTTGACGGTTGTTGAGCAATTAACATTCCCACACTTACAACAATTATTGCACAGATAAACAGCGTTCGTTTCATGAAACATCTCCTCGTTATAGAAATAGAAAAATGACGTGTAAATATACTGAAAATGAGACTGATTACAAACCAAACTCCCGCAAGATCGGAACAATCAGTTTACTCCACGCCCCATATGCTGCCGGTGATAAATGAACACCGTCAGTCGTGTATCGATCATTCAAAACTCCATTCGTGGAAAGTTTAGCATTGACATCAACAAACATGATTTTATTGACTGCACAATATTCCGAGAGAAGATCATTGAGTTTTTTTACTTCAGGGTTTTTCACTTCCGTTCGCTTCCATTTTGGATTGACATGAAGCGTGGATTGAATGATCAGTGTAATATTTTTAGAACGCAACGTATCGATGATCTTTTTATAGTTGCTAAATATCGTCTCTACCGGTGCGTCCGCATAAATATCATTGATCCCGGCCATAACAAAACAGAGTTTTGGCTGCAATTGATAGACATATCGCAAACGATGAAGCATCCCAACAGTGTTGTCGCCGACAATTCCTTGATTGACAATGCTGTCGCGGTCAAGTAACGTATTCCAATCACCGCCAGATGTAATTGAGTTACCGAAAAAAACTATTTTAGCAGATGATGCGTTGGTTTGAGCAAACATTGCAGTACGGTTTTTATAGAGAGAACTTTTCAGATACAATGAATCGTAAGGAGTTTGCGCAGTCATTGGAATAACTGCAAACATCAAGACAAACATCATTTTTTTCATGCGAGAACTAAAATTGTTTTATGGTTGGACGAACTTTGATCGTAAATATGTTACCGTTGCAGCATTTGCATCGGCAGTCATCGCTTTATCGTGATGTGGATTACTTGGATTGGCAAATGCATGGTCAGCATCGTACATCTTCACTTCTAATTTTTTCTTTGCTTCCTTCATATTTTTCTCAAACGCTGCAACAACAGCCGGATTGATAAACTTATCCTGACTGCCGAATATACCAAGCACATCGCATTGTAATGTTGAAAGTTTTTTAACATCCTTTTCCGGCATTCCATAATAGATCACACAGCCAACAGCCTGTTTGCCAAGCATTAACGCAGACTGCATTGACCAGCCGCCGCCAAAACACCAGCCGAGTGTTGCAATCTTTGCCTTCGTTCCGGCATATTCGATCGCTGCATTAATGATCGTCCGCGCACGAACTTCATTCACTTGACCAACATAGGCACGGGCAGAATCTGGAGATGTAGCTATTTTCCCATCATATAAATCCACGGCAATTACCGTAACATTTCCAATATCTCTTCTAATTTTTTGCGCTTCCTGCTTTATATAATCGTTCAATCCCCACCATTCATGGAAGAGAAGAATATAATTATTACTTGCCTGCGGACTGCGTACCACAAACATTCTTGCGTCCATACTATCGGAAGTTTTAATGGTTTTCATTTCACCACCGGATGAAATAAACTCGAACGGTTCCGGAGCTTCATGCAGAGAGACGAACGCCATGCTCTTTCCAAACGCGGCGAACTCTTCCGTTGCCGTCGTAGCACAGCAATTTGCTTTTTCCTTTTTGTCACCGGCATTCACCGCGTAGAAAACACACATCAGTACAAGAATGATCCGTTTCATACAATCTCCTTTGAAAAATGATTTATACTTTATCTAAAAAAAGTCGTCATGACCGTCCCAAAAGGATCCCTTCGGGAAATGCTTTAGTCGGGCATCCATTTCATAGATTCCCGCTAAAAACGTGCGGGAATGACAGTAATTTTTAGGATTTTGTGTAATATTAATTACGAAATAACATTCGCTTCAAGCTGCAAACGGATATTGAATACCTTTTCCACTCCCATCTGTATCTCCTCAGCCAGTAATAACAGCGCTGTTGTCGTTCCATGATAATTCACTAATGCAAGTGTATGGTTCTCGGAAATTCCTACGTCATTTTTTTTATACCCTTTTTTAAAACCGGATCTTTCGATCAGCCATGCTGCGGAAATTTTCTGTTTCTCTCCAAATGGAAATGTCGGAACGGTTGTTCCATCTCCAATGACTTTCCAGTGATCAATTATTGCAGACAGGGTCTTTTTATCAACGATTGGATTAAGGAAGAATGAGCCGACTGACCGTGTGTTGGAGTCGTTCGGATCGATCACCATTGATTTCTTTTTTCGCAGTGAAAGCACAATGTTTCTTACTGCGGAAAGTGATTCGATCCCATCGGCGAGCGATGAAAGTGGAACAGTTCGTTCGATCATCTTCTGCACTTCGGGATAATGAGTCGAAGGCCTTCCATTTTTCTTCAACCGGAACACGACTTCTGTGACAATATATTTTCCCGCGTCACTTTGTTTAAATCTGCTTTCTCTGTAAGAAAATTTACATTCAGAGTTCTGAAATATTTTTTCTTCAAATGTTTCCTTCTCTAAAACTTTTACCGATTCGATCGTATCTTTTACTTCTTGTCCGTACGCGCCGACATTTTGTATCGGCGTTGCACCAACCAGTCCGGGAATTCCTGAAAGACATTCGATCCCTGCAAAACCTTTTTCAACACTCATTGCAACAAATGATTCCCAATCTTCACCCGCTTTTGTGCTGACAAGAATATCGTTCCCATCGTGAACAAATGAAATCCCGCGCAAACCGATCTTCATCACAAGCCCGTCAAAACCTTTGTCAGCAAAGATGGTATTGCTTCCGCCGCCGAGAATATGATATCGTAATCCCTTCTCCCGCGCAAACAGAATTGCCGATCGAAGATCATCAATAGAAGTACATTCATAAAAATATCTCGCCATTCCGCCGAGATGTAGCGTTGTGTAGTCGGACAATCGAATATGTTCTTGTACTGAAATCACTACCGAAGTTTACTCCCTTTTTCTGCCCACCATGGATATATTTCTACAATTAATCTTCCGGCTTTAATAGCAGGATCAGTTGCACATAATTGCTGCACTTCTTCATACGATTCGCAATTGAAGATAAAGATTCCCCTCAGATCGCCGTCATGTCCCATCGGACCGGCCATATCGATCTTTCCTTCATTATAGAGACGTGTGATATTGTCAAGATGACCTTTTTGAATTGCAACAGAGGTTACCGAGTCTTGGTTTCGTATCGGACCTCTTTTCAGCAAGACAAGGAAATATTGCTTCATCTCTCCGTCTTTCACAACTTTAGCTTTATCAGTATGCAATAACACCGGGGCGATGGCCTTCATTTCTTCTTTGTAATTCTTTTTGTCCTGTGCAATACACACTATCGAAATGACTGCGATCAAGAGAAGTATTCTTTTCATCATTTTCTCCAAATATAAATTTATTGATACGACGCTTTTCGTATTCTATCCATAATAGCAAGACCGATACCATCTTCACTGACACTTTCACAATAGATCGTTTCAATATCCTTCTTATCACATTCACGAAAGAAATGAAACAACGACCTTGCATATTCTGCTTCTGTGCGACAAATTTTCTTCAATCCAAATTGATTTTTTTCATTGTTATGCAACCCGATATATGCTGAAGACTTTAGCGGAACTGTCTCCGTCATATTGCTGACGATGAAAACATATGCCATCGGTGAATAATGCCTATACTTCACACCCGGGCTTTTGGAAATTGTTTGCTGACGCTTTTGCAATCGGGTTGAGGGAATGATTTTTCGTAATTGTTCAAGCGTTACACCTCCTGCTCGTAAAATAACAGGGGTATTTCCCGTACAATCAACAACGGTGGATTCAACTCCGATCTGCGATGGATTTCCTTTTAAGATGCATGGAATCCTTCCATTCAAATCACTTTTTACTGCCTGCCAAGTTGTTGGGCTCGGCGAACCGGAAATATTCGCCGAAGGGGCTGCAACAGGAACACTGCACTCTTTTAAGAATTTTTTTGCGATCAGATGGTTTGGAATTCGGATCCCAACGCTTGTGAGACCTGCCGTAACAAGAGAAGAAATTTTTTTATTCTTTGGCAAAACCAACGTCAGCGGACCCGGAAAAAATTCTTCGATCAGTTTTTCTGCATATCGAGGCATTGACGAAACTACAGAAGCGATCTGTCCAATATCCGCAACATGAACGATCAATGGATTATCAGACGGTCTTCCCTTAGCGGTGAATATTTTTTTTACAGCGGCACCGTCAAAGGCATTTGCGCCGAGTCCGTAAACTGTTTCTGTTGGAAACGCTACGATTTGTCCGTTGGAAATATGCTCTGCTGCAGTTTTATATGATGTGGTTATAGTGGTGCGCATTGGTTGAAGAATATAGGAAAAATCAAGAATGAACGCACACAGAAATTTCAATAAAAAAGGCGGACAATTGTCCGCCTTTTTCCTTCACCACATATATTCATTTTCACTGTGAACCGTTCGATATAAGTGAACGGTTCATTTGCCAGCATTCCTGTAAAACACACGGGACTAATCGTGCAAACTACTTTATCAACGACATCTTCTTCAACTGCGTTTTGTTACCGCTTTGCAATCGTGCAAAATATACGCCTGAAGAAAATTTTGATGCGTTGAATGCTATAGAATAACTTCCCGCATCTTTCATCTCGTTCACCAATGTTGCTGCTTCTCTTCCCAACATATCATACACTTTTAATGTTACGTGATTGTTCACTGGCAACTGATAATTGATCACTGTCGTTGGGTTAAATGGATTGGGATAGTTTTGAAAAAGTGAAAACTCATGAGGCACAGTACCTTCAATTTTTTCTACATCTACAACAGATTTCACTGTAAATTCAAAAATATCAAGACTTGGAGTTGCATACAGGCTGTCCTTTGCAAGGACTGTCCAAAGATATTTGCCTGGAATTTGAGCAGGACTATGAACTTGTAGAGACGTATCAACAGTAGGTCCATGTTCTACCCACGTTGCACTTGTATCACGTTTGATTAATACTGTATATCGCACTGTATCGTTATCGGGATCAATTGCTCTTTGCCACCCAAATGATATTGAACGCATTACGAACATTGTATCTTCATTAACGGGAAATTTCAGCTCAAATGTCAAAGGCGGGTTATTAGTTAAAAGTCCACCACCATTCGAGGTAAAGAAAATTTTTCCCGAATCACCAACAGCAAAACCTCGTTTCTCATCATAAAAATAAATTGCATTCAAACTCTGTGTTGTTGGCGCTGAAATATCCTTCCACGTATCTCCTCCATTTGTTGATTTGAAAATCATCCCTCCGCTGCCGCAAACATAAATAACGTTTGCCGATGGAGCAGAGACTCCAAGTAATACGCCATCCCTCAAAATACCAGTTGAAATGTTACTCCATGCTGTGTCGGACATTTTCTTTCTCAAAATTGTCGGAGCTGCACGGAGATCACCCTGAACTCCAACAATAAACCCATTCCCTCCTCCGTTACAAAATTCCGCATCACATGCTCCCGATCCAAGTCCTTGAAACAGTGAAGTATATTTTTCTGACCAAGCCGGAGGTGGAATGACATATCGTAAGCAAATAGAATGTGGTGTCAGTGCGTAGAGCGGAACGCCAAAAATAACCGGACCGCGATATGGGAAAAATGAAAGTATCGGCCACGTGCTAATTTTCTCTGATGTCCAAATATTTCCGGTATCATTTGATTGATATACCCAACCAGAATCTGCCCCAACTAAATAACTAAACTTGCCAGTGTGAAGAACAGAAAAACATTTTCGCTTTTCAGGAATTTGATGCCACATCCAGTTTTTACCACCGTTTGTTGAAGTCATAACAACACCGTCATCTCCGACGACAATTCCGTTTGACGTATCGATGAACGAAAGTGCATTCCACGGATTGGTATATGACAGCGGTGCGGCAACATCAAACCATGTAGCGCCGGAATTTGTTGTTCTGAAAATCGATCTGTTTCGTCCGACAGCTATTGCTGTCGTTGAATCGAGCATCACAACATCGGTAAGCTTTTCCGTCGTGCCGCTGTTTTGTAATACCCATTGAGCCGGTAATTCTTGCAGAGAAATACAAACGATAATGAGCAAAAGAATAATTATTGTTTTCATAATTCAATTCTCCAAAAGATGTTACATTTCAAATACTCCATAGCTTTTGTAGATGTAGGACACCTTTAAGGTTTCCTACATCTCTGGGCAATTTATTTAATCGAAAGAATTCCTCGACGCTTGCGTCGGGGTCAAAAAAAGTATAATGTTATGGTATGACAGAACATATCAACAAACGGCATAATAAA
>JAUXTU010000093.1 GCA_030679145.1 Bacteroidota bacterium | reverse complement strand
TGAATCATGCGGAAAAGCCATTCTAAACCTCTATTTCTAAGAAAAATAGGAGCGCGTGTCTTTTTACCAGATATAAAATCTATTCCACCCCCAACAGAAAGAATAACTGTAGTATCTATTTTCTCTTTATTTGCGTAAATCCACTCTTCCTGTTTCGGGATACCAAGACCTATAAATAAAACATCTGCTCCCGACGAATTTATTGCATCAACAACTTGTTTGTCATTAATATCCACATATCCATGATGGGTACCTGCAATGACAATATTCGGGAATAGGGTCATAATATTATTAGAAGCAGCGTCGAGCAATTCCTCATGAGTTCCGAATAGAAATATTTTCCAACTATTAATTTCAGCAGCTCTTAAGAATTGATAATAAAAATCTGTTCCATTAAGCCTCTTGTAGAAATTCGGATTATCAAAAAGCCACCGTGAAGCTACATTGACACCAACCCCATCTGGATGCAAAATATCAAAACTGTTCATCATCGTAGCAAGATTGGGATTTTTGTATGTTTCAACTATTGTGTGTGCATTTACATAATCAATAATTCTCCGTTGTTTGCTTATAATTGAACCAGAAATAGCATCAAGCAAACCACCCTCATCTATAAGAGTTATATTTAACGCGCATATTTTATGGTTTTCTATCAAGTAATTTTCACTCTTTCGTAATGTTTATTAATTTCATTGTGAATGACATCCAAAATAAAACACTCCTTATCTCATTTTGAAAAGTGGATCTTTTTGAAGTCTTCTATATAATTTTTTTGCTGAGCTAAATATTCGGAAAAAATAGTATCCTCAATATGAAATTGGGATAGATTTCCTTTATGCCAAGAATATATTTTATTTATTATTAAAAGTAGAGTTATAAATTTTTACAGTATCGTCAATAAACTGATCATATGTGAATTGTCTTGAATAGAGTAATTGGGCATTTTTACCATAGAGTAAAGCAAGATCAGGATTCAAACATAATTTTTCAATTCCATCTGCAAGTGATTGAGGATTCTTCGGTTCGACAAGTATTCCAGTTGAATCGTTTTTTACAAACTCACTAACACCGCCTACATTCGTCGCGACGTGACATTTACCAATACTTGCTGCTTCGAGCAACACAAAAGGTAAACCTTCTTGAACAGAAGATAACACCATAAATTCAGAGATATTAATTATTTCTTCAACATTTGTATCTGAAGGAAAAAAACGAATAAATATTTCAATTTCTAATTCATGAGCTAACTTTTGCAACATGTTGAGCTGCTCCCCTTCACCAACAATGATAAAAACAATATTCTTAAAATATTCTTTATCCTTAACAAGGGAAATAGCTCTTAATAAGGTAATTCTATCTTTTGATAACGATAAATGTCCAATTGAGGAAATAATTGTGTGATCAGGGGAAATATTATATTTGTTTTTAACAGGTCTAATTTCCGTAGAATTAAAACGTTTAAAAGGTTTTATTCCATTGTAAACAGTTTTTACCGATTTAGATAAATATCGCTGTTTGATATTTTGATGAATTAGTTCGCTGCAGGCAATTGTTGTATAACCAAAAAATGAAATAATCTTGTTGTCAGCAAAGTAATTATGGCAAGTTGAGACATGGTAAATGTTATTTCTTAGCGCCAGCAATCTTCCTATGGCATCAGAAAATCTTTTGTGAGTATGAACAATATTAATATTGTAATGAGTAATGATGGATTGTAAACGTAAAATAGTAAGAAGAGTACCGATAATATCCTTCTTATAAGAATTAGCTTTGAGCAAATGTAATTCTATAAAAGGTATGTCGGGATGAAGTTTGCTTCTCGAAGACCCATCGGTTGATGCCACTATCACAAATATATTTTTCTCGTGCAACCCGTTGGCTAAATCAACAACATGCTTTGGAACTCCACCAATCAACATTTCATCAGTCACTAATAATATTCTCAGCATATCGGTTTAATACAACAAATGAATAATTACAAATCGCCGTTTACCTTGTATTTCATTCCAATCAATAAGTTGAGAACCACTATATATAATTTTGTAATTATTTACAGGAATCGTATTTAAGAAAGGCTTCTTTTGTAAATGACGCTCGAAATCTGCATCGGCAATATATCGAATATTATTTTGTTGGATATATTCCCACATTCTATTTTCTTTCGTAACGCCAAATTGAAGCATAATATACTTTCGATAGATTTCATCTGTAAACTTAGGGCTGTTTGCAAGCCCGTCAAGATTAATGATTGTTGAACCATCTGAAAAATAACCAAGCAGACCACTACTCCAAGCCCCAACTCTTTCTTTTGGATTTATATGAACATCCATCCATTCGTGAGCTAGCCACGCTTCAGATTGAAACTCCGGTCGCTGAACAAACTTCTTTGGCGTTAACATCACAAAGCTGATTAAAAGAATGGCTACTATTCCAATCTGTTTAATTTTTTTCCTTCTTTCATCAGACAAATGTTCATTCAAAGAAAGGGTCGTAATAAAATATTTCAATCCGAATGGAGCAATAATAATATATGACAACAACTCAGGAACAGCGTACCAAATTGACCAATGTAAATATCGTGGTAAAAATATACCATTAACTATTCCATTTATGATTGCAAATATAAATAAAAATATAAGAGGTGTTCTTTGACTCAACCATGTACCAATCTTTGATAAATTTGGAAATAAGTTATGTTTGCTCCGAACCATAAGAGTTATCGCTGTGGTTAACAAAATAAAGATCACAACATAAAAAACAATGTTTATATCACTCTTTATGGTGTGAGATAATTCGCTTGATATTTTTCTCAATCCGAATCCGTATGAAAAAGCAGGAACATATCTAAGAAAAAAGTCAGTTATGATTGATAGTGAGGGCAAAAATAGATTTTCAGGAGAAGAAAGCAATATTCTTTCATTATTTGAAATGAAATGTTCAAGCCATTCTAGTTTAAGAAATGGCATAATATCATGTACTTTATACACTATTGCTGCATTGGCTCCAATTAATTTCGCTGTGCCACTATTTGGAAACAGTGTACCAAAATTCACGAGAGAATAAATTATCCAAGGTAAAATTATAACTGACGCAACAGTAAGAATAATTGCCGCATCAAATATTCTTTTCTTAAATCGGACCGAAGATGCTGTAATAATTATAAAACATATGAGCATTCCAAGGAATAAAATCATATTAACTCGCGTTAAAATAAGTAAACCTGAATATACACCAAGTTGAAATATAATCCATTTATTAACAGAGGTATTTTTTTCGTAGCCAAAAAGTAAGCGTAGTATAATTATTAAAAGGAATGCAAATAAAATGCTCTCTTTGCCTGATACAAATACGTACAGCAGATCATAATTGAATAACCAAATAACGGATGGGATCATTGCATACCAGTCAACAGTTGCAGATTGCATTAACCGATACAGTTGAAATCCGATAATGCAATATAACAAAGATGAAAAGATTAAAACTTCTTGAAAGAACAGAATCTTATCTGAAGTGATTGATGCAATAACCGTCACTATCATGATCCACAGCGGCTGAAATCCGTAAGTGAAATTGAGTCCGTCAAAAGTGAAAAAGCCATATTGCTTAAATTGCCAAGCAGGTTGTAAATAATAAAAAGCGTCATCTTTAAACCAATCTGCAGCGAGGTATGCAATGTCACTGAAGAGGAAAAAACGGAATTGCAAAATGAAGCTAATGATGCATAATGCAATCACATAGATTTCTTGAGTATTTTTTCCCCTTATGTACATATTTATTTTTAATTTACAATCGCGTTATCACTTCCACGAATATATTCTTCCTTTGAAAGAACCGTGTTAAATATTTTAGTATCAGGTTTACTTCTACGACGCACGTTGAAATATTTCAAAAAAAAACTAGATTTTTACATCTTTTTATATTGATTTTATTACGTGTATTAACTGATCAACCTTCTTATCCCATGTATGTAATGTAGCAAATGAAATTCGTTGTTGAATTTTTATTTCACTGTTTTTTAAAAATGCTTGTTGAATTTGTTGAATAAATTGTTCTTTTGTCTCAGCTAAATATATAATATCCTGATAATGTTCCAATTCCATTGTGCGAATTGCTACAATAGGAATTCCCATTGAACAGTACTCAAAAAGTTTTAAAGGATTCACAAGATCAGTGATCTTGTTGTGTAGAAATGGAATTATTGCGACATCAATTTTCTTAAAGATTTCTGGAATATTTTTATGTTGAATAAAACCATGAGAAATAATATTGGGATATTTTTTTGTTCTTTTTATTAAATCATTATTCATTGGGCCAAAAAGATGAATTACGCAGTTATTAATTTTTTCAGCAATATATAAAATAAGTTTAATATCAATCCATCGACTATCCAGTGAGCCAATATACCCAATTGATATGGTATTTCTTTTCTCTACTTCTATACTATTTTTTAAGAGAAAATCATTGTGAATACCATTTGTGATGCAAAATGAGTTGTCTCCAAAGTACAAACCTTTCATAGCGTGCGCGCTATATGTAACAGCATCAGCATCGTTGAGAATATTTGTTTCCGCCAGTTTCATTCGTTCCAATGCCCGCGGTGTTCTACTCGGTACTATTAACGAGTCACATGAATCATAAATTAATTTACCGACCGGAAATAGTTTTCGATCAACAAAACCAAACCACCAATACGGAAAAGTCACAATACCAACTGTATCATTCCAATTATAATTATTGAATTGCTTCTTCCACCATCGTTGAAATATTATCCGATCAATCGCCGGGGTGTAACTGCTTCTAAACATTGTCGGAATTATTGGAGGGGTCAATACGCGTAACGACTTTGGCAAGTTGAGTGAAAGTTCCCTTTTCCATTTCCCGGTTACCAATTCTGTTAGCCTTGAACCAAACGAAGGCATTCCTTCGATAAATGTAACATCATATCCTCTTTCTGCAAGACCAATTGCAAAAGCATGTTCTCTTTGCGGGAAACCTTTAAAACTCATATTTCCTAAAAAAATAAATTTCATAATACTCTGTTTTGTTTTGCTTTCAAAATTGAGAGATAAACTTGCTCCACTTCATCTGTCATTGTCTTAACATTTCTATCATTTTTTACCTTCAAGAATAAATTTTCGCCAAGAGTATGACGCAATAAAGGATCTCCATATAATGCGAGAATTGCTTCAGAGAGTTGTCGTACGTTTTTCGGTTCTATAAGCAGTCCTGTTTTTTTGTGTGTAATCAATTCAGGTATTCCATCAACATTTGAGGCGATTACAGGTTTTTGCAATAGACCTGCTTCAAGCAAAACCATTGGCTGTCCTTCAAATGCATGGGATGGCACAACCACAACATCTGCTAAAGAATAATATGGTTGTACTATCTCTTGATGCCCCGCAAAGAATACATTAAGATTATTCTTTGTTGCATACTCTTCAGTTTTCTTTCTATCAACCCCATCCCCAACAAATATACACCGGCACATTTTTTTTGGTTGAATATCCTGAATTGCTTCTAAATGATCGAATATTCCTTTCGCTTCAACCATTCTTCCGACAAAGAGCACAGTAAAGACTTTTCCCTCATTATCAACTCCACCAATGATACTATTGTATTTCTTTGATTGATAGTCATCTAAAAATTCAATGCCGTTTAATATGACCAAACTCTTATTTTTAAGATGGGGATGCTTTTGAAGAACACGATTTTGAGTTGATTCACTTACAGAGATAACTTTGTCTCCACGATAAAGCGGCAACAATCCTTCATCAATATTCTGGTGAACAGTGTGAACGTGTGCCGGACGATGAAATCGGGGATACTTCCTAAATTGATTTGAAGCATAATAATGATGGGAGTGTACGATATCCGGTCGAAATAGTTGTATCTGTTTTTGAATCTCAAACATTCCCTTAATAAATTGGCTTATTGATCTATTCTGGTGATGTATTGAAGGAATAATCTTGAACGAAATATTTTCTTTTTGAAGGAGCGATGTTGCATCACCACGTCCTAAAATAATTGAAACTTCAGGCCCCCGTCTTTTTTGTTCACGCATTAGAAGAAAAACTGCGCGAGCGCAGCCGTCCGTGAAATCAAAATTATCGATAAGGTGCAGTACTTTCATTAATCGTCATTTTTTCGGTCGTACATCACCGAATAGTTAGCTGCTGTATTGTGCCATTTCATGTCTTGAACAGTGGTTCGGGCTTCATGAGATAATGTATCCCACAACTTCGAATCTTCCGCAACTCGAACAATATTATCAGCTGCGGAAGTAATATCGCCATACTCAACAACAAATCCATTGATGCCATTTCGAATTAATGATGCAATTCCAGTTGAGGAAGTAACAATTGGAATACATCCGGCTGCCATTGCTTCAAGCGTTGCAATGGAAAAAGTATCATATTCGCTTGCAGAAAAAAATATATCTTTGTTTGATAGGAATTCAGCAAGTACATCGGAAGACATTGGTTCAACAAAGAACGACCTGAGGTGTTTAGGTAAATTAAGAGGCGTCGAAGTAGAACTGATAATGAATATATCTGTCGGTAAATTTAATGTTGCAATACATTCTTTGAAATAAGAAAATCCTTTTTCTTCTCTTTGTATATTTCCTGAAAACACAATCGAAATATTATTATTGTCTGATGATCGCTTAGTTGCAAAAAATACTTTATCTGCCCCATTATGGATAACATTGCCCTCCTTCACCACAAAATTGTAGTCTTTTCCCCATTGGTGTACCAATTCAGAAACAAACAGTAGTTTATTCACATATCGGAAATACATTTTTTCACAAAACAAATCAAGAAGCTTAGTTTTTAATGAATATGGAATGGCAAATTTATTGTATTCCATTTTTAGAATACTGTGCACCGTATATACGGTTTTTAATTTCCTGATTTTTGCACAAAATAATGCAATGATTGAAAACCGTTCAAATGTTACAAGGTGAATCAAATCGTACGTGGTAAACAGAAAGAAATAGAGTAACGGAAATATCCCCATCCGATATACTTTCCTGCTGCCATGGTTTGATATTATTTCCTTTCCAAACAACTTCCTATTTATTGAATATATTTTCCCGTCTTGATAATAGGTAATAAACGTTATCTCAATATTTTTATCAATTAGTTCATGGAAAAGACGTTTCGCAAACTTTTCAGGTCCGGTAAGTATTTCCGATGGATTATATGTCCCCAATAGAACTATTTTCATCTGGTATTACTTTCAAACTGATGTAGGACATATACTTGCAAGGTGTCGTTTTCGACTAAATACTTGTGTAAGCTATAATTTTGTTGAAAATAAGTTGATTCAAATAATTCCTTTTCAGCTTTCCGTAATGGAGTTGGAGAACCAAAGCCGTCTCCAAAATATATAAGATCAGGTTTTTTTTGGATGACGATCGAGATATTATATTTAAGATGTCCGGTAATATCTGGTTGAATATCTGAGCTCCCGTTGTGAGCTATTTCACGATTAGTAAGCCCAAGCATATCAATTGTATACAGTTTTGAGAAATAAGGAATAGCACCAGCAGCTGTAACAGCAATTTTTGCATCGGCTGGAAAGTTCTTTGCAATAAATTTTCCAACTTTTTCCCCACGTATTACAGTTGTATATTTTTCAATTTCCCATTTAAGTTCTGGATGAAAACGAGATTGTGTGTTTGACAATATTGTAGTCACCCCTATCACGATATAAAAAAGATTTCGGCTAAACACTACTTCGATTCCATTATAAGCTAAAACTGCTAATAATGGTACAATCGGAACAAATAATCTGAAGGCAAACATAAAGTCGCCCCCAACAACACTTACAAAACCGGCATACATAATTACAAAACCAAAGATCAAATAATTGTATCGAATTTTTTGAGAGTCTATCCATACTGCGGGGAGTAAAAAAATGGTGATGATTGAATATGCACTGAAGAATTTTAGAGAATACTTTAATCCATTAAAAACTTGATTTCCAGACATATCGACTTTTGCATAGAATGTATTTGGAATCAAATCACCAAAATAACTCAGTTTCCAAACCAGATAAACACTAAAAAAGAGAACAAATGGCGTAATAAACCAAAGTACTTTGGCAAATGGTTTCTGCTTACGTTGTATAAATATCAATGCAAATAAGATGTACACAAACGTCATTGCACCTTCCGGACGTGTTAAAGCGATCACAAAACAAAGAATTGAAAGGAAAAAGAGTCGTGCGTTACTCACACTCACATCGTGACTTAATGCAAAAAAAAGAATTGCAGTCGTATTAAAGAAAGAAAATAAGATTGGTTCAAGTCCACCTCCAAATGTCCACAGCCAATAATTACCAATCCCGGTAAAAAGAATTGCAGGATACAACGCGGAATAAACAGGTAATTCCTTCTTCGCAGTTTTAAATGTGAAGAATGTTAGGATACTGGCTGTTCCGATAGCACAAATAATACTTATAAAAATAGCAGAGGTTTCCGGAGACACTCCGAGTTTCATGCCACCGGCGATCAGGAGAACCCATAAAAAATTAGAATATCCCTCTACAAATTCACCGATGTTAAAGACAAGACCATGTCCATTTATTAGATTTTCCGCATAGCGGAAAGAAATATACGCATCATCGGTCATCCAACTGTTTGCAGTGATATAATGTATATACAATGATATGGCGGAGACGCTCAGTAATATCAGAAACCAAAATCGTTTCATCAAATCCTCTTGTCGTTTAGATAGGTTCTGAAACGAAAAACTATTCCCATGAATATAATGACGAAAGCAGCAGATCCAATAAATGAAGAGTATATTTCGATGCGAATTGCAGTTGTTGTCAAAAATCCTATCCCATATGCGAACATCCAAACTAGAATGGACATAAACACAGTCGCAAATATTTCTCTGCCATCAACCTGTTTCCAAATTACAACAGTAAAGCCTATAAGTTCAATCGCAAATGCAATTAGATTTGACCACGCTGCACCATATGCTCCATAGTTCTTGATGATCACATAACTCAATATAAGATTAATAAAAACCATCAAAGCTGTTACTACAAAATGAAGGTTTTGTTTCCCACCGGCTACCAATGCATTAGCAAAAAACATACTGATGCTTCTAAATGCTAATGTCATTAAAAGAATTGACATATAAACATCAGAGCCACTAAATCGTTCGCCAAAGAATAAAGCCAGTAATTCTTTTCCGCACAATAGCGATACTCCGACTGCCAGTAACGATATTGGGAGTGCAATTTTTATCCCCTCTAAGAGCGTAGTTGTCCGAACTGCTTTGGTACTCCCTGACCATATCTTAGAAAGCTGTGGAAAGAGTGTAGTTGATACCGGAACGAGCATTGCATTTGCAATATCATAAATTTTATAACCGGTAACGTACAATCCAAGTTCATATGCAGAAGCAAAGTGTTTAACAAGGATAATCCCTAACTGACCGACCATTAGTAGTAACAACATCGAAAGGAGTACCGGAGTGGATTCTTTGAACAGAAAAATCGATAGATGTTTGAATTGGACCACGCTTGGTACAATGATCTTTCCTTGAACCCTTTGAAAAAAAAATAATTGTGTTACTATCATACTCAACCCACTGGCAAGCGGTATCCACCAGGCAATTGAAGAATCATTGAGAAAGACGAAAATAAAAAACAGATTGCAGGCATTGAAAAACACCCGTGATACTGCAACAGTTCCAAATTTTTCTTCGGATTGTAAAAGCACATCAAGCGGCAGCAAAAGTGCAGTCAACGCAAATGCATTCGCAAAATAGAGCTTCGACAACAATTCTGATTCTGCATTGATGCCGATATAAATCATCACAATGGCAGAGCACAATGCAAAAATGAGCCGAAGGAAAATTACAACGGCACGAAAAGCATTTTTTTCATCAGGGGATTTTAAAACATCTCGAGAAAGTTCTCGAACAAGAATGAAATCAGTTCCAAAACGTACAAAGACAGAAAAATATGAAGAAACGGCGGCAACATAACCGACGAGTCCATAGGATTCAACACCAATGACACGGGCAGTATACACAGCAGCGGCTGCAGTCAAAATACGACCGGTTATTTCGGCAATCCAAAGTTTTGAAGTTCCTTTATGCATTTAATCGAGTTGACATGAACCTATACCATAGGTTTTTATAAAACCAAAAGCCTTTGAAGAGAATTCTCCAAAGGCTAAGGCAACAAAATTTGAAAAGATTGTTTTGTATTTCATTCAGGGATTATTCTTCTCCGTGCCTGCTCTTTTCGTATTCCGAAATGATCTTCTCTGCAACATCTCTTGGAACTTCATCATAATGCGAGAATTTCTGATGATGCATCCCTCTCCCCTGCGTCATTGATCGGAGCGTTGTTGAATAGTGGTACAGTTCTTTCAACGGAACCGCTGATTTGATGATCTGATGCGAACCGTCTGTATCCATTCCAATGATCTTTCCTCGTCTGCTGGAAAGATCTCCCATCACATCACCCATATGGTCATCAGGAACGATCACTTCAACTTCGTAGATCGGTTCAAGCAGCATAGGTTTTGCTTCTTTAAATCCTTTTTTAAATGCCTGCGATCCCGCGATTCGGAACGACATATCATCGGAATCAACATCGTGATACGAGCCATCAAACAATGTTACTTTTACATCGATTACTCGGTACCCAGCAATAATTCCATGTTCCAACGTATCAGCAACACCCCGCTCAACAGCAGGTATGAATTTTCCCGGAACAACACCGCCGACCACAGCATCTTCAAATTCAAATCCGGCTCCGCGCGGTTTTGGTTCGATCTTCAAATGCACATGTCCGTATTGTCCTCGTCCGCCGGATTGTTTCTTATGTTTGAATTCAACATCCGCGGCAACGCCTTTAATAGTTTCTTTAAATGGAATGCGCGGCTCGATCAAATTCACTTCAACACCAAACTTATCCTTTAATCGGCGTATGATGATCGCAAGATGTAATTCACCTTGCCCAGAAACAACGGTTTGCCGTATCTCAGAATCAACCTTATAGACAAATGTCGGATCTTCTTCGTGAAGTGTATGAAGTCCGCTGCCGATCTTGTCTTCTTCTCCTTTTACTTTCGGAATGATCGCTTCGGTGATCACCGGTTCTGGAAATTCTATGGGATGGTAGATAACAGGGAATGACTTTGTGCACAATGTATTGTTCGTGTGGGTATCTTTTAATTTTACTACTGCTCCAAGGTCACCCGCATGCAGCTTTTGAACTTCTTTACGGTCCCGTCCGTTCATCACAAAAATTTGACCGAGCCGTTCCGGTTTTTCATTTGATTCATTTACCAGATCCATTCCCGGAGTTATTGCGCCGGAATATACCTTAAAGAAGGAAAGTTCGCCGACATGATGTTCTGAAACTGTTTTATAAACGAACAGTGTTGCCGGGCTCGCATCATCGATCTTTACTTCGATCTCTTTTTTTGTATTCACATCTGTCGCCGTTACTGTTTGAATTTCCATCGGCGGCGGGCAGTAGTTTGAAACAAATTCCAATACATTTAACACACCGACATTCGTCGAAGCTGAAGAAGCGAATGTCGGATAGATCTTTCTGTCGAGCAGTGCTTGATGCAATCCTTTTCGTATCTCTTCATCAGCAAGCGTTCCGTTCGTCAAGAATTTATCAAGCATCACTTCATCAGACTCAGCGATCTTTTCGATCAATTCTTCATGAAGTTTTGTTGTCTTCTCTTTAAGATCTGCAGGAACTTCTTCTTCGGTGTATGAGCCGTTTCCATTCGGGGTGAACCGAAGCATTTTCATCTTCACAACATCAATAACTTCTTTTGCACCTGGTCCGCTCTTTACGGGAAATGTGACGATCGTTGCATCGCTGCTTAATCGTTCACGAATGGATGCGAACACAGTATTGAAATCGGCAGTATCGCCGTCGATCTTATTAATAACGAATAGCGACGGCAATTTATATTCTTTTACATATTCCCAAACAAATTCCGTCCCAACTTCAACTCCCTCAAAAGCACGGACAAATGTTACCGCTGAATCCGATACGCGCAGCGATGCTTTCACTTCTCCGGTAAAATCGGTATATCCGGGAGTGTCCAGCATGTTGATCTTGATATTATTTACATCGGTTGTAAGAAGTGAGGCGTTGATGGAGATTTTTCGTTCGATCTCGTCGGGGTGATAATCGGAGATCGTGTTTCCATCTTCGATCCTCCCTTGACGATTGATAATTCCGGTGGAAAATAACGCGGCTTCGGAAAATGATGTTTTCCCGCAGCCGCCGTGCCCAATAAGGGCGATTGTCCGAATTTGTTGAGAGGTATACTCTCGATGATTGTTTTGTTGACTCACAGCAAGCTCCTTTAACTCGTATGCTGCTAATGAGGAGTCATCGCTGCAGACGATGATGAGTATGTAGTTTTTTTGGGATGATTATGTACAGCTTATTCTTCGTACCGAGACGATCTTCCGCCAATAATGCGATTAAAGAACGAGGTGAACCCTCTGATCACACCGCCAAGAGAGTTCATCACTTCCATGATCGGAGATTCGATCGCATCTTGAACGCGTCTTTCAAATGCGGCAACGTTATCCGCAACACCCTTCAGTGTTTCCACCGAACTTTTCAGCATGGCAATCTGTTCGTCAAAATTCTCAACGATCACTCTGATCTTTTTGGTGATCACTTCAAGATTTTCAAGCGTTGGGATTGTGCGGGTTGCAACTTCTTTCAAGTTCGAATCGATCGTACTAAGCAGATCACGTAATTTCACAAGTGCCATAATTGCGTAGATCGAAACACCGGAGAGCAGTAACAGCACAATAATTTGTGCAATGGTTAAAAAATTTTCCACGGGTTGCTCCCTTGATTAATTTTTATTTTTCTCTGAATGACCTTTGCCTCGGACATCGGTGAGGATTTTTTCGGCATCACCAAGCAGTGATTCAGCACGTTTTTTTGCTTCAGTAATCAGCCCTTCAGATTTTTTCTTTCCTTCGTTGATGATATCAACTGCTTTATTCTTTGCCGCACTGACGTATTCCTCTGCACTATCAATCGCTTCGCCTGCTTTGTTTTTAATGTCCGCCCTAAGTTCTTTTCCCGGTTTTGGTGCATATAATAATGCAACGATTCCGCCAACGACTGCACCGGCAAGAAACCCGACGAGAAAACCAGTTTTTGCTCCATCTTCATTATTGTTTGCCATAACTGCCTCTATAGATTTTCTGATTATATTGGTATGAATTACTTCTTAGAAAGTGAATAAAAATTCAAGAAAAAGCAACACGCAGAGATAAGATTAAAATTATCCCTGCGTGTGTTTGTTAACGAATTCTCTTCTTATGACGCATTTTACGAAGACGTTTTTTGCGTTTGTGGGTTGCCATTTTATGACGTTTACGCTTTTTACCGCTTGGCATACCAACCTCCTTTCGAGATTAATGTTGTTCAAGGATTTGTTGGGCGCGCAGCCCAGCCGTGGATTGAGGATCTATTGCTATACACTGTTTGAACCATTTTTTTGCTTCGTCCAAATTCTTACTGCTCAACTGAATGATTCCTAAATTGAAAACCGCCATTTGATGCTTTGGATCTTTTTTTACGACAAATTCGATCTCTTTAACCGCCTGATCAAGATTCCCAATTTCAAAATAACAAATTCCAAGGTCGACACGTGCATCGTTATTCGCCGGATTAAGAGCAACATACTTTTTGTACATCTCTACAGCACGTGGATAGAATTTTGCGTCGTGAAGTGCGTTGGCAAATTGCAGAATCGTTTCGGCATCGTTTGGATCTGATGCCAGCAGTTTTTCAAGTTCTGTTATTTTATTGACAATAGCCGGATCAGTTTGTGTTTGAGCCTGAGCCTGCGGCATTGATTGCTCGCCACGTTGCACGCTCCCCGAAGGTAAATTCATACCTTCGTAGATAAACATTGCAATACCATAAACAACAAAAACTCCGAGAATTATCTTAAGCCATTGCGGCGTTCCGATTGTTTCAGTTTTCGCTGATTTCGAAGCAGATGAAACTCCAGGGACAGAACTTTTTGCAATCACTAATATACTTCCGCAGCCTGAGCAAGAAACACTTGATGGAGGATTAACGACGCCACAACCGGAGCAAACAATCGTATCAGAATTTTGACTCAAAAAATTATCCTAACGTCTTCATTAAATTTTCATTCACAACAGATTTTAATTCTTTCGACACTTTAAATATCGGAACGTAATGATCGGATACCGGAACCTGTGCACCGGTTCGTGGATTGCGCGCCATTCTTCCCTTCCGTTTTTTCACTTTGAAACTTCCGAATCCTCTGATCTCGATATTCTTTCCATCGCGCAAGGAAGCAATTACCGTTTGGATGAATCCATCAACAACCGCTTCGGTTTCAACTTTTGTCAATCCTGTTCCGGACGCGATCACATCTACGATGTCAGCTTTTGTCACGTTAGCTCTCCTCTTATTGTGGAAGATAATACCGATATTGTACGATCGGCTGGTTGAGCAATTCGTTCTTTAATTGTGTCAAATCGTTTCGGACTTCACCGAAGATCAGATCGGATATTCTTTCTTTTTTCCGATCTTTAATGACACGAGGTGTTCCGTAAATTTCCGCAAGTCCTGCCGCGATCTTAATCGCATCTTGATATGTTCCAAGTGTATCGATCAATTTCAATTCGTATGCTTTTCTTCCGGTGAACACACGGCCATCGGCATATTTTTTAACAAGCGATTTATTCAGTTTTCGTTCCTCAGCAACAGTTGAAACGAACTGATCGTACACATCGTCGACCATTTCCTGAAAATATTTTTTATCGTCATCATTCGGTTTACGAAATGGCGACCCCGCATCTTTTAATTTTCCACTTTTGATCGTTGTTGATGTAATTCCGATTTTATCAAACAAATTATTGACATGCATGAACTGTGAGATCACACCGATGCTTCCCGTTATCGAACCCGGATTTGCAACGATCTTGCTTGCTCCAATTGCAATATAATATCCTCCGCTCGCAGCAACTGCTCCCATGGAAACAACAATCGGCTTTCCGTATTCTCGGGTTTTTTTAAGCTCTTGATAAATTTCCTGACTTGCAGAAACTCCGCCGCCCGGAGATTCGATTCGGACAACAATCGCCCGTACATTCGTATTTTCTCTATAACGCTTTATTTGATTAACGATCCGTTCCGATGAAACAATTGCTTCGTTCACTTCCACAACCGCAATTGTGCCTGCGGTTCCGGAGGAAATATCTTCCGTATCGCTTTCATTGAACAACATCACAATCGAAAACACAAAAAATAAAACAATGACTGCCAGAAATGAAAATATTCCAAGAAGCCATTTAGCGGTTTTACTCATATTTTTATAGAAAGTAATCTTTGTAACTCGTTGATATTTATAGCATTATACGGAATAGTCGCTCAAATGTCAATTCATAAGATTTGCTTTAGAAAGACTATTAAAAGCATTACATCAATAAAAAGACACAGATAACCTATTCTGTGCCTTTTATATAGGATTCCACACAATGAATAGAATTTTACACCGATGCAGTTTTAACTTTTTTCGGCGGGAACATCTTTGAAAGAAAAATTGACACCCCTAAAATTCCAACAATCACCACCAACGATAGCTCGATCGGAATCGTAAAAAAATCGACAAGCATCATCTTCCCTCCAACAAAAACAAGAATCACCGACAGACCATAATTGAGATAATGAAATAATCCCATGATACCAGCCAATGCAAAGTACAGAGCGCGAAGCCCAAGAATAGCAAACACATTGGATGTATACACAATAAACGGATTGTTTGTAATTGCCAGAATTGCGGGAATGGAGTCAACCGCAAAGATCACATCAGTTGTTTCGATAAACAACAGCACAACGAACATCGGCGTCGCAAATTTTCGTCCGTTACTTTTTGCAAAAAAACGATCGCCATGATAATCGGTTGTCACCGGAAAATATTTCCTGAATAATCGAATGATCGGATTCTTTTCGGGCTCGAGCTTTTTATCTTTTTGTGTGACCATCTTAATGCCGGTAACGATTAGGATTGCACCGAACAAATAAATCATCCAATGGAATTTTGTAATCAGCGCAACGCCGGCAAAGATGAACATTGCACGCATCAGTAGCGCACCGAGAATTCCCCAGAACAATACTTTATGTTGATACAATGACGGAACTTTGAAATAGGTGAAGACCATCAAAAATACAAAAACGTTATCGACACTTAATGATTTTTCAATGACATATCCGGTCAGGAACGCCATGGATGCTTCTTTGTTTGAATATTCGCTTCCCGGTGCCATCCAGTCCCAGAAGTAATAAACCAGTACGTTAAATACCATTGCAAGCGAGATCCATACCGCGCTCCATGCTAACGCCTCTTTCATTTTGACTTCATGTGCTTTTTTATGGAAGACGCCCAGATCGAGCGCAAGCATCATTAAGACAAAAACATTAAATAATATCCACATCAGTGCTGACTGTTCCATGATCCCCTTCTATGTAGTGCTAAATAAGCATCAAAAAAAATTATTGTAAAAAAATCTATCCGGCTTTAAATATACACAAAAGCCATGACTATTTTTCTCCCAAAATAATCATGGCTGTACAGTTAAAAATTATCAAATTGCTCTTCCGTAGACCATTGCTTCAAGACGTGCGATCCGCTCTTCCATCGGAGGATGTGTGCTGAACAACCGCATAATCGCACCGCCGGAAAGCGGATTCACAATAAACATATGCGCTGTTGCAGGAGTTGCATTCATTGGAATTTGTTCTGCAATGGAATGCAATTTGCGTAATGCATTGGCAAGCGACAATGGATTGCCTGACATTTGCGCACCAGTTTCATCAGCAAGAAATTCTCTTGACCTTGAAATTGCCATTTGAACAAGCATTGCTGCGATCGGGGCAACGATCATCATCACAATTCCCGTAATAGGACTCGAGCCCTCTTCATCATCAGAATGTCTGCCCCCAAAGATCATCGCCCATTGAGCCATGTTTGCAATATAACTGATTGCACCGGCAAACGTTGCAGTAATTGTTCCGATTAGTATATCCCGATTCTTAATATGTGCAAGCTCGTGCGATATCACACCGCGTAATTCATCGTGTGACAGCAAGCGAGAGATCCCCTCCGTAACAGCCACTGCAGAATGATTCGGGTCGCGCCCTGTTGCAAATGCATTCGGCTGTTCCCCGTCAATCATATACAATTTCGGCATCGGAAGATTTCCACGCTGGGTAAGTTCGTGAGTGATGTCAAAAAGATCAGGTGCATCGCTCCGTGTCAATTCTTTTGCACCATACATCTTCAGTACGATCTTGTCGCTCCACCAATAGGAAACGAAGTTCATCACTCCGGCAAAGAGCAATGCGATCGTCATACCATTTTGACCGCCGAGCGCTCCGCCAATTGCCACAAATAAGACGGTGAGAACACCCATTAAAAAGAATGTTTTCATCGTATTCATAAGATTATTCTCCAATTATATTTAAAGTTGATAAAAGATACAGTTCACCATTGATAACAGTAAACAATTTCCGTTTAGTTCCGAATTATACCACTTACTATGAAGAAAATCTAATTATTGCAGATATTGATACCATATCCAGTAAAAGAGCGGGATGATCGTTCCAATCACAACGAACCACTTACCCCGACCCATTATTCCAGTAGATCCTTTCAGGATGAACATCCCTGAAATACCCATAAAGATCAACCCGAGCGCAAATATATCCGCTATATACGTCCACACACCCTTTACTGCATTAAGATGTAATTGATTCATTTCGAATAGAACCGGACGTGATGGTGTTGATTCGATCAAGACATTTCCAGTTGGCAGATCTACTGAATACGTTTTTCCGGGATAAAATAATTGAGCAGTATTTGAATCAGGACGAAAATAATTTTCAGGTGATTCCATAATCGAGAGAGACGATACAGTTTGCCCTATAATCTCATCACGATCCTGTGACACGATCGGGTTTATCTGAACGATTCTCTTTGAGAGCTTATAATTTGGATTCCAATCACCAATATGATTGACTGCAATCCCTGACACTCCGTAGATAATCACCATCGCGACACTCAAATAACCAATGTCGCGATGTAATGTTTTATTCCACTTTCTCCATTGAAAATTAATCATTGAATCTCAACCAGTGCGCCTTCACCTTTCAATTGAATGACCGTTTTTCCTTCTGTGATCGTGGAAGGATCGAATTCCGTTCCTTCTTTCTTTGCATGCTCTTCACCGGATTTGATCAAATCTTCTTTTGAATATGTCTTAACGGACAACACACCTTCTGCAACAGTGGATTTCCCTTTTATCTCAAGCGGAAATACGATTACTCCATCTTCAACTTTAAAGCGCAGCGATTCAAATTCTTTGTCTCCGCCAATTTTGATCCAGCATCCGCGTTCTTTGCAGACATCCACAATCGGTCCTTCTACCAACAGTCTCTTACCGTTAAATTTTTCAGGATTTGCAATTATGTCTGAAATCTTTGTTTTCTCTTTCAACGTTATGGCTTTACCATATTTTCGTTTTTCTTTTTTAGCTCCTGCATCGACTGTATTGAATGTCAGTGCAATTGCTATCAAAATAATTGAGATCGTTTTCATAATTCACCTCTTAGTTTGCTTTAAATAAAAATGCCTCTGAATTTTTCAGAGGCACAAAATAAAATACAAAGTATAATAATAATTATTTCTGTGCCTGCTTATACATTAACATAATATACGCAGAAATGGAGTCTGCTTCAGCAGGTTTTAAGCCTTGGTTCGGCATCGGCGGAAATGCCGGGTCCATTTTTTGAGGGTTCAAAACAAATGAGAGCAATTTTGCACGGTCATTTTCATATTTCGGAAGCACCTCTTTATATGCCGGACCAACCTTCTTTGCACCAAATTCATGACATGCAGAACATTTTGCGCCGAAGATCTCTTCACCGGTCATTGATACTACACCGATTCCCATCATCGCCAATAGCTCTTCATGAACTTTGTCATAATGGTATGCCACCAATGCGGAATGCTTTTGAGTAGAAGAAGATAAAGACGATGTTGTTTGCACAACAATAAATAATAATACAAGGAAGAAGCTATAAAAAGCATTTCCAGCATATCCGTTCTTAAATTCTTTTATCATTCCATAAACAAAATGACTTGTAATAAAGACAAAGAAAATGATAAAAAATGCTGAAAGAAAAACCAAACCACTGAGGGCTGAAACAGGTAACAACACGATTGACAATACAACAAATACCGGTTGAGCCAATAACGACAATAAACCAATCGGCAATGCGGTTTTCTTCACATGGTTAGAATATCCGTTATCAATATTTTTTTTGCCACCTTGCCAGCTGTACGTAAAATAAACCGTTCCAAGTGAAGCAATTGTCAAAGAGAGCAATAAGAATTGAACTACTTTCACCCAAACTTCAAGAGAAAGGAATAATTGTACTATTGACGATACTGTCAACCATTGATCTGGTTGTGAAGCAAGCGAGGTACCTGCGATCAAAAAATAAACTGCAAACGAAAGAAATATGAGCGCATATTTTCCTGATGTCTGACGGGTCTCAATCATTGCAGAACGATACGTTTCAATTTCGTCATTGGGTTTTGAAATGCTATTCAACACCCCGCTTAATTTTGTCGATGACTGGTATGAGGATGCAAATGCGGCGGCAGCGGCAAATAATATTGCTCCCCATGTCAAGATACTAACACTGATCGCAGCCGAACTTTGAAGAAGCTGTGCATAGGCAAAAACAAGCGCCATAAATGGGACAACACCAAACAGCACAACAATATTCTTTGTGGGAAGAATATGAGTAATTACTTCTTCAGAGAATCGAAGATCATACTGTCCACCACTAATTCTCCCACGTCGATTGGTATAAAGAGAGAGAACTAATGCACCAAACAAATAACTGATAAAAGGAAGTAAGATCAAATAAATGACATTCAATACAAAATGAAGAACACCTATCTGTGCTTCCGACTGTGGTAACGCAATTTGTTTAAGAAAATCCATTGTATTTCACACCAAATTAAATTTATTTTTTTGCTTCCGCTGAAAGAAGCGGCTGTAAACCAGTTTTCATTGAAGCATTCTTATACCATTTATCAAAATCTTTCTGTTCCATGATATACACTGCCGAGTACATTCCTGAGTGTTGCAATCCGCAATATTCCGCGCATGCAATATCATATCTCCCAATCTTTTCCGATTGAAACCAGAGGTCGTTCTTCCTATTTGCATATACATCTTTTTTAATGCGGAATGCAGGGACAAAAAATGCGTGGTTCACATCGTTAGAATGTAACTCTACTCGTACTGCTTTTCCAGCAGGGACATATAATGTATCTGTTTTCAAACCATTTGGATATTCAAATCCCCATTGCCACATCCTTGCAGTAACTTTAATCTGCAATGCATCAGCGGGTATTGCACGCATATCGGTATATCCAACCCATCCGAAATAGAACATACTGATAAATAATAAAAGCGGAATCCCTGTCCACAAAATTTCAAGAGTCAGATTCTCTTCCACATGCGTTGGAACAGGATTTCGTTTCCGACTGTAACGGATCACAAAATACACCATCGCAACAGTGATACCGATAAGAACGATCAATGACAGACCGGCGATATACAAAAAGACTGCATCAACATTGTTTGTAAAATTTGAAGCTGATGTAAACATTCAACTACCTCGCAAAAGAATAATCCCAAAACGTAAAGCTCAGGAAGATGAAAAAGGTCAAGAGAGCGGTGAAGATAAATGCTTTGAATACTTTATCCTCATACTTCATGTGCATAAAATAATTCAACACATAATACGATTTCACTGATGCGATAAACAATGCAATAACTATTGTCCAATTACCAAGATTGATACCTGAAACAGTTACGGTAATTCCGGTAAAAGCCAATAGTCCGAGCCAGATATAAACATACTGACCGTATTCTATAATATGTGTTTCTTCGTGATGTTGATCGCTCATAGTACTTTTCCGGCTAATCAGTGAATCAAATAAAATAATGGGAACAAGAAAATCCAAATCAAATCAACTAAGTGCCAATACAGAGCCGAGTTCTCCAGGCGAACATATTTTGTCGGCTGAATCTTCTCCTGTTTAATCTGACGAAGAATAAACAAAAAGAAGATAACTCCAATAATAACATGCAGTGTGTGCAATCCGGTCATGACATAATACAAACCAAAATATAAAATCTCTCCGTCCGGTTTTGCTAATAGCTCTTTTGAACCGGGGTAAATTCCATGATGGATCTTTGCTCCCCATTCAAAATATTTATTGATCATAAAGACGAATGCAAATCCAATCGTCATCCAAATCAATCCTTTTGCAAAACGGATGTTCCCTTTTTGCATCGCTGTGATTGACATAGCGGCGGTCATACTGCTTGTTAACAAAGCAATGGTATTGATAAGACCAATGGTCGTATTCAATTCCTGTGCAGCTAAATGAAATTCCTGTTGATGGGTAAAACGATAAACGGCATATACAATAAACAGTCCGCCAAACAAAATCAATTCAGTGAACAGGAACAACCACATTCCCATTCGTGAACCGTAATCATCCCGATGAATGTGCTGAACAGCAGCGTGATCTAATGAACTCACTTACTTTGCCTCCTTTGCAGCAGCTTCGTATTTGGAATAATCATATGGACCGGCATGAATATCTGGAATGTCATGGAAGTTTTCCAGAATCGGCGGTGTTTGAACTTTCCATTCAAGTGTCTCTCCTCCCCACGGATTCATCGGTGCTTTTTTCCCGCGTTTCATTCCAATCCATAAATTCGTGAACATAATTATTAATCCAATAATTAAAACCCAGGAACCAATCGTTGATGCTAAATGATAAGGATGGAACTCCGGAAGATAATCATAATATCGTCTTGGCATTCCCAAATACCCCATAACAAACATCGGCATATAGAGAGCATTATACCCGATCGTAACAATTGCCCAAGCCCACGTTGCAACTTTCATATTATACATTCTTCCAAACATTTTGGGAAACCAATAATGCATCGCAGCAAAAATTCCGAAACCGGTTCCACCAAACATCACATAATGGAAGTGTGCGACTACAAATGATGTATCTTGCAAATGGATATTGAGTGATACCGCACCAAGCATTAAACCGGTAAAACCGCCTATTGCAAATTGAAAAATAAATGACAGTACATATAAAAAAGGCGGATCAGCTTTGATAGAACCTTTATACATTGTCGAAAGCCAATTAAATACTTTAATGGCGCTAGGAATCGATACAACATAAGTGATAAAGGAGAAAACAAATTGTGCAGTATCGCTCATTCCAGCAGTGAACATGTGATGCGCCCACACTAACGAACCAAACAATGCAATCGCTAAACTCGAAAATGCAATGTATTTGTATCCAAAGATCGAACGACGTGAAAATGTTGGAATGATCTCCGAAACAATTCCCATTGCCGGTAGAATCATGATATATACCGCGGGATGTGAATAGATCCAGAATAAATGCTGATAAAGGACCGGATCACCGCCAAGCGCAGGATCAAAAATTCCGACGCCGAGCAAACGCTCGATACCAACTAATGCAAGAGTAATTCCAATGATTGGTGTAGCAAGCACTTGGATCCATGCAGTTGCATAGAGAGACCAAACAAACAATGGCATCTTGAACCACGAC
>JAUXTU010000090.1 GCA_030679145.1 Bacteroidota bacterium | reverse complement strand
CAGTTTCCAAACGTGAGTGTCGGTAATCCGTGCCACGCAAAATCAACAAGTCCTACCGGAAGGAACATTGCCGCACCGCCGATCATTGAAAGGACAGTGATATGAAAAGCTCCGTATTTTATCACCAGTTTTTTTCCTTGTATTGCAAATAGCGTCCATGCAATCACAGCAAGAAAGATCATCACATTGCCGTAGAAATAGTCCGAATCAAAATCTACGCCGCGTTCAAACATTACCATTGCAACACCAATAAATGCCACAATAACACCGAGGATCTTTTTCTTCGTCATCGCTTCCGAAAGCATAAAGTAGGAGAAAATTAATATCAGTGCCGGCGTTGTGGCATATAACAATGCACCGTTCGATGCAAGGGTAAATTTTATTCCATACAGATATAAGAATTGATTTAATGGAACGGCAAGGAATGAAAGCCACAGCAATTGTTTTAGATCTTTTTTCTCTACTTTTATTCGTTTTTCCCTTGCAAAAAACATGATCAGCATTGCAAGAAGCGAAATGCAGTTCCGCAAGAATGTAAGGGGAATAGGATTCACCTCCTGCGTCACTGTTTTGGCAACAAGGTGTGTTCCTCCTGCAAGCATTTGTTGGATTATAATGATGATATAAATATTCATATTGTTGAACCTGACAATCTCGTCATGCTGAGGAATGTCAGCATCTATCACAATGTGTTTAGATGCTGAAACAAGTTCGGCATGACGCTATTCTAAATTAAGCCCTTGTCCAACGCTCTTATTTATTTTTTCGTTCACCAACTTTTGGTATATTCCTTCATATAAAATTTTCCATAATATACTTTAACTTTGTTTCACTATGAAACGTAAAGAGACGCTCTATCTCATTGATTCGATGGGAATCGCATATCGTTCGTATTTTGCATTCGCACAAAATCCCCTTATTAGTTCCAAAGGGGAAAATACCAGCGCAATCTACGGTTTTGTCAATTATCTCAACAAGATCCTTGACGAACAAAAGCCGGATTACATCGCTGCAGTGTTCGATACCGATGTGCCGACGTTCCGTCATGTTGCATATAAGGAATACAAAGCAACGCGCAACAAAATGCCGGATGACCTCGCGGCTTCTCTGACGTATCTGAAAGATGTCGTGAAAGCGTTCAATATCCCGGTTCTGGAACTTGACGGTTATGAAGCGGATGACGTTATGGGAACGTTGGCTCGGCGCGCGGAAAGAGAAAAGATCGATACGTTTCTTGTAACATCAGACAAAGATTTTATGCAGCTCGTTTCAAACAGGATTAAGATTTACCGCCCCGGAAAATTCGGCAGCGACGATGAAATTGTTGGTGAAGAAGGGGTGATGACAAAATTCGGCGTTGCACCTGATCAGGTGATTGAAATGCTCGGACTCATCGGCGATACTGCCGATAATATTCCCGGAGTTCCTGGTGTCGGTCCAAAAACTGCACTTCCACTTGTCTTAAAATATAAAACCATAGAAAATATTCTCGATAATATCGATTCCATCCCGAAGAAAGGTCTTCAGGAGAAACTACGAAATAACAAAGAACTTGCCCTCCTTTCTAAACATCTGGTGACAATCGACATCAATGTTCCGATCAAAGTGGACATTCATCACCTTAAAGCAAAAGAGAAAGATATTCCCGGACTGATTAAGCTGTATGAACATCTCGAGTTCAAAACGTTTGCTAAACGATTGAGAGAAAAAAGTGTCATTGGAAATTTAACGGAGAAGAAAAACAAGCCGATTGAAATTGAAGAAGAAACAACAGTCTTGCAGGATATCAATTCGACAAAACACAATTATATCGTCGTAAAAAAAGATGCTGAATATTTGAAATTACTCGGAGAACTCAAGAAGGCAAAAGCTTTCGTGTTTGATACCGAAACAACTTCCACCGATGCATTACGTGCTGAAATGGTCGGAATTGCATTTGCAATTGAAAAGCAAAAGGCATATTACATTCCCGTCATTGATGATACTGTTCACGAAAGCGGTGATGATCTTTTTAGCGGGAAAACTGAACGCAAACGTGAAGGTTTTCCAATCGAGCGAATCGTGAAAGATTTCAAACCGATTTTGGAAAACGAGAAGATCAAGAAGTATGGTCAGAATATAAAATATGATTCGCTCGTTCTTTCTGCCAAAGGAATTATTGTTGCCGGAATCAGTTTTGATACGATGATTGCAGCCTATGTGCTCCGTTCTGATAAACAGCACTCGCTCGATTCTCTTGCTTCGGAATTATTGAATTACAAGATGGTTTCGTTCGATGAATTGACAAACGAGGGAAAGAAAGATATTCGGGATATTCCTGTTGACGAAGTTGGAAATTACTCGGCAGAAGATGCCGATATTACACTGCAGATCGTCGATATTCTTCATGATAAAATATCGGCAAACGGATTAAAAAAACTCTGTACAGAGATTGAATTCCCGTTGATCGAAGTCCTTAATGCAATGGAAATCTCCGGTGTGAAGATCGATATTCCTTTCCTTACAACAATGTCCGGAGAGATCGGTTCATCGCTCGAAGGCTTGATCAAAAAGATCTACAAACATGCTGATGAAAAATTTAATATCAACTCTACACAACAATTGGCGAAGATTCTTTTCGAAAAACTAAAGCTACGATCAGTGAAAAAGACAAAAACAGGATTTTCAACTGATGTTGCCGTTCTGGAAGCCTTACGAAAGGAACATCCAATTGTGGAACATTTATTGGAATACCGTCAATTACAGAAATTGAAATCTACATACGTTGATGCGTTACCGAAATTGATCCATCCAAAAACGGGAAAGGTTCACACATCATTTAATCAAACTGTCGCAGCAACAGGGCGACTTTCGAGCAGCGATCCAAATCTTCAGAACATTCCTATTCGTACTGAGTTGGGAAGAAAAATGCGGAAAGCCTTCATCCCTTCTGATAAGAATTCGCTTATTCTCTCTGCCGATTATTCACAGATCGAGTTGAGAATTATGGCTCACATTTCTGGAGATCAAGGACTGCTTGATGCATTCAATAATCATGAAGATATTCATTCTTCAACAGCTTCTAAAGTTTTCGGTGTCAGTCAAAAAGATATTACGCGGGATATGCGTCGTAAAGCAAAGGAAGTGAATTTTGGAATTATGTACGGCATCGGTCCATACGGACTCGCTTCCCGTTTGGATATTACACAGTCCGAAGCGAAAGAGATCATCCAGAAATATTTCGAGCGATTCCCGAAAGTGAATCAATACATTTCCGAAACAATCGCTTCCGCCCACACAAATGGATATGTTGAAACATTAGTCGGCCGGCGCAGATATTTAACCGACATCAATAATAAAAACCAAAACATCCGCGGCAATGCCGAGCGGCAAGCGATCAACATGCCGATCCAGGGAACTGCCGCAGATATGATAAAGCTGGCGATGATCGGTATCCATCGGGATCTAGCATCAAAAAAGCTCAAGAGCAAAATGATACTGCAAGTCCACGATGAGTTAGTATTTGATATGATAAAAGATGAAGAAACAAAGATGAAGAAATTAGTCGAAGAACAAATGCGAACAGCGATGAAGTTGAACGTTCCTTTGGAAGTCGAAATGGGTGTCGGTAAAGATTGGTTAGAAGCACACTAGAAGAAAATCCAAAAAAATAGAATTGTCATTGCGAGAAGCCCGCCTGCCATAGCACGCTGTATGTGCGGCGGCAGGTTTTTTGTCGAAGTTCCGCCTTTTCTAATCCCGCACGAAGCGGAATCCAAAAGGCGGGACAATCTTGTTTTTTTTCATTAAACTTTGGAGATTGCTTCGGTCGCTGTGCTCCCTCGCAATGACCATCCATTTTTGAGATTGCTTCTAATGAAAAGACCGAAAAAGTAATCGGCTTTAACAGCATTAGATTTTCTTTTCTTTCCTTGAAAAAAGCATCAACACACCGAACAAAATTATCGCAACAGGCCAGTATGTACGGATTGCTTCTTTAATATCACTGGGATAGAAAAATCCAATTTCAGTCATCATGAAAGCTGTACCAAGTCCGATAAAAATGACTGCTGGCACGAGAAGATGCAATTCTGAAAATGTAAAGACGAACAACATTAAGAATGATAATCCGAATGCAATCAAAAATCCGGGCACGTATGTAAACGGTGTATTTTCAATGAAACCGTATTTCCCCAACACAAGAACAATCCCGGAATAGAAGCAGAGGCTTCCAAAAAATAATGATTGACGTACATTCGTAACAAATGATCGAATGATCATTGCCCCGCCATACACGATCAAACCAAACAACAGCATTGACCAGCCATCGATATGCACAATGTGTAACTGACGCAGCAATAATCCCACGCCAAGAACAACGAGAATAATACCAAACACAGGAATACGTTTAATTTTCTGAGTGTCCATTATTGCACCCGTGCATTGACAACATTTTCATATGGAACGACAAGAGCGATTATTGCGTACAATACAAACCCGGCACCGAATGATGCTAAACAAAGAACGACATACAACATTCTGATCAGGCTTGAATCGATCCCAAAATATTGTGCAAGTCCGCCGCACACACCGAACAATTTTTTATCAAATAATGAACGTCTGAACTCGCGATACGACCGTGATTGAAATGAAGGATCAGTCGATGCTGAATCTGCGGAAGAAAAACCATTTTTCACCTCTTTGTTAAAGTTTTCGGTCTGGGTTTGACGATAATAAATAACAGCCATTCCGCTGATGATCAACAAGACCGGGAAAATGAATTCAAACGCACCTTCAACGAAATTAAAGAAATGGAAGATATCAAGATTTGCCAACAAGAGAATAACTCCAATACTGACAAGCACGATCCCAAACCAGTTCCTAACATTTGCATTTGAAGAAGTAAGAGGGGTACTTCCCGCCGCAGTTGCTGCCGTTGGTTCGCCAAATATAAACGGCTTTTTCGGAACGATAAAAATTGCCGCTATATAAAGCACAATTCCAGTTCCGCCAAATAACACCATGAGAACAAATAACACACGAATGACAACAGGATCAACATCAAAATATTCTGCAAGTCCTCCGCATACTCCTGCAAACACTTTATTAGTTTGAGATCGATATAGTCGTTGATTGTTCATATTCACTCCTTTTGATTCTTACAATATTACGATAGTGTGAATAATTAGTTGCGACAACGGATAATTTCATTTTCAGTCACGATAAACGAGACAGGAATGTCGGTTACTTCCTTCGGAACTTCATGAATTACTTGGAAATCATAAACAAGCGAGATGACTGGCAATTGAACATCGTGTAAGAAACGATCATAAAACCCAGCACCAAATCCGAGTCTGTTCCCATTTTTGTCAACTGCTAAAGCAGGAACAATTATCACTTGAATATCTTCCACCGGAACCGGTCGATACATTCTTGGTTCAAGAATTCCGTACGCACCGCCAATAAGTTCGCTCAATGAAAATAATTCCGAATGCTTCATTTGTTTCGTCATTTTATCCGCAATCGGAACAACGACACGTTTCTTATGTTTCAGCAGCAATCGAATCAATTCATGAGTATCTACTTCATTTTTCTTTGATGAAATGTACGTATGAACAACATCAGCACGAAAAAATTCCGGGAGCGTGACCAAATTTTCAAAGATCAAAGCGGAGCGTTCGCGGCATTCTTTTTTGGAAAGTGCTTCTCGCTTCACTTTTAATTGTTCCCGCAATATTGTTTTTGATTTCATTCTTATATTTACCGTGTTGTATCTTTAAACCAAAAAGTCCCGCACATGCGGGACTTTCGCTCACCATGATAATATTTATACTTCCATGATTTCTTTTTCTTTTATCACTAAAAGGTTGTCAATATCTTTGATATGCTTATCGGTGTATTTTTGAACCTCTTGTTCACCGCGCTTCCGATCATCTTCTGAAAAATGTTCTTCTTTTTCAGATTTTTTTAGGATCTCATTCTCGTCACGACGAACGTTTCGAATTGCTACTCTTCCCTCTTCTCCGAATTTTTTGATGAGTTTTACAAGTTCTCTACGACGCTCTTCATTCAACATAGGAATTGGAACACGGACAATTTTCCCATCAATACTCGGATTGAGTCCCAGATTTGCGGCAATGATCCCCTTTTCAATCGGTTGAAGCATACCGTTATCCCATGGTGTCACTGCAAGCATATGCACATCAACAACACTGATTGAACCGACCTGATTAATCGGCATCAGTGTTCCATAAGCATCGATTTTTACTGTATCAAGAAGTGCTGTGGTTGCTTTGCCGGTGCGAACTTTTACCAATTCGTGTCGGACGCTTTCAACAGCTTTTTGCATCCTTGTTTCGCAGTTTTTTAAGATATCTTTTAATTGCATAGTGGTATCTCCGATATTGTTAGACAGAAGGAGCAGATTGTGTTACTATGGTTCCGATATTTTCGCCAAGAACCAAACGTAATAGATTATTCTTAACGTTCATATTAAAAACACCGATGGGCAATTTATTCTCTTTGCACAACGTTATCGCTGTCATGTCCATGACTTTGAGATTCTTCTTAAACACATCATCATAGCTGATCAATGAATATTGTTTCGCATTCGGATTTTTTTCCGGATCGGAATCATAAATTCCGTCAACACGCGTTCCTTTGATAATGATCCCGGCTTCAAGCTCTATTCCTCGAAGCACCGCTGCTGTGTCTGTTGTAAAGTACGGATTTCCTGTTCCTGCTGCAAAAATTACAATACGATTTTTTTCCAAATGTCGAACTGCACGGCGGCGAATATAGGGCTCTGCAATCCGCTCCATATTGATCGCTGTTTGACATCGGGTATACATTCCGTGATGCTCTAATGAACTTTGAAGTGCTAACGCATTGATAACAGTCGCAAGCATTCCCATATGATCACCGGTGACTTTATCTACGCCATCTGAAGAGTTTTCAATTCCTCTATAAATATTCCCTCCGCCAATCACTATTCCAATTTGCACACCAAGCTCATGAACCAGTTTTATTTCTTCCGCATATTCACCTAGTATCTTCGGATCAATCCCAAACTCAAGATCCCCCATCAATGCTTCACCGCTTAATTTCAATAATATCCGTTTATACTTTGGTTCTGCCATTATAAGCTCCTAATAAAAAGAAAGGTCTCAAATGAGACCTTTCAGAATGTTAATTTGTCGATTCACCAAGTTGAAATCTCTTAAACTGTTTTACAGAGACATTGGGAGCAAGCAGGTCTTTGACCGCCTTTCCTGCATCTTTAATAAAACTTTGTTCAAGGAGAACAACTTCTTGGAAATATTTTTCAAGACGGCCGGTTGCAATTTTTTCTGCAATTTGTTCCGGCTTACCTTCGTTCTTTGCTTGCTGGCGATAGATCTCAACTTCTTTGTCGAGTAGTTCTTTGCTTACTTTATCTCGTGAAACAACAATCGGATTCATCGCGGCAACTTGCATTGCAATATCGCGTGCCATTATTTTGTTTGCGGGAGTAAATTCTGCGGCAAATTCCACTAGAACACCTAATTTACTTCCCATATGGATATACGATTCAAGGAATGCACCATCAGCCTTGACACTATAGATTCTGCGAATCTCAATTTTTTCACCGACTTTTCCAACTATATCAGAAAGTGCATCTGCAACTGTTTTTCCGTTTGGGTGCGGCAACGTCAATAATTCTTCAACGCTCTTTGGAGATTTGTCGAAAACTATCTGACCAATAGAATTTGCAAAGCGCACAAAATCTTCACCGCGTGCAACGAAATCAGTTTCACAATTGATCTCAACTAAAATTCCATATTTTGCATCATCGGAAATTTTGGATACTACGATTCCTTCGTTGGCTGTTTTATCAGCACGTTTTGCAGCCGTGGCTGCCCCTTTTTTGCGGAGAATCTCAATCGCCTTTTCTAAATCGCCATTGGATTCATCAAGTGCTTTTTTACAATCCATCATTCCTGCGCCTGTTTTGTCCCGCAGTTTTTTCACTAATTCGCTGGATACTGCCATAATTATGCTTTGTCCGTTTCTTGATGTGGTCTTCGTGGTCTTCGTTCTCTACGATCATTCTTTTCTGATCGTTCCTGTTTTACTGCTTCTTCTGATTCCGGAGCAGTTTCTACTTTTCGTGCGTTTCCTTCAACAATTGCATCGGTAAATACACGTGCAATCAATTGAATTGATTTTAATGCATCATCGTTCGCCGGAATAACATAATCAATTCCGTCAGTATCGCAGTTTGTATCAACCATCGCAAATACCGGAATGCCAAGACGATTCGCTTCTTGCACTGCAATCGCTTCCTTCTTTACGTCGATAATAAAAAGAGCACCCGGAAGACGGGTCATATCAACAATACCGGAAAGTGATTTTTGTAGTTTTTCTTTTTCGCGTGAAAGGAACAGTGTTTCCTTTTTTGTGATCTTATCGAATGTTCCGTCGGTTTCCATCTTTTCAATATTCGTCAAACGTTTTACGCTTTTCCGAATTGTCGCAAAGTTGGTCAACATTCCGCCAAGCCAGCGATCGGTAGCATAATATTGATTGCCGCGTTTTGCTTCTGATTGAATAACTTCTTTTGCTTGTTTTTTTGTCCCAACAAAAAGCACTTTCTTCCCCTCGGCAACAACATTCGAAACTGCCGTTGCAGCATCTTCAAGAAGTGTCTGTGTTTTTTTGAGATCAAAAATGTGGATTCCGTTTCGCTCCATAAAAATATATGGACGCATTTTTGGATTCCAACGGCGGGTTAAGTGACCAAAATGGGCACCTGCAGCAAGTAACTCTGCGAGTTCTACACGAGGCATAGTGTTCCTTTATGTTTGGTTAAGTGGACTTCTACTTTTTTCAACTTAATGCAGAGTCCAGTTATGCCGGACACCGCTGCATCAATCCAAAAGTATGTTTGATTAATAAAACTATACCTTGCAATACAGTTCGTATATTGAAAGGCAGGTAAAAATTTTTATCGTTTGGAGAACTGAAATCTTTTACGTGCTTTTTTCTGTCCGTATTTTTTACGTTCAACCATACGGGGATCACGTGTCATCATTCCATTTTTCCGGAGAATAGGACGATTCTCTTCGCTGATTTCTACCAAAGCGCGGGCAACACCGAGAATAACAGCACCAGCTTGTCCCGAAACCCCTCCGCCATCAACGTTCACCTGTACATCATACTTTCCAAGTGTATCGGTAACAGAAAATACTTTAGTGATTGAATTACGATGTGTTTCAAGCGGGAAATAGGTTTCAAAGTCACGTTCGTTGACAGTGATTTTTCCTGAACCGTTCTTTAAGAACACACGGGCGACCGAAGTTTTACGGCGACCGACTGCGTTGATCATTTGTTGCATGTACATCCTTCTACATTAATTGAATTCGATGATTTCCGGTTTTTGAGCTGAATGAGGATGCTCAGTTCCGGGATATACTTTTAATTTCTTGATAATTTGACGACCAAGCTTTGTATGCGGGATCATACCTTTTACAGCATGTTCAATCACACGTTCGGGATGGTTCTTTATAACATCCTTAAACTGTTGGAAAATTGCTCCGCCAGGATAACCGGTATAGTGGAAGTATTCTTTCTGTTCCGTACGTTTGCCGGTCACTTTTACTTTCTCTGCGTTCACAACAATGACAAAATCACCCATATCTGAGTTTGGAGTGAATTGCGGTTTATGTTTTCCGCGAAGAATTCTTGCAACTTGTGATGCGATTCGACCAAGGGTCTTTCCGTTTGCATCAACCACATACCACTTTTGCGTGATATCGCCTTCTCTAAAAAATGTAGTGCTTTTGTCAACCATTGCCACGTTTGTATCTCCTGATAAATTGTTTCTGAATTATAGGGAATAAATATATGCCTTTTCCATCAAAAAATCAATAGACAACGGCTATAAAGTTTAGGGGATTGTATACTTGACAAACCACGCCTTATTTTTTTAAAATTTGCCCATGAAACAATTTGGAACTAAACATGCTTAATTCTCTTGTTACCTCTTCAATGTCGGAAACCAATTTTTTAAGCGTTTCGGTGGTTTCAGTGTATCTTTTGAATCTAATCCAACTATGTTTTGAATTAAATATCGGTTGTCTCGTCTTGGCAACCCTTCTAATGTTTTGCGGATTATTTAACTCCCAAACCGAGTGAACAACATCGTTCCTACGTTTTCCAACTTTATTAATGCGGACATATATGCGCCTAAAATCATCATCATATTTTCCAGATATTGTTCCCAACAAATAAGCGGGTTCCATTTGTTTATATATGACACTCGAAGTTATACCATCATAAAATGTTAACGCATCTTCTGTGCTTCTAAATAACAATATCCCTATAAATGACTTTTGTTCTAACTCTAATTTAGCCCATTCTATGGAAACCAAACCAATTAAAACATGCACTTTTTCTAATTCAGAAGAAGAATTATCCATATTAAACCAAAATATTGAGAGTTTTATTTACAATGAATTGCATAATTATTTGCGTGACGAAATGAATACCCATGACATAGAATATATTAAAGAATCTATGCGGAAATTTATCATAAATCTACATAAATAAAAAAACCCGCTGTTTAAGCGGGTTACGATTTACATTTTTTGTAGTTGTGCAAATTTATTTGTTTTCTCGAACCTTCACCCCCAATTTCTTTAGTGTTTCAAGCACAACAACACGATCTTTTTCATATTGCTCATTTTCATCTTTAACCATTGTTATCGGCAACGAAAAACCTGCTACAATTTCTTGGGTAGATTTAGCAATGATTTTTACCTGTCGTGAAATTGAATTAGTTTCCACTATATAATCTGCCTTTGTTTCATGTAAAGCACTATACCGTTCAATCAATGTCTGCGAACCCTGTTCGTCTGCAACTCGCACTTCATTTTTGTCCAACTGCACATTTCCGATTGCACCACCAATATTTCTTTTTGTTTCCACCGCCTTAGAAGATGGTGGTTGAATAATTTTAACTCCCGCACTCATTAAATATTGCTCTACGGCTGTGGAAAACTCAATCTGATTTAAATAATCGCTTATGGGCAACACTGTGAATATTGGTTTTTCTGGCACATCGCGTTGAACGATATAGACAAACTTGGTTGCACACGAAGCGAACATTAAACCCAATATTAATATAATAATCTTCATATTATTCCTTTTATTAAAGGTACAAATAATAACCTAATCATTATTCAGGCCATGACTTACATCCGTAGCCAACAGATGTTCCATTGTATGAAAAAATCTTTCCTTTAATAATGTCAAATAGTAATGGGTCTCCAGAATTATGTTTTCTTCCACACGCAAATGCCGCAACATCGGCTAATTGTAATAAGTTTGAGGAATGGCTTGGTTCAAACAATATTGATTCTATAAAATGAACATTCTGGACATGTAGAGATGTCGTATAAATAGCTTTTGCAAACTCTCTGTGTTTACTTTCAAGGGAAATCGTTACCGCATCCGATAAAATAATTCCCTTTTTGTCAATTTGATTGGTTAAATATAAATTATATCTTTCAATAAGAAATTCCCAAGATTTTAATTTTGGAAATTCCTTGTATCCAGCTGCTCTTGGGCTAATTTTTGCTTTATCAATGATGATATAAAAATTGATAAGTCCATTTGCGCAATTAAGCCACACAAATTAACAAGTATTTCTTTTCTTTCTTTTTTATCAAAATTATCGCCAAACCAGTTTTTAGCATATATTGGTTTTTTGTTTTTATATATTCTGTGGCGACCATTTAGAATTTCTGTGGCGTGAAGTTCTTTATCAGAAGGAATTTTGTAGGACGATCTAAATTTCTCTATCTCTTTGTCGATGGAATGCCATTTCAAATCATGAATGACAATTCCAGTTCTAATATAAAAACCAGTAGGTGTGGTGTTTGAGTTGTATGTGTTCGTTTTTGAAAATCCGTCATCGCCAGATTCGTCAACATAAAGAATGTGCATAAACACCTATAAATAAAAATGCAACCAAAAGAAGATCGAAGTCCTCAGCCAGTTGCAAGCAACTGTATTGGTTGCGCTTAAATATCACATTCTTTTTCTTAAATGTCAACAACCTAAAAAATAATTAATTAGTGGTAATTCTTTAGGTTATCTGTATTATCGGCACTTTTTAAATAAAAATTTTTAGTGTAAATATATACAGTATTATTTCTTTTTTTCAGGCGGTTTTACCTGTAATAATTTTCTCAACGCTTCTTCCACCTTATACGGGTGTAGGGATAAAGTCTTTTCATTCGTTGTTCTTTTCTCTCTGCTTTCCTTTTGTAAGCGTTGAGGTTTATGAGTCCGCGTATTTAAGTCTTTTTCCTTCAAAGCCAGCTAATGCCTTTAATGTTCGTTCGTTATCTTCAATTTTTCTGTTGTTGTATCTGAAATCAAATTCAGCAAGGTATCTATGTAAATGTTCTTTGCTAACGTGATGATAGACTCCATTGATACCACGCTTCAATATACTAAAAAATCCTTCAACAGTGTTAGTGTAAATTCCGCCTCGAACATATTCGCCCTTGCTGTGTGTAACAATGTTGTGAGACCAGAAGTTCTCTCCGATTGCTTGATATGCATGTAGTTCATCCGTCATAAGATTAGCGGATTTATGAACATTGTTCGTTAAGACTTCTTTTAAGTTTTTAGCTGTAACATTGGAAACAACGAAAGATCGCACTTCACCTTTACGCTGGACAAGAGAAACAACTGGGGTTTTATTTTCCCATCCTGTCTGCCGTCCCATCTTGCGAGAATGACCACCAACGTACGTTTCATCGGCTTCTACAATACCTTTCATCTTACCAGTGAAAACACTCGTTCCCATTGCGTAACGGATGCGATGAGCCATAAACCACGCTGTTTTATAGGTGATTCCAAGTTGTCTATGTAATTGATGTGCAGAGAATCCTTTTTTAGAAGAACATAAAAGAGTAATAGCTTGTAACCATTGGGAAAGCGGAATGTGACTATCTTCAAAGATCGTTCCGACTGTTACCGTAAATTGATTACTCGTTTTATTTTTTCTGCAATCCTTACAACGATATAAACCTTTGCGGATTTTCTTTTCAGGATTAGCTTCAACTTTCACAATCTCTAAACTACCACAACGAGGACAACACACCTCACCTGCCCACCGTAAAGACTCAAGAAGCTCTCTTGCTTCATCTTCTCTACCATAGTCTTTAGACAATCCTTTTAGTGTAAGAATTTTCTCTTTTTTAGTTTTAGGTTTCATCGTGTTTATTCCTTAATTATTAACTGTTTCAATATAAGAAATAATGAGTGGTTTGTCAAGTATATAATTGCCAAAGTTTATACAGATGGACCACTTGCTTTTAACATTCTACCTGATTACTTTTTTGAAAATAATGGTTTAGAACAATTCATTCATCAAGGAGTTTACATGGCTACCAGTACTTTGAACAATTATATCGGTGGTGTTTGGATAAAAACCAGTGATTCACAAACGCTCCCTGTCGAAAATCCCTCAACAGGTGAGGTGATCTCAACAGTTCCGTTATCAGGATTTACTGAAGTTGATAGTGCTGTTAAGTCAGCAGCATCTGCATTTCCTAGCTGGTCTGCGCTCCCAATTAAAGAACGTGTTCAAGTTTTTTTCCGATACAAAACATTGCTGGAAAAAAATGCACAAGAACTCGCCGAACTTGTTCACAAAGAAAATGGAAAAATATTAAGCGAAGCAATGGCAGAAGTTGAGAAAAGTATTGAACTCACTGAATTTGCATGTTCAATGCCGCAGCTCGTTGCAGGAGAAATCTTGGAAGTAAGTCGTGGCGTTGAATGCAGGATTGATCGACATCCTGTCGGTGTTGTCGCATCAATTACACCATTTAATTTTCCAGCAATGGTTCCGAATTGGACAATCCCCAATGCATTGGTTCTTGGAAATACAATGGTATTAAAACCATCGGAAGTAGTTCCGTTGAGTGCTTGCCGCATTGCAGATCTATTAAAAGAAGCAGGATTACCAGACGGAGTTTTTAATATTGTTCATGGAGGACAAGCAACTGTTGAAGCATTGTGCGATCATCCAGGAATTCATGCAATCACATTTGTCGGGTCAACAAAAGTTGCAAAGATCGTTTATCAACGAGCAACATCACATTTGAAAAGAGCGTTGTGTTTAGGCGGCGCAAAAAATCATCTTATCGTGCTTCCAGATGCGAATGAAGATATGGCTGCATCAAATATTGCGGCATCAATGAGCGGGTGTGCAGGACAACGTTGTATGGCAGCTTCCGCAATGGTTGCAGTTGGATCAGTCGATCATATCATTAAAAAGTTAGTCGATGAATCAAGAAAGATCATTCCGGGAAAAAACCTTGGCGCTGTAATTTCGAAACAGGCAAAAGAACGAATTGAAAAATATATCACCGAAGCTGAACAGCAAGGTGCAAAAATTCTCCTTGATGGTCGCAATGCAAAAGTTGAGGGAAAAGAAAATGGCTATTACGTCGGACCGACGGTGATTGATTTCGTAAAACCTTCGATGAAAATTGCTCAGGAGGAAGTGTTTGGTCCGGTGCTTGCAATAATGAGAACTGATACAATTGATGAAGCATTAAAAATTGAGAATGCCAGCCCTTACGGAAATGCTGCATCCGTCTTTACGCAAAACGGAGGTGCTGCTCGCTATGTTGTTGAACATGCAAGCGCGGGAATGGTCGGAGTGAATATCGGCGTGCCAGTCCCTCGCGAACCCTTTTCCTTTGGAGGGTGGAATGAATCAAAATTCGGCGCCGGAGATATCACTGGTAAAAGTTCCATAGAATTTTTCACCAAACCGAAAAAGACAACAACAAAGTGGAGCGCTGAAAGCAAAGTAAATTGGATGAGTTAATACATTAATATTATGACTTCTTGCTGCCCACATCCTTCCGTCTCAGAATCAACTGGAAAATTCTTTTCCAAACGATCAAAGTCGTATGCTCGTTCATTTCGCAAAGGCAAACTTGAAAAAATTCAACAGTATTTGATCGACGAAATTTGTAAAGAATCTCTTGAAGGAAAAACTATCCTTGATATCGGCAGTGGTGTCGGGAAATTGCACCTTTCACTTTTACGACGGGGCGCCTCTTTTGCAACAGGAGTCGATATGTCTGAATCCATGATCGATCACGCAAAAGCGTTTGCTCAAAAATTCGGGATCGAAAACAAGACCGTGTACCATCTTGGCGATTTTATGGTAAAAACCGATTCCTTGGCAGACGCGGATATCACCCTATTGGATAAAGTGGTCTGTTGTTATGAAGATCTTGAAGGATTGGTATCAACGTCGGCAGACAAAACAAAATTTCTTTACGCTCTCACCTTTCCTGCAGATAATTTCTTGATGAAGTTTTGGTTTAAGACAGAAATTGTTGTTGCTAAACTTTTCCGAGCAGATTTTAGACCCTATTGGCACCAATGGGAACGAATTGAACAATTGCTGAACGAAAAAGGGTTTTCTCTTGTTGGCAGCACATCAACGATAATCTGGCACGCTGCATTGTACAAAAAGAACAACTAATACTATTTTCTCTTCATCAATCCCAAATACACTAAAAACGCAATTCCAAATCCAACAAACCAAGCATAGTTATAGAGATGCATGAAAAATGCACCAACTGAGGCTGGATTGACCACCTGTATTGTTCCCAAAAATCCTGGAATATTTGGAATAACACCTACAATCAATGCCACAATTGCTGAAGTATTAAATCCATTTTTGTAAGTATATTCCCCTTTTGAAAGATATAATTCGAGAGGTTTAAGATTTGTTTTTCGTACAATAAAATAATCTGCAATTAAAATCCCTCCGATAGGTCCGAGTAGCGCTGAATAACCGATAAGCCAAGTAAATATATATCCACTTGGATCAGCAACGAGTTTCCATGGCTGAATTAGAATACCAATAATTCCAGTAATCAATCCGCCGATCCGAAACGTAATTTTTGATGGCCAAAGATTTGAAAAATCATTTGCAGGACTCACGACATTAGCTGCAAGATTTGTTGCAAGGGTCGCAAGGCAAAGTGCAAACAGCGAAATTGCGAGGACAATTGGATTCGTGAATTTCGTAATCAAGACTACAGGATCCCAAATTGGCAATCCTCCAAAAATTACGATCGTCGCCGACGTTACTGCAACACCAATGAAGGCATACAATCCCATCGTTACCGGAAGACCGATTGCCTGACCAAGCATCTGATCTTTTTGTGTTTTTGAATATCGTGTGAAATCAGGAATGTTAAGTGAAAGTGTTGCCCAAAAACCAATCATTCCTGTGAGAGACGGAAAGAAGACAGACCAGAATTGTCCTTCTTTCAATCCTCCAACCACAAATTGCGATGGCTGAGAAAGCATTGGACCGAATCCGCCAGCTTCGTTATACGCCCACGCAAGTAATGCCAATCCAAGAGCAATTAATAATGGTGCTTTGATATCGAGGAGAAAACGAATAGATTCGATTCCCTTATAGATAACAAGCATATTGATTCCCCAGAAGAACATGAAACATCCGAATTGCGCAATATTAATTCCAGACATCCATACAGGAAGCAAATCCCAACCGGGAATATAAATTGTAATGATTTTATAAATTGCCCAACCGCCGATCCACGTTTGAATTCCAAACCAGCCGCATGCAACAAAAGCACGAAGCAGCGCAGGAATGTTGGCGCCAAGAACTCCAAATGATGCTCGGCAATATACCGGAAATGGAATTCCATATTTTGTCCCAGCGTGAGCATTAAGAATCATTGGGATTAACACAATAAGATTTCCGAGAAACACTGTTATCACTGCTTGATACCAGTTCATTCCCTCGGCAATCAAACCCGATGCAAGCATATAGGTGGGAATACACGCGGACATTGAAATCCATAATGCTGCAATGTTATAGATCCCCCATTTTCGTTGAGCTTTTGTTGTGGGCGCTAGATCGTGATTGAGAAGAGTACTGTGTTGAACGGAAGAAATATCTGTTTCAACAATTTCGGAGGAAAGAAATTTGGACATAGAGGTTTGTGATTTAAGTTTTAGGATTTTGGTTTCAGACTTCAAGGTTCACGTTCAACGGTAATAAATTACATTTACAATTCAAACCACAAACCTCATAACTTAAAGCATGAGCCTTGGAACAACTAAATTATTCCATTGACTTTATTTCGTTTTACAAATTTGCCGTATCCCCTTTGAATCTTCAATGCATTATTCTCAATTGCAATCTGTCCCCGCATCAATACAGTTTTTGTCTTTCCCTTGACTTTCCAACCTTCATACGCAGAATAATCAACGTGCATGTGATGCGTTTTTGCAGAAAGGATATGTTCTTCATTTGGATCGAAAATAATAATATCTGCATCAGAGCCTACCGCAATGCAACCTTTTTTTGGAAACATTCCAAATACTTTTGCAGCATTCGTAGAAGTTACTTCAACATATTTATTCAGAGAAATCTTCCCTTTATTTACCCCTTCAGAAAAAAGTAATTCCATTCGAGTTTCTATTCCGGGGTGTCCATTAGGTATTTTTGAAAAATCATCTTTCCCCATCTGCTTCTGTTCCCACATGAATGGACAGTGGTCGGTTGCAACAATTTGAACTGTTCCTTGATTGATTGCTCCCCATAGTGCGGCTTGATCTTTTTTCTCACGCAATGGCGGAGACATAACCCATTTTGCCCCTTCAAAATTTTGTTCATACAGCGATGCATCAAGAAGGAGATATTGCGTGCAGGTCTCTGCAAATACTTTTTGGTTTCGCTGGGCAGCCCTTCGAACTTGATTGATTGCTCCTTCGCATGTCATATGCACGATATATGCAGGAACTCCTGTGTAGTGTGCCATATCAGCAAATCTTCCTGATGCTTCGGATTCTGTAATTTCCGGCTGAGAGAGATAATGATAGAGCGGAGCAAGTTTTCCTTCAGCTCGATGTTTTGCGATGAGAAAATCAATCACATCACCATTCGTCGCGTGAACTGTAACCATACCACCTTGCTTCATCACTTCCTGCATCAAGCCGACCATTTGTCGATCATCGATCATCAATGCACCTTTGTACGCCATGAATGTTTTGAACGATGTTATTCCTTCATCATTAACCATTTTTGAAATTTCTGATTTAGTGTTTTCATTGAAATCCGTTACTGCCATATGAAATGAATAATCGCACAATGCATTTCCGTTAGAACGACCTTGCCACGCTTCGAGCGCGTGATAGAGTGATTTCCCTTGGGTTTGAAGAACAAAGTCGATCACCATCGTTGTTCCGCCGAAAAGCGCAGCACCTGTTCCTGTTTCATAATTATCACTGGAATATGTTCCCATAAACGGCATATCGAGATGGACATGCGGATCAATTCCTCCCGGCATTACCAGTTTGCCTGCTGCATCAATGGTCTTGTCTGCTTTCACTTGAAGATTCTTTCCGATCAGTGAAACTGTTTCACCTTCGATAAAAATATCGGCAACATAATCTTCGTCCGCGGTAATAACGCGTCCGTTTTTTATTATAATAGACATTTTAAATTCTCCTCAATAAAAATATTTCATCGTATCATTTTTTATTTATTATTCCATAGTTCACTTTTGGTTCTTCAACAGAAAATCCAAATGGTCGTTTAGGTTTATCAGGAGGAATTAAAATCTGATGAATGGCATCAAAGACAACTTTGAATTGTTCATCATACTTCTTTTCCAGTTCTAAAAGTTTTCGGGAAAGTTCTTTGTTCGAAGAAAGCAACTGTCTTAAACGAACGAAAGTTCTCATAATCTCAATATTTACTTGAATCGCTCGTTTACTGCTCAACACGCTTGAAAGCATCAATATTCCGTGTTCAGTAAAGACGTATGGAGCTTTTCGCGTACCACCCCAACTTGATGTTCCAAATTGGAACATCAAGTTATCGAATTCTTTGTTATTAAGTTGGAACCTAAAGTCTATAGGAAATCTCTCTATATTTCTTTTTACTGCTTTATTCAGATCACGTGTTTGAACATCATAAAGTTCTGCCAAGTGGTTATCAAGCATTACTTTTTGACCCCGAATCAGCAAGATCCGTTTTTCAATTATTTCTGTAGGAATTAATGAAGATTGTTTCATCGCTTGTTCGACTGTCAGCAAATTTGAATCTTAGTGTATCTCTATTCCATGTTTACGTTGAAATGCTCTCAAATCTTCCAACTTCATTGGTTGTGGAAGTTCTTTTGTCAATTCATTCCAGGTTTTAGAGTCATTACCATTTTCTTTATGAACCATTGTGATGCAATTTTCAACAGGACAAACGATATAGCAGAGTCGACATCCGACACAATCTTCTTCACGAACCGTCGGTTGTTTTTTTCCTTTTTTTGAAAGGAGGTCGATACATTGATGTGCAGTGTCTTCACACGCAATATAACAGAGATTGCATTGAATGCATTTTTTTTCATCAATCTTAGCAACATCTTTATACAATAAATTCATATCGCCAAAGCTTGAAATGTTCGGCAACGCTTTTCCGCGGACTTGATCAAGAGAAGTAAATCCTTTTTCTTCCATCCAATTGGTGAGACCTTCGTTCATATCTTCAACAATTCTAAAACCGTAATGCATTGCGGCTGTGCAGACCTGAACGCTGGAAGCACCAAGCAAAATAAATTCCAACGCATCGCGCCAGTTTGAGATTCCTCCCATTCCTGAAATTGGAAGATTAATTTCCGGATCCCTGGCAATTTCTGAAACCATATTCAACGCGATCGGTTTTACTGCAGGACCGGCATAGCCACCGTGACCGCCTTTTCCACCACGCGAAGGTTCAATTTGAAATGTGTCAAGGTTAATTCCGATGATTGTATTAATTGTATTGATAAGAGAAATCCCGTTTGCTTTTCCTTTTTTTGCAGCGCGTCCGGGAAATCGGATGTCAGTAATGTTTGGAGTTAGTTTTACGAGAACTGGAATGGTAGAAACTTCAGTAACCCATTCGGTGATCATTGCACAATATTCCGGAACTTGCCCGACAGCTGAACCCATTCCGCGTTCGCTCATACCGTGAGGACATCCATAGTTCAATTCAATTCCATCTGCACCTGCATCAATCGTTCGTTTAACAATGTCGTGCCATACTTGCCTGTCCGATTCGACCATTAATGAAGCAACAACTGCGCGATCAGGCCACAACCGTTTTGTTTCAGCAATTTCTTTTAGATTAATTTCAATTGAACGGTCGCTTATCAATTCGATATTGTTCAAACCGATAATCTTTTGTCCGTTATAATCAATTGCACCATAACGATTCACAACATTCATCACGGGAGCGCCGATCGTTTTCCAGACTGCTCCGCCCCATCCAGCTTCAAACGCCTTGCAGATCTGATAACCGGAATTTGTGGGCGGTGCACTTGCCAGCCAAAATGGATTGGGGGATTTAATACCGCCGCAATTTATTGATAGATCGACCATACCATCCTCTTATTTTATTTTCTTGACAAATAGCCATTGGTCTATTCCATGCGCCGCTTGCTTTCCATCATACGCTGCATTCACAACTTCTTTCCCGCCATTGATGCAATCGCCGCCGGCAAAATATTTTGGATTAGCCGTCTGATATGTCTTTTGATTGACAACGACCATTCCATCATGCATTTTTAATTTTGGAATTTGCGACAAAAATGATTCATCAATATTTTGCCCGACCGCTTTGATGACCATATCGACTGGAATCTTAAATTCTGATTTCGGAACGGATTTCAATTTTCCTTTAATAATCTTTGTTTCAATGCACTCCAATGCTTCGACTATTTTCTTTCCAATAATTCGTT
>JAUXTU010000089.1 GCA_030679145.1 Bacteroidota bacterium | reverse complement strand
ATCGTTATCAAAAAAAGTCGCCCAAGCCGAAGCATCGCAAACACTCGCATTGACCGCTCTCGCAAAGAAATTAAAATCAGAAGGAATTGATGTCGTATCGTTGACTGCAGGTGAACCGGATTTTCCAACACCGCGACATATTAAAGACGCAGCGATCAAAGCCATTGAAGATAATTTTACAAAATACACCATCAACGCAGGAATTCCGGAACTTCGTTCCGCAATCGTCGCAAAATTAAAAAAAGATAATAATGTTCTCGTTGATGCTTCACAAATTCTCGTGTCGAACGGCGCAAAACATTCTATTTTTAACGCTCTTCAAGCGATCTGCAATAAAAATGATGAAGTGATCATCCCTGCGCCGTATTGGGTCAGTTATCCTGAAATGGTGAAATTGGTCGATGGTATTCCGGTGATTCTCAAAACAACCGAAAAGACAGAATTTAAAATCACCGCCGCTCAATTGAAGAAAGCTATCACCAAAAAAACAAAAGCTCTGATTCTCTGCTCACCATCGAATCCGACCGGTTCTGTCTACACGCCGGAAGAATTGAAAGCAATCGCTAAGGTGATCGAAAAATCTGGAATCTATGTTATCGCTGATGAGATCTATGAAAAAGTAATTTATGATGGAGCAAAACATTTTAGTCTTGGCTCGTTACCGGAAATCAAAGAACAAGTGATTACGGTGAATGGTGTTTCAAAAGCATATTCAATGACCGGATGGCGCATTGGATTTTTGGCTGCAACAAAATCTGTTGTAGATGCCGCTGAAAAAGTTCAAAGTCAGGTAACAAGTGGACCTAATTCTATCGCTCAAAAAGCTGCTTGCGCTGCATTTGCAGGAAGTGATGATGAAGTGATTAAGATGACTACTGAATTCAAACGCCGTCGCGATTATTTTTTGTCTGCGCTGAGAGCAATTCCCGGGATCACCTCAACAAAACCGACCGGTGCGTTCTATCTTTTCCCGAATGTGAGTTCGTTCTACGGGAAAAGCTACAATGGAGTTAAAGTAAAGAACAGCGATGATATGGCGCAATTCCTTATTAAAGAAGCGCAGGTTGTTACTGTTCCCGGCAGCGGATTTGGTGCGAACAATAACATTCGTTTATCATACGCTTGCTCAATGCAGGATCTTGAAAAAGCAGTATCGAGAATGAAAGATGCGCTCGGAAAGTTAAAGTAATTGCGTTTCCAGTTTCGGGTTTTGCCGAAGGCATCCCTTAGGGACAAGATTCAGGTATTACGGTTTAAATTTATGATCAGCTCCAAACTTTTTACTTTGCACTTTTAACTTGCTCCTATGCCTACATACGATTATAAATGCTCTCACTGCGGAAATCTGTTTGAAGAAGTGCAGTCAATGAAAGACCCAATGTTGATTAAATGCCCACAATGTGGCAAAGATACACTTGTGCGTCTTATCGGCGGCGGCGGCGTGATATTCAAAGGGAGCGGATTTTACCAGACGGACTACAAAAGCAATGGTGAGAAAAAAGCAGCAACACCTGCTACTACAGAAAAGAAAACTGAATCAAAACCTGCCTCTGATACAACAACGACAAGTTCTCCTGTAAAAAAAGAATCAAAAAGCCCAGAAGTATAAAAACTTCGAGGCTTTTAAATAAAATATTATTTCAGTAAGAGCATCTTCTTCGTAGCCACATTTCTACCGGAAATAATTTTATACAAGTATATTCCGCTCGAAAGTTTTGATGCGTTGAATTGTATTTCATGCTTCCCAGCAGTAGTGAATCCATCTAGCAAAATTGAAATCTCTCTTCCAAGATAGTCATACACAACAAGACGAACGTTTTCTGCTTCCGGAATTGAAAATGCAATTGTTGTTGTTGGATTAAAGGGATTCGGGTAATTTTGCAAGAGATCAAATTCCTCTGGAATATGCTCTGCAACTCGCGATTCTTTCTTCAAACTAAACGCCTCTTTTGTGCCATTAGCATTACCGTATGTGGCTAATGCATGTTGCGCAATACTTACCTCAATATTTTTATCTGCATTTTCCGTTTTTTGAATATCAGTTAATAGTAATGAGGCGAGATCAAAATTTTTCTCATAATACAATGCTATATACAACTGCTGAATCTTTGCATGTGTTTCATCTTCAGTATTTGGATGATTCTTTATGATACTTTCATTGACTGCTTTTGCTTCTTTAATTTCTCCACGGCGCAAATGTATTGCAGAAAGTAAATGAGGTGCAATCGAAATTTCTCCTTGTGATGCGATTTTGAGATAATTATATACATCATCTTTTGTCGATTCTGAATATGTGTTATATAATTCTACAATGGCAGCATTCGGCTCTTCATCTTCTGCAATCATTTTCGAAAATATACTAAATGCTACTTTGTGTTTCCCTAGTTCCCTGTAAGCAATACCTTCAAAAAGGTGTTTTTGTCCTTGGGCACTATCTACAGATGTTAAACCTCCTGAAGTGGGAGAAACTGTTTTCGCCATAACATTATCTGCCAAAACTGGTGTGGACGAATTTACTCGACTCGGTAATGGAGTGTTTATCCACGGATCTGTGGGTGAAATATATGGATATGCATAAAAAGATGAACTCCAATCCGTATAGTACGATGGATAATAAGAAGTACCCCAGTACACATTGTGGGCATAAACACTACTATGACCACTTACATCCGCTGATAAAGAAACGTTTCCGTAAATACTATTACCATAGGACGGATAATATAAATAATAAGTATTTCCAACAACCGGGTTACTATATTGATAGACTTCTAGACCATAAATACAATCGGTAATACGATTATTAATGCCATTATTTTGTGAACTACTAAATTGAGGTGATGCTCCCCAAATGGTTCCCACACCCCAATTAAATCCCCTAATGTCATTATGCCAAATATAATCATTGGAGCCATCTGCAAATAATATTCCTGCACCACTATGATAATTATTATCCGTAGAATTTTTAAATATAGTATTGTTATAACACCTAGGATGCGACGAACCATACGCTAATATTCCATGATCTTGGACATTCTTTATAATATTAGTATCTATCAATCCGGTACTTCCATAAAAATTTATTCCATTAATTGTTTTTTCAATATGAGAATTATGAATTGTCACACTTGGTACATTAATTGCCCGGATTTCGGTGCCGTAATACATGTTGACATAATTAAGATTCGATCCAGATGCACCTGAACTGTCTAAAAGGATTGATCCCCAACTGCCCGGAGTTCCTGTCCCGGATGGAGTAGTCAAAGTAACAACCGAGGATGAGGAACCATTAATGTTCAATATTCCTTTGGCGGTTATTCCCGTATTAGGAGCAAATTTTAAAGTCGTTCCAGCGTTAACGTTTAATGTTGCTCCAATTGGTATTGTTACAGTACTTACAATATTTTTTGTTCCACTCCACGTTGCGGGACCAATTCTATAAAGTTTTCCGCTTCCGGGTTCAAGATTGTCTATAAATTTTCCGTAGGGTTTAACAATCCAAATTTTACCTGAAACTACTTCGATAATTTCCTGACTTGATGCACTGCTAAATGTTACCTCTACTGGTTGCGAAGTTGGTGAACCACCACCAGATGGAGTGCACACTCGATTAACAAGCATAAAATATTTTGTAGAATCTGTTCCCGTATCAATTCTTTTAAATGTTCCGATTTCAATTTTATCTCCGCTGACGGTTGAAATGCCGACTGCGTTTGTTGGAATTGTTGGATAATTTGGAAACGCATCATACACTCGCAACTTGCGGATTGTGGAACCAAGTGGCGCAAGCTCGAGATTAAGATTCGTGACATTTTGAAAAGGTGTGGTCTCACCAACACCAGGTAGATGCACTTGTTCCCATTTTCGGCGCTTGTTACCAACAGTGGGATCAATATCCACAAGACCCCTTACTCGATAATCTGAACTTAAAGCTAATATGCTTCCATAAACATAAGATGTAATTCCTCTGGCTCCGCGTGAAAGAGCAAGGTACGCCTGCACTCGAAGTTCATAAAAATTTGGGCGACGTAAGTTACTTGTGCTGACAATATCTTCTTGAGTTTGTATTATCGCCTGCCACTCCGTCCGTTTTCCTTTCAAACGGTTCCTTAAATCATCATAGTATGGAATGAGATTATCGAGAGCAGATTGCTGGCCTATATATGTCTGTGGAATGGTGAATCCAAATGAGTAATGGTCAAATTGAAAAATATCCAAACTCGGCGTAGCATCAAAAAATGCCTGCACAGGAACTGGACCGTGAGAGATATATGATTTTCTTGTTGGATCAATTTCATGAATTTTACGTGCAGCAAACTCAACCATAGGCCACTTTGCGGAATTTTCCACAGGTTTCTCATCGTCGAAAAAATAACTATGAAAACCAGCGTGACCGTTATAATGAGTTTTTAGATTCGAAATTATACTTGAAGCGATGTTTGAATCTGCCAAATTGCGGTAACGAAACCAATATTGTAAACCACCATCTATATTCCACGATGGATTACCGTATGTCGAGTTTGATACTGCCATTTTATAATTATTCTCATCAGCAAATTTCATCACTGTATCTTCCACCGACATTGGAGTCCATGAAACAAGATAATTTCCTTTAATGTCACGCCAATTATTTCGTTCTTGAATCCACTGGCTGTCATTAAGTGCTACGTTAAATGGAGGCTGTGTTACATCAGCCCAAATACCCCAAAAACCAAGTGGAAAATAACTTGAGCTGTCGGTTTGCTGAGCTACGGCAATAGCTGAAACAACTAATATCAAAAATGCTATCGAGTTTATTTTTTGTGCGATCTGTTTCATTCTGGTATCTCCTTTATTGAGTTAATGAATGATCACCATTTTTTTTGTTATTGTTTGTAAACCGGTATTGAGCCGGTAGAAATAAATTCCAGAAGGAATTCGTTGTCCGTCAAAACGAATAGAATGTTTTCCAGAATTTTGAGTTCCATCAACAAGAGTCTCAATCTCTCTTCCAAGTAGATCATACACTTTCAACGTCACAAATCCATTTATCGGTAATTGATAATTAATTATTGTTGAAGGATTAAAAGGATTGGGATAATTTTGGTAAAGGTTCAAATTATTGGGAATAGAAAAATTGTCTTGTTTAAATACACCCGTCAACACTTTGCCTTCTGAGTTAACCTTACCAGCATAAACACCATAATTTGGTCTATCATCATTCCATGCAGCTATTACTCCACCTTTACCATCTGAAACCGCATCTGGGTGAAATTTATCTGAGTAGTTATAGTTTGCTATTGCTACACCGTTCGATTTCCAACGCACAACGCCACTGCTATCGATTCGTTGAGCATACATATCATCTAATGGGGATGCATCATACCGACGGCTGTATGCTATTACTACACCTGAAGCACTATCACTTACCAACCACATCTGATCCATACTATTTGTGAAGTTAATTCCTCCCGACCATACATGTAAACCATCATTCCGAATTCGATATAGTCGAGGATAAACAGGAATAATTGCCCCTCCTTTTTGATCACTTAAGAGAATTGTTATTCCAATCCCACCATAACCAATGTGTATACCATTGTTTCCCCATAACAATGTTCCATTAGAATCAACCCGTTGTGCTCGTACTTCTACATTTGAACCATTCACCCAATCTATGATGGCACCATAATTACCATCGCTTATCACGTGGGTTGTATAACGGACTGTATCTACAATACTTAATCGAATACCGTTCTGTCCCCATGCTACGGAACCATTGTGCCGTATTCGTTGTGCATAAATGCCACTGTCGTCGAGTATTATCCAACTAACAATAATTCCTCCTTTACCATCGGATGCGCTGTGCATGTAATCAACATATCCATTATTGGTACTCTGAGAAATCCCACTGTCCCCCCACATTCGGTTGCCCGCACTATCTATACGCTGTACCCCCACTGAAGTGCTGCTCGAATAATTGATGATGATTCCTCCTGTACTATCTGCTATAACCTGAGCAGCAACTCCATAGATTTTCGATACTTTAATACCGTTTGTCTGCCACAACATATTGCCGCTGCTATCCATATGTTGCGCGTAGATATAATCATATTGCGGTTCTCTTTCATCTGTCCATGTAAAAAATATTCCTCCCTTTCCATCGGTCATGCAGAGATTAATTATTTGGAAGTTTGGTGCGGTAACAACAGGAATACCGTTGTGCTGAAAAACTTCTCTGCCAGTGCTGTCAAGCCGCTGAACATAAATATTAATATCCGTTCCATTACGAAAATCCATCCAGGAAATATAACATCCTCCTCTACCATCAGTTACAACCTTGGGGTAATAATTTCCATTTACCTTGGCATTTGAATCTGCCACAGCAATACCTTCGGTTTTCCATTGGGCGGTTGTAATGTTCGTTGCAATAATAAAAACTAATAGTAGTTTTGTTGTCATAGTTTAGTCTCCTCTTGTAATCTTCCACACGAAAAAAATATTTAATCCTTTAAGGAATTATTGAAAATTGCATTCAAACTGATTTAATGTACAAAATTGTCTTTTTAACTTATTCAACAATTTTGTTTTTCATTTCTTTAATCTAGACAACACTCTCCGTTCTTGTGTGTTAAATATGTGTCTATAGTACACAATTGAAGATGTTCCGTCAATCACGTAAATACGGTATATTTTATTTCCGAACATTTCCCCTCTTGTATATATATATCCGTAAAAACTCCAAATCGGAATAAAAAAAATGGAAATATTTAAAATATATTTCTTTAAAATAACATCTGCTTGGCACACTGATTGCTGTTAGGATATGATTTTTAGACTTAGGAGAGATTTAGAAAACCTTTTTTACTTTAAGACAAGTTTATCTGAATAGGAAGGAATAATACATTAAAGAACATTTATTTTTGTTCTCACTAATACTTTTTTTGCTTTATCAGCTTTCATCTCGCTCCCAAACTCTGTTTGGGAGCATTGCGTAAGCGAAACTCCGTTTCAAATATTTATTTGCGAAGTGGAACTTCGCTTATTGTGTGTTCCCAATGTGGACATTGGGAACAAGATGACAAGATGAAATAACGAATCTTTAAAGAACATTTATTTTTGTTCTCACTAAGACTTTTTTCGCTTTATCAGCTTCTATTTTTGAATCAAACGACAACCGAAATGTTCCTCCCCGCCCTTCTCTGATCTTTAACAGTTCCATGTCTTTAATGTTGATATTCGCTTTATACAATGCGGTGGTCATCTGTGATAACACACCAGGCTTGTCATCAACCGAAACAAAAATATCATGGACAGGCTGGAGAAATCCTTTGGAGTTTTTGGGGATTGCATCGCGCATTTTTTTTGCATTACGAAATCGTTGTGCAAATGTGTTTCGTCGCGATGATGTTTGAAGATCTTTTTCAAATTGAGAGAGAACTACTGAAAATTCTTTGACGGCTTTTCTGATCTCAGTATTATTGCTTGCAAGAATATCGTTCCACATTCCGTACGGGCTGGAGGCAATGCGCGTTATATCGCGAAATCCTCCTGCGGCAAGCTGCAAATATCCGTGATGTTTTTTGTTCTTCCGTTCAACCATATTCATCATTGCAACCGCAATCAATTGGGGCAAATGACTAATGGAAGCGGCAATTGTATCATGATCTTTTGCAGAAAGGAATAACACCCGTGCACCGATGGAATGAAGTAATGAAGTCAGCTTCGTGATCCTTTTCTTTTGCGTAGTATCAGCGCACAATACATACGTTGCGTTCTGAAATAACAATGCATCGGCAAACTCGATCCCTTTTCCTTCCGAACCAGCCATTGGATGGCCGCCGATAAATATTCCATTCTTTCGAAATACTTTTTTGGCAGTGTTTGCAATTTCAGATTTTGTACTACCAACATCAGTAATAATAGCAGATCGTTTGCAATATTTTGCGATTGTCGGCAGTAATTTGATAATGGTGTGAACCGGCGTGCAGACAAAAATAATATCGGCATCATGAAGCAGAGACGGCAGTGAGATCGAACCAAAATCAATGGCATCACGATGTAACGCCGCATCGATATGTCCAACACTGTCATATCCTGTCACCGTTATATTCGGATCGGTCTGCTTGATTGCCAGACCAAGAGATCCGCCGATAACGCCAAGACCGATGATGGTAATATTCATTGTTTGCTCTAAAAACTACTCTCGCAAAGACGCTAAGACACAAAGAATATATAATTTTTGGCGACTTTGCGTCCTTGCGAGAAATTTTTAATTACGCTATTTTTCTGCCGATCGCTTCTGCAATAACTCGAAGCTGTTTCATCATCTCTTCGAATTGATTGGGATATAACGATTGGGCTCCATCCGATTTTGCGTGATCCGGATCGTTATGTACTTCAACAATAATACCATCCGCACCGGCAGCAACAGCGGCACGCGCCATTGGGATTACCTTATCACGAATACCAATTCCGTGTGAAGGATCAGCAATGATCGGCAAATGACTCTTTGCATGAATAACAGGAATTGCACTGATATCCATTGTATTTCTTGTCGCCGTTTCAAATGTGCGGATACCTCGTTCACACATCATCACTTGCTGGTTTCCTCCGGAAAGAATATACTCCGCGGACATTAACCATTCTTCAAACGTTGCGGAAAGTCCTCGCTTGAGCATGACCGGCTTTGATGATTTACCCAACTCACGTAGAAAATTGTAATTCTGCATATTACGCGCGCCGATCTGAATGATGTCGGAATATTTTTCCACCACTTCGATCTGACTGCTGTCCATTGCTTCGGAGATCACCAGCAGGCCAAATTCATCCGCTGCTCGGCGCATTAATTTCAATCCATCTTCACCAAGTCCCTGAAATGCATACGGTGATGAACGTGGTTTGAAAGCTCCACCGCGCAGAAATTTTGCTCCTGCTTTTGCAACGCTCTCTGCAACCGTGAAGATCTGTTTTTCATTTTCAACCGAACATGGACCAGCCATTACAACAATGGAATTTCCGCCAATCTCGCAGTTCTTAAATTTAAAAACGCTTTTTTCCTGTCTGAATGACCGACTTGCAAGTTTATAAGGCTCAGTGATTCGATATGCGTGAGCAACACCCGGGAGCACTTCCACCTGCCGCGTGTCAAAATCCGGTTTTACACCAATCGCTCCAAGTACGGTTTGGTTCACACCCGTTGAGCGATGCACATCGAATCCGAAGTCATTCAGGATCCTGATGATGCCTTCAATATCTTTTTCTGTTGCGTTTTGTTCTACGACTACGACCATATTTTTCCTTTTGTGAAATCTTAGTGTTCTTTGTGCCTTAGTGGTTAAAATTAAATGCTATCATACCGATCCAATTTAAATCCTTCACCCAAATACAATCGCCTTGCTTCCGGATCGTTTGCCAATTCTTCTGCGCTTCCAGCTTTCAATATTTTTCCTTCAAACAAAAGATATGACCGATCTGTTATCGAAAGTGTTTCATGAACATTATGATCGGTGATCAATACTCCGATGTTGCGGTATTTCAATTGCTTTACGATCTCCATAATATCTTCAACAGCGATCGGATCGATCCCGGCAAACGGTTCGTCCAGAAGAATAAATTTAGGATCAGTCGCCATTGCTCTCGCAATTTCTGTTCTTCTCCGTTCACCGCCGGATAGCATAAACCCTTTGCTTTTTGCCAAATGAGCCAGACCAAACTCTTCCATCAACTTTTCTGTCCTCTCGTTCTGCTCTTTAGAAGAAAACTTCGTCATCTGCAGAACGGAGAGAATATTGTCACGCACACTCATTGTGCGGAATACTGATGCTTCCTGTGTTAAATATCCAACTCCCTGCCGTGCGCGTTTATACATCGGCAGTTTGGTGATATCGTTATCGTCCAGAAATACTTTCCCTTCATTCGGTCTGATCATTCCAACGATCATGTAAAATGTTGTCGATTTTCCGGCACCGTTAGGACCGAGCAAGCCTACAATTTCACCCTGACCGACAGAAACCGAAACATCATCAACGACAGCCCGTTTCTTGTACTTTTTGACAAGATGTTCTGACCGAAGGACCAACTGCTTATTTTTTTGTGTGCTGCTTTCAATCATAATTTGGGCTTTGTAGGAAACACAGTCTTAAATTTCGGTCTGTCATTTCGGATGAGAAACCCGTCCAGGTTATATTGTGTTTCATCTTTCTCAAGAAGGTTCTCCGGATAAAAGGAGCCTTCTATGCCTTTGATAATATAAATTGTATTCGGTTTTCCGTCATCGAATTTCATCGTGATAGCATCGCCGCTTGTTTTATTGACGCCATTCCCGGTTGAATCATTATACAGAAAATACAGACTGATTGCATTTCTTTCAACATATGTTTCCTGTAATTTATTCTCCTTGAATGTCATCCGGATCAATCGTCCGGTCAATTGATTGTACCTGTTTGGGAATCCACTATCACTTTGCGACAGCACAAATGCACGCGCTCGTATCGATGCTGTTTTCAATCTGTTCTTTTCCAGTGATAAAAAGATCGTATCACCTGTAACCTGATTCTCTTCATACCATACAATTGGGTTATTATAGAGTTCAATTATTTCACTTTGACGAAAATATTTTACTAATCCGCTCCGTGCTGCAAGTCCGCCGCGAACGATAACAACACTATCTTTAATAATCGTTTTCTTTGTAGAATCATCAAATGCCTCCATAACCATACTTTTTACAGCTAGCGTGTCGATCTCTCCCTTATCCGTTGTGTCGATCTGGATCATTCTTGGATTTTCCGTCATCTTGCTATATCGTGTTGAGTCGGAATGAATCAGATAATTTCCAAACATCGTCACATTATCGCTTGGATTGACGATCCGAACGTTCAGCATCGCTTCAGATTTTCTCTGCTTTTCGTAATAGGTTAATTGTTCACAATATATGATGGATGCAGAATCGATCACTTTTACATTTCGTTGAAAGAATGCGCGCTTTTCATTCAGATAGTATGTCCCGATATCAGCATACAGAGTTACGTGAGGAGTCACTAATTTTACATTTCCTTCGCCGTCTGCCTGGTGAAGATTTCCAAAATACCGCCCTCGTTTTGATGTAAGCGTCACCGTATCTCGTATAATTTTTACATTTCCAATCAACTCCACTTCATTTCGATTGATGAATTGTATCGCTTTGTCACACCAAACTCTTGCATCACCTTGTTTAAAATTCACATTTCCGGTCAACTCCCGAATATCTTCCCCGTTCTCCAATCGTTTACCAGCAAATTCATCCGCATTCTGAAGAATGATGAGATCAGATTGCTGTGGAAACAATAACTGGCCAAAAACGAAAAACAAAATCAACAGCAAATGATATTTTTGACATCCCCCTTGCCTTCTTCTCCTGCACACAGTCCATCGCTGTAAGGGAGAGTTAGCCTTTCTAAAATCTTTTTTATGTAATGAGTTGAGGATCAAGCCATTCACTTTCTTTCTGCTGTTCCTGTTACCTTAAAGATGCGATAGTTTCGCAGATTGTGATCAGATTCAAATCCGGTTCCCTGAAGATCTTCTGTCGGCGATGTGATATGAACAAATTCGGGAGAATGAATGAGCTGTTTCGCATTATCCCAGAACATTTTTTCTGTCTTTACAACAGTCCCGCTGTCAGAAGTGACAATAACATTTCCAATTGCTTCAAGATTATTTGTTCCTTCATCAACGGAACCTTTGTGTGATGTTAAAACAGTTGTATGCTTCCCAAACTCATCAAAAAAATCGATCACTACTCCGGAATCCAAAAATGTTGTGCGAGAGTTGTCAAATGCGTAGATATGCCCTGCTTTTACAATAGCTTTTACAATCCCTGAGTCGGAAAAAGTAATTGTGGAATTCCAGCTTTCCTGCGTAGGAAGTTGTGCGCTCGAAACATCGCTAAGTACGGAAGGTCTGACTTTTTCTTCACATCCTGATATTGCCAGCACTGCCAACAGCACTATTATGCCAATAAAAATACTTCTCACGCTGCTGATTCTCCGCCTAATCCCGCACGAACTAGATCATGCAAATGCACAACACCGTACGGTTTTCGGCCATTGTCGACAATAATAAGTTGTGTAATGCTGAACTGTTCCATTTCCTGCAAAGCAATGGAAGCCAATGTACCTTTGCGGATCGTTTTCGGATTTTTGGACATCACTTGTTCTGCAGTAAAATCAGCGACATTTGTTGTCTTTTGCAGTAATCGTCGAAGATCTCCATCGGTAATGATTCCGACAAGATTTCCATCCGCATCCACAACACATGTAGCCCCAAGACGTTTTGTTGTCATTTCAAGGATCGCTTCATTCAAACTTGCTTTTAAACTGATTACTGGAGTTTGGTTTCCGGTGATAGCAAGCTCTTCTATTTTTAGAAGAAGACGTTTACCGAGATTTCCTCCGGGATGGAACATTGCAAAATCATCAGCAGTAAAATTTTTCTTTTCAAGAAGTGTCACTGCAAGCGCATCTCCCATTGCAAGAGTTACGGTAGTAGATGTTGTCGGCGCTAGATTATGTGGACATGCTTCTTCCTTAACCGAATTATCAAGCGCAACATCCGATTGCAACGCAAGGTGCGAATTCATATTCCCAACCATCGAAATGATCGGCACGCCGATCCGCTTGAACATCGGCAGCAACTGACGAATCTCCTGTGTATCGCCGCTTTTGGAAATACAGATGACTACATCGTCATTCCGAACCATTCCAAGGTCACCATGAACAGCATCTGACGGATGAAGAAAGATTGACGGCGTTCCGGTGGAATTCATGGTTGCAACCATCTTCCGCGCAATGATACCGGATTTTCCCATTCCTGTCACGACAACTCTTCCTTTGCAGACAAACAGTATATCAATCGCTTTTTGGAATGAGCTGTTGATCTTCTCTTCAAGTGCAGCCACCGCTTCGGCTTCCATGCGGATAACACGTTTTGCTGTTTGGATATCAATAGATCCGTTTGACATATTATGCCGTTACTTCTTTCATAATTTTATCGATCGCAGTAACTTGTTTCAGCAGATTTTCCAATTGGGTCAATGGCAGTTGGCTTGCAGCATCACTCAATGCTTTTGCCGGTTCCGGATGTGTTTCCACAAACAATGCATCAATTCCAACAGCAACACCTGCACGTGATAACGGGAAAATAAATTCAGGCTGTCCTCCACTTTTTCCATTCTCTCCGCTCGGCAACTGAACTGAATGTGTCGCATCAAGAACAACGGGATAACCAAATTTTTTCATCATCACCAGTCCGCGCATATCCACAACAAGATTGTGATAACCGAATGTGGTTCCGCGTTCTGTTACAAGAATATTCTCATTCTTTGTGGAAGCAACCTTTTCAATCGGATGTTTCATATCATCGGGAGCAAGGAACTGTCCTTTTTTGATATTGACAACTCTACCTGTTTTCCCGGCAGCGATCAACAGATCAGTCTGTCTGCATAAGAATGCAGGAATTTGAAGAACATCGGCAACTTGCGCCACACTATTCACTTCTTCTGCAGTGTGAATATCGGTCAGGATTGGCAGTCCAAATGTCCTCTTCACATCATCCAAAATTTTCAATGCTTCATCCATTCCGATGGAAACGAATCCTGTCATACTCGTTCGGTTCGCTTTTTTATATGAAGATTTGAAGATAACAGGAGTGTGCAGTTTTTCACAGATTGATTGTACTTTTTCGGCAGTATAGAAAATCATATCCCGATTTTCTACCACGCACGGTCCGGCTATAAGCACCAGAGGGTTTCCAGAACCAATTCTTATATTTAGAACTTTTACTTCTTTTGTCATATAGGATAAGGTACCAATCTTTATGTCTTATTCAAAATATATAGAGAAAGAGAAACATAACAATAGCACCGGAAAATGCGCACATCCAATTTACAGTATCGTTATCAATCCATCGAATTCCTTGGATCAGTGTTGTTTTTACGCCATCAATACTCGTTCTTTCGGTTATTTTTCCACCGAGACTTAGATATTGCGCTTGAACTGTTGCGCCAAAAAAACTATCGATCAATGACCCGATCAAACCTGATAATATAATTTCAAAAACCAATACGATGGAAAAATTTGAGGTGTTGATCATAACAGCAGAGCCGGTTACAATCATTGCACCAAACAATGCTCCAAGTGTTCCCTGAATTGACACACCACCGCTTGTTCCCGGTTCAACTTCCTTAAAAGTAACGATCGATCGGGGCTTTCCTTTCCATAATGTTCCAATTTCTGTTCCCCATGTATCTGCGGTAACCGCTGCAATGGATGCGAGATAGAAAACGTACAACTCATTATGATCGGGAAAAAAATACCATAGGATAATTATTATTCCGGCAACACCGCCATTAGCAGCAACCTGCCCTGCATCTCGTTTATCGGTCTTTTCAAAAACGATCTCGAATTTTCCCTTATAAGATTTTCCCAATTTTGAAAGCAGATTTGATGCGACAAAGAATATCAGGATCGGTGTCGTCCATTTCCAACCGCCGATGCCATAAATGATCGTCGCGAGAAGGAATGTTGCCACACTGCCGCTGTACGAGAGCAATTTGAAAAAGAAAGAAACAACAGAGATGATTAATGCAAGAAATAATCCGAGTAAGAACTGTTCAGCAAAAATATTCATACTGCAACTACATCGTCAGATTTATGAACGATTCCTGAAATGATCTCGGTGATCGAGCGAGCGATGATCAATTTCGGATCACCGGATGACTTTGCCGCAAGATCGGCATCTGCCAGTATCAAAAAAACATTTTCGATTTCGGCGGGTGAGTAATTCTTTGCTTGCGCAAGGTATGACTTTAAATAGAATGTATGTGTTCCGGCAATCTGCGCCAATTCCTGTTCTGATTTTCGCTGCCGCAATCCGTCTTGTATTTTCCACAGTTTAATAAAATGAAGCGTTAGCACTGCGATCATTCCAACGATCGATTCACCGGAACCGATGAGACGATCTGCAATTTCGATCGCTTTTGAACTGTTCCTTTCAGCAACTTTATTGGCCAGCTCAAACGAAGTGAATTCGCGGGAGACACCGACGACACGTTCAACATCCTTTACAGTAATTGCTGCTTGAGCTCCAATCGTCAATAATAATTTCTCAATCTCATTCGTTAATTCACGCAACGAACTGCCAACATAGGAATATAACAATTGAACCGCTGGGGGTTCTATTGACCGCTTAAGTTTCTTAATTCGGGCATCAATCCACGCGATAGTTTCATAGTCCCGTAACGAAGCAGCTTCATACGAAACGCCAAGCTTTTTAATAAGAGAATATGGTCTCTTACGGAAATCAGGATTGTTTGCGATCAAAACAAGAATGGTGGAAGCGGATGGTTTTTGGAAATAGGATTCAAGAACATCTTTATCGTTTACACGATCAAAATCCTTAATGATCACAACTCTGCGCTCAGCCATCATTGGGTATGCGGCGGCAAGAGAAACAATTTTTTTTCCATCAATCTCATTTCCGTAAAAAATATCAAGATTGAATTCTTTCATTGCAGGATCAACAGCATGTTCCAGTAACGAATCGATCACTTCTTCGATCAGAAATGTCTCGTCACCATAGAAAAAATACAATGGTGCAAACATCTTCTTTTTAAAAGAAGAAATGAACTGCTCAGCATCAAATTTTTCTTTGGATTTTGCCATAAACATACAGCAGGTTGGTAGAAATACCGACCTGCTGTTTATTATTCAATAACGATCACTTTTTTAATGATAATTTTTTCAAGCGGATTATCGCGCGGGTCGCGCGGAACGGCAACGATCTTATCTGCAATATCCATTCCTTCAAGCACTTTTCCGAAAACGGAATATTGTCCGTCTAAAAACTTTGCATCAGTAACCGTGATGTAAAACTGGCTTCCGTTGGACATTCGTTGTGGATTGATCTGGTCACCCTGGCGAGCGGCGGCAATCACTCCACGCTCATGTGTTAAACCAATCTCAGCATCGATGCGGTATTCCGGTCCGCCCATTCCATGAGAATTTCTGTCTGCATTTTTAGAATTCGGATCGCCCCCTTGGATCATAAATCCCGGGATGACGCGATGAAATGTGGTGCTGTCATAGAATCCTTCTTTTGCTAATTTGCGAAAATTTGCGGAATGTTTTGGGGCGGCAGAATCATTCAACTGAATAGTGATCTTGCCGAGCGATGTTTCAACGACGACAAAACCTTTTTGCGGATTAACATTTTCTACTGACACGACTGTTTTTCCTTTTTTAGTGGATGTGGTTTTTTTTTGCGCAACAGAAAGCTGTGACAATAATATTCCCGCGCAAAGAAGAATTAAAATATATTTCATATTACCTATTGGTGATTGTTATTAATTGTTAAAATAATAGTTCATTCCAAACCGTATTCCGGCATGGAAATAATTCAGCGAAATTGTTTCTGAAGAGTTTGGAATCGTTAATATTTTGCCGCTGCTCTCTTTCAGATCGCCCATAAACTCCCAGCCAAGCGAGCCGCCGATATATCCAAACAAGTTCTCATCAAATGCTGTTTGACCAACCACTTCCGTCTTTAGTCCAATACCATTCGATGAATATTCGGTCGTTGTACCAAAGGTTGAATTTTTTTGGGTCATTGTTCCAAAAAGATAACCGCCGCCTGCTCCAAATTTTACAAAATATCCTCTACCAGTAATGATTTTTTGAATGATGACCGATGGCGATTGATTCGCGTAAAATATTTCATAGGTACCGCCGAGTTTGCCAGGGAAAGTGTATGATTTGAATAGATATGAGTGTTCAAGTTTCACTCCCCAATCATCATTGATCGGGAATTCAATCCCGCCAAAAAAATCTACGGTAACTCCGAAGTCATCGACACGTTGTGCAAAAGTTGAGACAGCATTGATATAATCCACAACATCAGGAGCAGAGACCATATTCACGCCCATTCCACCAAAGAATGCGATTGTATTTTTCCGTTCCACAACGATCGGTTTGGATTGTGCAAACATCATCCCGCACAAGAATATCATCAAACTTGTAATCTTCACTCTGATTCGTTCCCTTCAGTTTTCACCATCGCATCACGAACATGAATCTTATCAACAAAAAAATAGTACAACCCAAGAATGGTTGTTGTGAGAAAACCGACTGCGTGAGTGTAGACTGCATAGCTTAACGCCTGCATTGCATCAATGGAAAATATTTGTATCAGAACAAATGACGTAAATGAATGATAACTTCCGATTCCGCTCGGTGTCGGCATCGCAAATGCAAGACCCGAAGCAACCAGCAAAACTGCTGCTGATCCGAAATTCAAACCATTCTGCGTTGAAAAATCATAGATAAAGAACGGAATGTATAAAAGAATGATATACGAAACCCAGATCAAGACACTCGTAATCGCGATCATCAAATAATTTCCGGTGTGGTTCGCTGCTCGAAAGCCGGAAAGGAAAGAATCAAATATTTTTTCAACCTGTCCACGGAGCCGTTGAGGGGCCAGAAAAAGGAATCTTCGTAAAAATCGAAACAACGCATCGGCTTTCAAAAAGATCAATACGAAGATGACCATCATGACAATGGCACCGACAAAGAACAACCATTCAAACTGTGCCATCGTCGGGAACCAAACACCAAACTGTTCAGCATAGATAGCCAAAACTGTTAACACAACAAGAGCAAATGTAACAATATCCAAAATTCGTTCAAGGATAATTGTTCCCATTGTTGCGCTCTTCGATATTCCTTCCAGTTTCTTCATTGCATATGGACGAACAAATTCACCAAGTCTCGGTACTACATTGTTGATCAGATATCCGATCATTGTCACAGAAAATACATTGCGAAGAGAGACATCTTCTTTCATTGGATGAAGAAGATACTTCCAACGCCATGCTCGAAGAAGATGGCTGAGTGCACTGCCGACGAATAGGACAATAAACCATGACCAATGTACATCGATCAACGAATGCCAAATAACTGTTATATCTTTCCCTCGGAATGCAAAATATAGGAATAGCGCGGCAAGTGCCACACTGAACGACATACTGAGAATATTTTTTATAATGGATTTCATTGTTTGAATGAATTCACATCCACAACTTTCATATCAGGGGTGATCTGAAATTGGAAACTGGTATCAGCAATTCCTTTATTGAATCGAATATTTGAGAATGTGATTGAAGTTGCAGTTCCGTTTTTATCGCTATACTCAATTGTTTCAACTATCCATGATTCTTTATTGACCCAGACTGTCACATCTGTCATTATCGAAGAAACTGAAGAAGTTTTTGAAGGCTTCAAAGAAAGAATTAAAAAACTGCCGGAGGTATCAAGATTTGTTGCCGAAAAATCTTTTGGCAATCCGGTCAAGAATTTATCGGGGGAAAATTGTTTGGGATTCTGTTTGAAAATATCTACTAACACTTGTTTGCTGTTTGGAGTATACATCCAAACCTTTTTTCCGTCAGTAACGATCGTCTGCTCTTCAGTTACAATTCGGTATCTGTTCCCTTTTTTCATTTGAATTGTGCCGGAAGTTTTTTGGCTGACCTGTTTGTAGCGCAGTTTCACCGATTGAATAAAATCGGCGGATATGTCGTTCATTTGAGAATATTTTGTCCGGACATTCTCCAACACTTTGTTCGGGGACAACTCCTGTGCAAAAGAATGAACAAAGAGAAACAATATTACAGCGAAATATTTCATGGATGAACCGCACCTCAATTGATAAATCTGAATGGCCGTGAAAGGACATTTTGCTCGGGAGATTTCATCGGAAGAATCTTAGCCAGCCATCACTCAAGATTCTTTAACAAAAACTCAAGATCTGATTCTTCTTGGATCCGTACTTCGCGTGCTTTGCTCCCATCAAATGGACCAACAATTCCCGCTTCTTCCAATTGATCCACAAGCCGAGCGGCCCGTGAATACCCAACGCTTAACCGACGCTGCAATAATGAAACTGAACCTTGCTGATGACGAACGATAATTCTCGCCGCTTCATCAAACAGTTCATCACGTTCACCAGTACCACCCGCGCCTCCTCCCCGTTTTTTCTCAAGCGCAGATGGAAGTTCGTACATTTTACTGTACCCCTTTTGGTTACCGATATGTTCGACGATCCCTTCCACTTCTTCTGTAGAAATATATGCGTTCTGCATACGGATAGCTTTCGGACTGCTGGGAGAAAGATACAGCATATCACCTCGACCGATCAATTGTTCTGCACCACTACCGTCCAAAATTGTGCGGGAATCGATCTTTGATGAAACCGCGTACGCAATGCGCGAGGGAAAATTTGCTTTGATCACACCAGTGATGACATCAACGGATGGTCTCTGTGTTGCGAGCACAAGATGAATTCCTACTGCACGTGCAAGTTGTGCGATACGAGCTATGGATTCTTCAACCTCTTTCGCGGTCGTCATCATCAGATCGGCAAGTTCATCAACGATCACAACAATGTACGGCAAGAAGCGGTGCTTCAATGTTTCCGTATCCTTCACCTTCAGTTTACCTTCTTTGAACCGCACATTATAATCGGTCACATGGCGTACTCCCGCTGATGCTAAAAGATCGTATCGTTTTTCCATTTCGATCACGCACGATTTTAAAACCAACACAGCATTTTGCGGCTGGGTAATGATTCTTTCATCCATATCCGGAGAGACGGCAAGATAATGGTTCTTTAATTTTTCATACAGATTCAGTTCGATCTTTTTGGGATCGACAAGAATGAATTTCAATTCTGACGGATGCAGACGGTATAGCAAACTTGCAATGATCGTATTGATACCGACACTTTTTCCCATGCCGGTCGCACCTGCGATAAGAACGTGAGGCATCTTTGCAAGATCATCGATAAAGATTTCGCCCGTAATTGTTTTCCCCATTGCAAGCGGAAGTGCTGCTTTACTGTCGCGGAATTTTTCAGAATTCAAAATGCTGCGGATCGTTACGATCTGCGGTTTATTATTTGGAATTTCCACTCCAACCGTTCCTTTGCCAGGAATCGGTGCCTCAATACGAATCCCGCGAGCCTGCATTGCAAGCGCAAGATCATTGGCAAGACTGGTTATCTTTGATACTTTAACACCGGTTGCAGGAACAAGCTCATACAGCGTTACAACAGGGCCGGGAGTTACACTGACATTTGCAATTTCAACATCAAAGTCTGCGAGTTTAGCTTGTAACAGGGCTGCATTCGCTTTCAGTTCTTCATCACTGATCTTCTCTTCATATTTTTTCGGATCAAGAAGATCGACCGACGGGAAAACAAAATCGATCTCTTCATCTTCAACTTCACGCTCTTCAAGTTCTGCTTCTTTTTCTTTCACCCCTTCTTTGATCTCTAACGGAGTATCAAGAAGATCAAACGATGATGTTTCATTGATCGGATCTCTGTTCACGGTTGGTTGAGGACGAACAAATTCTTTTTTTGGCGGGGCAATTCTTGGTTCTGGTTTTTCTTCGGGAAGAGAAATTTCGGTATCCATTCGTTTTACTTTTATTTCTGCATCTTCTCGTTTCTTCTCTTCTTCTTTTTGTTGAGCACGAATCTCCTGCTGTTCTTTCCATTCATCCATCTTTGCGCCAAAGAATTCACCGATTGCTATAATGAAATCTTTGATCCGCTCAGAGGTTTTGTGAAGGTCAAGATCAATGGCAAGTGTAACGGCAACAATTCCTAACGAAAGAGTTATCATTATTCCACCGGTAAGTCCGATCGATTGCTGAAGGATCGTTGCGAAGAATGCGCCAACACTTCCGTGCCATTCCGCAGAGATCACATCGCTTAATCCGGTCTTACGCAATAGACCAAAAAATGCTGAACCAAGCAGTGCAAGAATGATCGCATAATTCGTGAAATAGACAAGCCGGCGGATATTGCCGCTACGAAGCATCGTCCAACCCCACATCAGCAATAATGTTGGAACGATGAAAGCAAAGAGACCGACAGTAGAGTTGATGAGAAAATTGGAAAGGATCGCACCGAAGAGTCCGAGCCAATTCGTTGTCAGTTCAGATTTTTGTTGTATGAACGGATCGTTGGTGAAGATTTTATAGAGATCGGAAAATCGTACGTCGCCGTTGGCTTCGTCACCCGAAGAATAGGAAACCATGGAAAGAAGAGCCATCAACCCAAACACGATCACGAGAAACGATAGAACCTGCTTCCGTTGCTTTGTATTTTTCTTCGAACCGTTATCCTGTTTCTTGCGTCGTGGTACAGAAGCAGCCGGTTGATCTTCTTGTTGTGGCAGCGGAAAATCTTCCATTATTCGCCTTTCCCGCCTGATGTATCGATACTGATCGGCACATGAGGAACCGCCGGATCCAATTTCTTTTTCAATCGAAGCACATTGCTGGAAAGTTCAGGAACAACATCGAACGCATCAACATTGGTGCAGAATTCAAGGTCATTCTCACAGCCGATCTCGATGAGGAATTTTCCATGGTCGCACGTGCGCACCATCTTCAACAGATTCTTACTTGCACTCTTATAGAGCGTATGCGCTGCGGCTGCAGAATCGTTGAATTCAAATTCTGAATTTTTTCCTTCCATCAATTCTTTGATGATCATCCCGGCACAAACCGTATCTTCAAGACAGAACTGTGTGTGTTTTCCTGCACAAAGAATGTAGACATCGTCCTTTAATTCCGTGATGCGCTTTACGATTGCAGACATATTAATGAAGCCAGCAATCAATAAATTCTTAGCATAGCGTGCTTTCCACATAGCAGGTGCACCATTGGATGTGCAAAAAATGATCGATTTATTTTTCACAGCTTCTTCAGTGTACTCCAGTGGCGAATTTCCGAGATTGAATCCTTCAATGATCTTTCCATTCCGTTCACCGCCGCGAAGAACAACATCGCCAAACAAATTACCGGAAACTTTCACCGCAGATTCGATGGTGTTGACAGGAATAATTTCTTTTGCGCCGTTATTCAGCGCCGTGATCACCGTTGAACTTGCACGAAGAACGTCGATAACAACAACATTCTTATCGCGCATAAAAAGATCATCGATCTGCGATGGTGAAAAGAATACTTCAATTTTCATATGACAAAACTCCCCAAAAGTGCGGACATCCGTCCGTGCAGCTGTTATTTCTTCAAAAATGGAAGAGCGACGACCGTAGCCTCAACCATTTTTCCCCGAACATCTATTGAAATTTTTGAACCGATCTCTGTGTGCGGGACATTCACATATCCCATCGCAATCCCTTTCTCCAACGACGGAGAAAATGTGCCGCTGGTGACAACACCGATATTCTCACCGTTTGCCACAAGAGGATAACCGTGACGCGGGACTGCTTTATCACTCAGCATCATACCGACCAATTTTCTCTTTGGTCCGTCAGTTTTTGTCTTTTCCAAAATTTGCTTTGCAACAAATGTTCCTTTGTTCAATTTGGTGATCCATCCAAGATTTGCTTCGATCGGATTCGTTGTTTGATCGATATCGTTTCCGTAGAGACAATATCCCATTTCCAAACGCAATGTGTCGCGTGCACCAAGACCTATCGGCGTAATGCCGAATTCTTTTCCTGCATCAAAAATTGCATTCCAGATTTTTTCGGCGTGAGCTATATTGAAATAAATTTCAAATCCTAATTCGCCGGTATATCCTGTTCTGGAAATGATCATCTCAATACCTGCAACGCTCCCCTTTACAAAATTGTAATATGGGATCGCCGAAAGATTTGACGATGTGAGTTTCTGCATTGTCTCAAGGGATTTGGGACCCTGAATTGCAAGCAGTGCTGTTTCATCACTTTTATTTTCAAAGATCACATCGGACAGACAATGTTTCTTCATCCAATCCCAATCTTTCTCGATGTTCGATGCGTTCACAACAATCAGATATGAATGTTCTGCAAGCATATAGATCAGAAGATCATCAACAATTCCACCGTCATCAAAACACATTGCGGAATATTGAGCTTTTCCCGGAGTCAGTTTCGAGACGTCATTCACTGTGATCGACTGAAGGAATGATAATGCATTCGTACCTTTCGCATAAAACTCACCCATATGCGAAACATCAAATACACCAACTGCATTGCGAACTGCTTTGTGTTCTTCCATTATTCCGGCGTATAGAACCGGCATTTCATATCCTGCAAATGGAACTATTTTTGCACCTGCTTTTTTGTGGATTTCATAAAAAGGCGTTCGTTTCATTTCGTCTGTCCTTTTTTCCAATCAGCTAGAAATTTTTCAAGACCGCTGTCCGTCAAAGGATGCTTGATCAATTGATCGATCACCTTTAAGGGCATTGTGCAGACGTGAGCGCCGATCAATGCCGCTTGCTGAACGTGAATTGGGTGTCGGACGCTTGCAACAAGTACTTCTGTTTCAAACCCGTAATTATTATAGATCGTTACGATCTGTTCGATCAACATCATTCCATCGGTACTGATGTCATCAAGCCGTCCAACGAATGGACTGATATATGTCGCACCGGCTTTTGCAGCAAGCAAAGCCTGGTTTGCTGAGAAACAAAGTGTAACGTTTGTGCGAATTCCTTCAGAATGAAATGCCTTTGCAGCTTTTAATCCGTCTTTAATGAGCGGAAGTTTGATCACGATGTTGTCATGGATCTTTGCAAGTTCTTTTCCTTCCTTCATCATCCCTTCAAATTCCATTGAAACAACTTCCGCGCTAATCGGTCCGTTGACTACAGCGCAAATTTCTTTCAAAAGCGTTACAAAATCTTTTCCCTCTTTTGCTACAAGTGAAGGATTGGTCGTAACGCCGTCAAGAACTCCGAGCGCGTTCGCTTCTTTGATTTCTGCAAGGTTTGCTGTATCGATAAAAAATTTCATGCACTACTCCACATTTATTCCATTAACAGTGTCTTTATTTCTTTTTTAAGTAACGGTAAATCTTTAATAACGATAGACCATAGAATATCTTCGGAAACAGCATCATATCCGTGTATTATTCTGTTTCTTGTATCAACAATTTTTCTTGCACTTGAAATCACTATATCCGGCTTCACATTGAGAATGCGGTTTACAGCTTCGCCAATAATTTCTATATTTCTTTCAATTGCGCGTTTTGTCTTAATGTCCTTTTGAAATTTGTAAAAATTTTTCTCTTCAGACAGAAAACCATCAATTTCGTAGATCGCCTGCTCAATATCACTGAGCCAAATTTTAATTTCAGTTTCCATAAATAGCAACTTTGTTGCTCTGTATCTGTTCGCTCAAATATGGATTCTTTAATGATTTGCTTTCCAATAGATCAATGTGTCTATTTAATAAATCCTGAAGGTGGAACTTGAGATCAAAATAATTATCGGCATATTTCAACGGATCTTGCTCCTGGAAATCGACAATAAAGTCAATATCGCTCTTCGATGAAAATCGGTTTGTCAAAACCGAACCAAACACACTCAACGATTTGACATTATACGATTTACACAATTCAACAATCTGTTGGTTATATGTATTTAAAAAATCCATTTTTTAATTCGCAAATTCCGGCGTAATATCTTTATCCTGTTTCACAGAAACAAAATGGAAATCATCGATCTGCAATGCCTTATCTTCTTCAATGGTGATCCATTTCAGGAAGTTCACGCGCATCTGCCATTTACGATTGAAGAATCCTTCCGTCATATATTCCGCCATGCTCGGATTGACTCGGAGATGCAATCTGAATTCTCCGCCACCTTCACTTCTATACCGTCGAAGCCATCGCTCAATATTGCTCATGATGGTTGTTTTGGATTGGATCATACCGGAACCGCCGCAGACGGGACATGGTTCCATAAAACTATGAATGACACTTTGCCGCGCGCGCTGACGGGTGATCTGCATTATGCAGAAATCGGTCAGCGGAAGGATCGTATGTTTCGAGCGGTCCCGCTTGAACTCTTTCTTCATCTCATCGTACACTTTTTTCTTGTTGCGGTCATCGAGCATATCGATAAAGTCGATCACAATGATTCCGCCAAGATCGCGCAGACGAATTTGACGCGAGATCTCACGCGCTGCCTCAAGATTAGTACGAAGCGAGTTCTCTTCTTGTTCTTTGCTTGCAGCGTATCTGCCGCTGTTCACATCGATCACTACCATTGCTTCGGTCTGTTCCACAATAATATATCCGCCATGTTTCAGCCAGACTTTACGCGCGAGCAGTGTTGCAATTTCTTTTTCAATACCAAATGTGTCAAAGATCGGTTCGCGCTTTCCGTAAAACTCAACCCTGTCTGCCATTTCGGGGGAGAAGACTTTTACGTACGATTTAATCTCCTTGAACATCTTCTTATCATCGGTCACCACGCGCTCAACTTGTTCACTGAACAGATCGCGGATAACACTGGATGTTGTCGCCATATCCTTATAGATCAGTGAGGCTTGTTTTTCTTCCTTTGCACTCTTCTCAATCTCTCTCCACGAAGCAAGAAGTGATTCCAGATCGTTCAGGAATAATTTTTCGTCCTGATTCTCGGCATTGGTTCGGACAATAACGCCAAATCCGGCAGGAAGAATACTTCGTACTAAACGACGCAAACGCCGGCGTTCTTTGAAACTACTGATCTTTTTGGAAATACCGACTTTGCCGTCAAACGGCAAGAGGACAAGAAATCGACCAGGAAGAGAAACTTGCGATGTAACGCGAACACCTTTTTTTGCTACGGGTTCTTTCGTTACTTGAACAATGATCTCCTGACCTTTGGTGATAGTTACATTCCGTCGTTTTTCTTCCCGTGGTCTTTGTACTGGTTTAGCTTTTTTAACGGCAATTGCCGGTTTCCCATTCTCCGATGATTCGTCTGAATCTTCTTCATCGTCCTCATCATCCAGCATCGCATTATATTCATCCTGCACATCGCTGATATCGGAGAAATGGAGGAACGCATCTTGTTGCAAACCAATATCAATAAACGCCGCTTGAATACCGGGCATCACTTTGGCAACTTTGCCAAAATAAATATCTCCCACCATACGCTCTTTTTCAGGTGTCTCTACAAATAACTCCGCCAATCGGGCGTCTTCGGTGATCGCAATTCGGATCTCGTTACCGACGGAGTTAATTAAAATTTCTTTTTTCATTTACAACAACAGCCTTTCACATCTTCAGACAAGTTCTTCTGACTTATCGAATTACTTAAATTAAACATGCACCCATTATTGGGATTTACACTTGTTTTCCTACAGCACTGCATAAAGTAATAGTGCTAAAATTGTGCAACTATTACGCCCTTTCCACACAAATTGACTAAAATTTACGAAAATATAGCTTGGTGTGCAAGGTAAGTTTGAAAACCGGTATGAAAACTGATGGAAATAAAAATAGGGGATTCTTTGTTTTTCCCATTAATTCACAATCTTACGTTGTCTTTTCCGGAACTAACTGACGAAACACGGGAACGAGGACGTAATAGAGAGCTATTGAAATCAATGGAGCAATGAGTACCCATGCAACAATTGCGCGGACATTGGTTAGCCATAACAAGCTGATCGCTCCAAGTATATCCGTTTGAATCATGGTGAATATCTTTACAAGGTTGAGCGAAATTGGCGGCTGATTGAAAAGAAATTCTCCGGCCCGTATGAATGGAATGAACAATAACAATTGCAATGGATATGAGAAAAAATTGATCATTTGAATTGCAGGGATATTCAATCTGAAAGCAATAGCAGCAGCTGTACAAAGCAATGTTGTTGAACCGAGTACCGGAAATGTTCCAAGCATTAAACCTAGGGCAACAGACAGTGCTAATTTTTTGGGAGAAACTCCCTGTTTCAAAAAATCCAATAATGGCGAGAGTAAAGCCCGATCTAAGAATTTCCCTATTTGCCTATCTTTCAATCCCATAACAATTTTATCTATTTTCTTTACTGCCATTCACATGCATTGAATGGTTTAACTTACCTTTGTAGAATCTTCAAAATGACCTCTTCTAAATAGCCAAATTTTCGTCAAAAAAGAAGCTTTTCTTTGGCAGCAGTATTGTAATATAGTTCATCGACTGTGAAGATAATCCAATTGAAAGGAACAGACCGATGACAGCACCATTTTTTACTCCACTAACCCCAATATATTCAACTAAAAACATCGATCTGCTGGATGACGAAAAAGAACAGATCATTGAAAAAGTCTATAACAACGATGTTTTTAAGGATTTCATCCGTCAATGGGGTGACGCAATGCCTTCATTAGATAATATTACGAGGCAAAATAGCGTAAAATAAAAATTGAACCATTTCATCACCGAACCAATAGCATTGTTCCGCCAACAATAATAATGAAGCCGATAATATCGAGCATCAACCCGTAACGAATCATTGTTCTGAGAGAAACATAACCGGAGCTATACACGATAGCGTTAGTCGGCGTGGAAATGGGTAACATAAATCCAAGCGACGATGCCATTGTTGCCGCAACCGCTGCCTGAAATCCTGAATGCTGTGCAAGAACAATCACTAAAGGGACGATCATATTCGCTGAAGATACATTTGATGTAAGTTCACTGGTTAGCGTTGCAATTGCAGAAGAGATCGCGACCAATCCAACCCCATCCACAGGAATAATTCCTGCCAATTGTCCCCCGAGTGTTTCGGCAAGTTTCGTTTCAAAAACCATTTGTCCAAGCGTAATACCGCCACCGTACAACGCAAGTACTCCCCAGTCAATCTCTACAGCTCGCGAAATATTCATCGTATATTCTTTCGCTTCACCCTTTTCATTATTTGCGGGAAGGAAGAATAAAATTACCGCACCGATAAGCGCAGCAACACTTTCGGGAATTTGTTTGGTATACGCTTTGGTAAACGGATGTGTATCGCCGATGGTGATCGCAAGAATTCCCGGAAAGATCCAAAGGATTACGGTGATGCCAAAAGCAAGCATTGTATTTCGTTCGGCGCGAGAAAGTGAACCAAGGCTTTTCTTTTCTTCGGCGATCAGTTCTTTCATTCCTTCAATGTGATCTTTTTTAAGTGAACAAAAATAATTCAAATACAAAAAAAGGCAGAGAAACATCACAATAACAATCGGCATCGCAAACATCATCCACTCAAAGAACACAATATGACGGCCTAATTGCCGTTCAATGAATCCAAGTCCGATGAGATTTGTTGGTGTTCCCACCGGTGTTGCAAGCCCGCCGACGGAGGAAGCGAATGCACACATCAGCATCATTCCTGCGGCATATTCTTTGACGGCGGATTCTCCTTCCACACGCTGAAGCATGTGAATGATCGCAACACCAATCGGAAACATCATTGCAGTAGTGGCTGTGTTCGAAATCCACATGGAGATGACACAGCAGACCGCTCCGTACGCAAACAACATTCTGCTTGGATTTCCGCCGACGAATTTCATTGTAAGAACTGCGTAGGCAAATCGTTTATCAAGTCCATGTAATTGAATTGCGCGCGCAAGAATGAAGGCGCCAATAAAGAGAAACATGATCGGATCGGCAAACGGTGCAAATGCTTTCTGCGCTGATGTGATTCCTAAAAGAATAAGCAGTACCGGAACAAACAATCCTGTAATGTAGAGCGGCAGGGCTTCGGTCAGCCACAGGACTACAATAAAACCGACAAGCGCCGCCAATGAATGTGCCTGTTCACCGAGAATAGAAATTGGTATAACGTAGATGAAAAGAAAAACGAGCGGAGCGATGATGAGTCCGGAACGTTTGCGGAACTGTTCAAATTGTTCTTCTGCTGCAGAGATGGTTTGTTTCATTGCAGAAAATGTAAGAGAAAGGAGAAACAATTGCTACATATTAAATATTTTTTTGCTTTTCTTTGCGTCTTTGCGGTAAATGATTTTGTTTTTTTTATCCTGCTCCGCTAGCAGATTGCCACGTCGTCGCTGCGCTCATCCTCGCAATGACAAATACTTTTTTGTTCTTTCATTTTATTGCTTTTCTCTGCGTCTTTACAACTCTGTGGTGAATCTTTTTATTTTAAAATAAATAGGACGGATTCCCATCCGTCCCTGCAAAACCTAACAGCTAATTGCTAATAGCCATTTTATTTCATCAACACTAATTTCTTTGTTGCAGTGAAATTACCGGAGCGAAGCGTGTAGAAATACATTCCGTTAGAAAGTTTTGAGCCGTCAAATTGCATAGTATAACTTCCTGCTTCTTTTGCTTCGTTCACCAATGTTGCTACCTCTTTACCGAGCATATCATAGACTCTTAATGTTGTATAGCTGTTAGCTGAAAGCTGATAGCTTATAGTTGTTGTCGGATTGAACGGATTCGGATAATTCTGCATCAGCGAAAATTTCTGCAGCATCTGCGAAATCACAACTTCTACTTCCTGCGAATATTCAAATTTTCCGTCACGGTCAATTTGCTTTAAACGATATAATACTTTTCCTGATGCGGATGCATCAACGAACGAATATAATTTTGGTGCGTTGGTTGTTCCGTTTCCCTCCACAAATCCAATTTTCGTCCACGAAAAGTAACCGTCACCTTGA
>JAUXTU010000084.1 GCA_030679145.1 Bacteroidota bacterium | reverse complement strand
GGAATGATGAAAGCGCCGCCGCCGTTTTGTACTGCCTGTGCTGGGAAGCGTAGGAAATTTCCAAGTCCCACAGCGTTACCAGCCATTGCAAGAACAAGACCTACGCGCGAGCCCCAATTTTCTTTATGAGAAGACATTCACTCTCCTTAAATGATTAAATGGATGTACGGTATTTTGAGTTAATATTTGACAAACTAAAAATATTTCATTAACAATCAAAGGGAATTTTTAGTTCGGGATCAATTATTGTTGCCCTTATTTCCGGTAAGAAAGAATAAATGCAATACTGACGAACAATGTTCCGGCTAAGAAAGGATATGAAAGGTTTATTTCAAAAAGCATTCCTGCTGCAATCGGAACGATCGCCATTGCACCAGTCATAAGGGAAGTAATTATTCCCATAACTTCACCTTTCATTCGCGGGTCTGCTTTTTGAATTGCATTGTTGGCAACAACCACACGGTATACAGCCTGACTTGTTCCAAAAAATGGAAGGGATGCTAGAAATAGATACATATTCTGCGTTGCGGCTAGCAATAATCCAATGATTGCAAAGACAAGCATTATCCGCTCTAGACCTTTATAGGAATAGTGTTTTATCCAAAACTTATTTAGTAAAACGATCTGGTTGAAAGCAATAATCAATCCTATTACAGTAAACAGCATACCTGTTTGAAAAGAATCGAAGCTGTAAGCTTGTTGAGCGTATAACGCAAAAATGGTTTGGATAATCACTACTGAAACAGAAAACAAAAACCATTTTGTATAAAGCGGTCGCAATGAAAGTGTACGGTAAGCTTTAAGAATTCGATCCAAAGGATTGTAACGAAGTTTTTCTGTATTTCGGTTATGATTTGATTCTTTCAAAAAAAAGAAAGCAAATATTCCATTAATCAGTGCCATACTTCCTGCAATATAAAATGGGAAGGCATGTGTAACCGTACTTAATACGCCCCCAACCATAGGTCCAAGAATAAATCCAATACCAAATGTTGCTCCAATTATTCCCAAGTTTTTTATCCGTTCTTTTTCATCATTGTTTGAAATATCAATGAGATAACTTTGTGCGGTGGTAAAATTTCCGGCAGCGATACCGTCAATGATCCTACCCAAAAATAAAAAGGGAATAGAAACTGCGCTTGCAAAAACAAACCAGCCGACGGATGTAGAAAAAATGGAAAGCAATAGCACAGGACGCCGTCCAATTCTATCCGAAAGTGCGCCAAGTAGTGGCGAACTTAAAAATGCACAGAAAGAAAAGACAGAAAATAATATTGTAATTGTCAGCGCACTTGCACCAAATTCTGTCAGATAAAATGGGAGTATCGGTATAACAATTCCGAAGCCGAGAACATCTACGAAAACTGTTGAAAGTATAATAATTTTTTGCCTATTCATAGTGAAAGATAGCGAATAATTGTATATTCACAAAAAACTATGACGTTAAAAGAAGTTCTTCTTCAATTACAGATATTGGGCAGCAAGAAAAATATTGATGGAATGAAACGCTTTAACATTTCTTTCACAAAAGCATTTGGTGTATCTGCTCCAAATATCCGATTTCTGGCAAAAGAAATAAAAAAAGATCATCAATTAGCAATAGAGCTTTGGAACACAGGATACCATGATGCACGAATCTTAGCAACGCTTATTGCAGATCCTAGATCTGCAAATCTGAAATTATTAGACCAATGGACAAGTGAAATAGAAAATTGGGCGCAATGTGACGCATGTTGTGCAGAGTTTTATCAAAAAACGAAATATGCACAAACGCTACCATTTCGGTGGGCAAAAAGGAAGAAAGAATTTGTAAGAAGAGCTGGGATTGTCATGATCGCTGAAATGGCCGTTCATCATAAAAATATGAACGATGAATTTTTTGAACAATATTTTCAATTGCTGAAGCAATATTCAACTGATGATCGGAATTTTGTGAAAAAAGGAGTGAATTGGGCATTACGCCAAATTGGGAAAAGAAATATGGTGCTACAGAAAAAAACAATTGCGTTAGCTAGAGAAATTCAAAAAATTCCTTTTTCTTCTGCAAGGTGGATTGCAACAGATGCAATTCGAGAATTAACAAGTTTCAAAACAATAGCTATTATCAATCGGCGAAAAAAGTAAGTTAAAGTTTATTTGGGAGAAACTTGAAAGAAGCTTATTTATCACAAAATTCAAAAAAAATAAGTGATTATCCAATCAATAAACCAAAACAGTTAGGCAGTATGGATGAATTATTGTAACTGATGATTTATTCTACATTTAGATGTCTTAAGTCACTAAACCCAATTCTTCCATAAACATCTATTGACTTATGTTTGCTACTTATCTACATTGTGCATGCTTAGAACAAATTGCTAATGATTTCATAATTTTAGAATAATACATTGGCTATGTTGTTTTTTTATATTCAGAATAAAACATTTCAAAATGATTCCTCGACCATTCTTCGTTTACATTTAATTCTTTTAAAAACCAAATCTATTGAATTTGACTCTTATAATAGAATCAAGTGAGTAAAAATCTTTTTTCCCTTTCTACAGGACCTAAGATTATAAACTTTCTCTAATATTGAACTAATAACACAAAAACATCAACTCTTTTAAGGAGTAGACACATGCGTATACTTGTTTCCATATTGTCAATTGTAATTCTGGCAACCTTTGCCAACGCACAGACAAACGTCTCTGGCATTATTAATAAAGATAGCACATGGACGACTGACAAGAGCCCATATATTGTCACCGGTTCAGTAACAGTTAATGCTCCCTTCATACTAACGGTTGATTCCGGAGTGGTCGTAAGATTCCAATCAGGAAACTCATTATTTGTTAAAGGTACGTTACAAGCTCGTCAGGCAGTATTCACATCGAACAAAGATACCTCCGGTGGTACTCCAATAAAAGGAGATTGGGCAGCGATTTATATGAATAGCGCTACAGCTATTCTTGTTCTTGACACATGTGTAGTGAAGTTTGGTGGTGGCAGCAGCACACCCATGATTTATTCAAATCCAGCAATCACTTCAGCAACACTTACAAATTGTTCGGTGTTGAACTCTAATAATTGGGGGATTTATCTGACAACGACAAGTTCCGCAACGGTTACTAACTCTATTATATCAAACTCAAGCGCGAGCGGCGTGTATCTCAGTTCACCAGCAATGTCTGTCACTGGAACATCAATTTCGAATTCAAATGGCCTTGGTCTTCAACTTAACAATGGCACGAACGCGACCGTGACAAACTGCACCATTGCCAGTTCCACTAATGGTCAAGGTCTATGGATCGGTTCAACCAATTCAACGGTTAGTGATTGCAATATATCTGGATCAAGCTCTCATGGTCTTTTCATAGACCGTGGGACGAGTACTACAATCCATAAGCTCTCAGTGTCATACTCGGGAGGTGACGGGATGTGGATTGGCTACACTACTGGTGTAGCAGCGTTTGTCGATTCCTCATCAGTTACGGGATCTTTAGGAAATGGAATTCACATTGTTGGAAATGACAGTATTGTTGCAACCACGGTGTCTGATTTTGTGAACAGGGGAGTTTATGTACAGTCTGGTTCTGTAACACTCGTGAATTGTACAATAACGGATCCGACAAAAGTCACATTGGTCGCGAGTAGCACATTTCCAGTTGGTCTATTTTTTGAACAGAACACAAATATCAAATTAACAAATACATCAATTACGTATACGCAATGGCCTATTTGGTACGATGGTCAGGCATCATTGATCTTTAACGGAACGAATGTATTTTCAAACAACACGCACAATGGCGTTTACATAAATTTCAGCACAACAAACGCGAACCTTGTATTGGATACCATCCACATTCCTTATGTGATCTCCAATTATGGTCTAACGGTTACCAGCGGACATACGATGACGATCGCATCAACAAATGTCCTTAAGTTCAACTCAAGTTCATTGACAGTTAATGGTGCACTTTATGCATTCGCAGGTCTCGGAGAGAACATTTATTTTACAACATATCGAGACGATAACCTACCGATACCCCCCAGCGACACAAACGCCGATGGATTGGCGACAGTACCACAAACAAATAATTGGTATGGCGTGATATTTAATGATGCTAGCGTTGACGCATCCTGCGTAATGAAACGCTGTATTGTGAATTTTGGAGGTGCTGGAAATACCGGCGGAATTACCATGTATAATGCAAGTCCGACAATTGACAGTTGCAATCTGGCAAATAACCATTTTGGTGTAATGATGCAGCATGTTTCTAATCCAGTTTTCACCAACAATACAGTTGGCTCAAGCGAACTTGTACCAATTGCAATGTCGTTTACAGCAAATCCAGTTTTTAACAACAATATTTTTTCGAACTCAGACAATACTTATGATGCGTTGGGCCTACTTGGAGGAGTTCTCACCGCTGATGCTACACTTCCGATTCGTGCGGTATTCCGTAATAACACGAAGTCTGCACTGGGAGCAATTGGGATTGATAGTATTTCAAATGTTGTATATATGATGTTAGAACAAGTCACGATTCCTTTTGGAAAGAGATTAACAATTAATAAAGGTGTAGTGATAAAAGCATATACAGCTTCTCACCGCATTGTGGTACAAGGAAAACTTGTTGCGGATGCAACACCAGATAGTATGATTGTTATAACTGCTGCAAGAGATGATAATTTTGGTCGCCCGAATGATACTAATAAAAATGGTAATGCTGATGCACCAGCAAGAGGTGAATGGGGTGGTATAACTTTTGAATCTGGCAGTGATAGTACTTCTATATTAAATTATTGCAGTATTCATTATGGAGCACTCCCGTATTACTATTATTACATGAACAATATTTATCTAAATGGCGGACAGATTACGACGATCAATCTTGCCAATCCGACAATATCAAACTGCTTGATTGATCAGTCAATTTACGGAGTTTATGCGTACGGAAATTCAAAGCCATCAGTTATAGGATCCAAATTTGTCAATTCACAATACACGCCAATCGCGATGTCGGTAACAGCAGATCCATTTTTTTCTGCAGATACATTCGTCAACTCTGGCTGGACTGCGCTTGGCATTATCGGTGAATATCTTGGAGCAAGCGGAACCATACGACAAAGAACTGTAGCGGGCTACACGAACATTGCATATGTTCTATTAGCTGACTTGACCATCAATTCGGGAACGAATGTTACGATCAATGCTGGTATCGTCATCAAATCAAATGGACCTGGCTTCTATGTAAATGGAGGTTTGAGAGCCAAAGGGACAATTGCAGATAGTAACGTGATATTCACTTCATTAAAAGATGATAACTGGGGAAATCCTGGTGATGTTAACAGGGATGGTAATGCAACATCACCAGCATGGAATGATTGGTTCGGGATTAAATTCCAAGCCACGAGTGATGACGTATTTTCTCTGATCGATAGTTGTCTTATCAACTACAGCTCAAATGGTGTTACCTACACAGATGCTGGAAGTATTTTATCAAATAGTACAATTTTCAAATCCTATAACTATGGCATTCGATGTGAAAATAGTTCAACGCCGTTTGTCATCAATGTTACGTTTGATGGATGCCGCCTTGATCCGATTGCAATGTCCCTTCAGTCGAACCCAACATTTACAAATATTACATTTTCTGCAAATGGCAGCAGAGGGATAAAAATTTTAGACAATACACTTTCATCAAATGCAACTCTTGCTCAGCGCAATGTCGCAGGCATAACCAATATCGCCTATATTCTTGATAATCTTACCGTGAACTCCGGTGCAGTCTTTACAATTTTACCGGGCGTCGTAATAAAATTCACAAACTATTACCTTGGAATTGATGTTAATGGTGCCCTAGTTGCCAATGGAACTCAGACGGAGAATATCGTTTTTACTTCGTTGCCTGATGATTCAAAAGGCGGAGATACAAACAATGACGGTAACGGAAGTGCTCCGGCCAAAGGAAATTGGAGATCGATTGATTTCGGAGCTTCAAGTTCTGATACACTCAACTCTTTTAAGAATTGCGATTTCAGATATGGTGGAGGTTACAACTTTAGTAACGAATATGGGATTGTTCGAGTTTACAGCACAACGATTAAGATGGATAGTTGTATCATTTCGCAATCTGCTACTTCGGCATTAGGAGTTTTTGGAAGTGCTGATCCAATAGTGAGAAATCTGCAAATCAATAATATCGGTTTGACACCTGTAACGATCAGCATGTTTTCAACTCCGACGTTTTCGGACATCACTTCATTAAATGTCGGTTACATGGCAATTGGCATTAAACCTGAAACATACTCTATTACAAATACTATTCCTGTGAGAGACTTTGCCGGATATAAAAACATCACTTATTTATTGTATGGCACGCTTACCGTTAACTCAGGCACTACAATTACAATACCGGAGGGTGTTGTCTTCAAAGACGGCAAATGGATTGTCAATGGTGCACTTGTTGCCAATGGCACACCGTTAGAGAAAGTGATATTCACAGATTCTCGTGATGATAGTTACGGTAATCCGTATGATACAAACCTGGACGGGACATTGACAAAACCAACAATTGGCGGCGGATCATACATAACATTCAATGATGTTAGTCTCGATTCCATTGGTTTGCTTCAGCACGCGATTTTCCGATACATGGATGGAGGTGTGGATCTTCAACAAGCTGCACCCAAACTCTTGAATTGTACATTTGAGTTGAACAATTGGGGAGTATACCTAAGAGGTGTATCTAATCCATCCATTGATAGTTGCACATTTAATAATTTAACGTACGGTCCAATCCGGTTATCTTTGGTATCGTATCCGATATCCACAAGCGGTAACATTATCAGTGGGACAACTTTTAAAGCTATTAGTGTTCTCGAAGGAGAAACTCTTGTGCAGGACGTGACGCTGGTGAAAAAAACATTTGCAGGCATCACAAATATTCCTTACGTGTTTGGAAACTACACTGTTGCGAACAATTCTATTCTAACGATCGATCCTGGAGTTATTGTTAAGTTTTTCCCCAATACTTCAATGACCGTTAAGAAAGGTTTGATAGCTGAAGGAAAAAGTCATCCAGATAGTACTATTGTCTTTACTGATTTACGTGATGATTTCTACGGTGGTGATACAAATTCTGATAGCACTGTTTCTTATCCAACAACTTATTCGGGTGCGCCGTATTATTGGTATCCAGGTTGGTACGGCATCAATTTCACTAATGAATCACTTTCACCATTTTCAAGAATCCGAAATGCAGTGATTCGTTATGCTGGTCTACAAAACTCCGGAGCAGCAATCACAACAAACAGTGCAAGCCCCAGCATAACATATTGTTCCATCAGTAATGGTTATAATGGTGTTGTGGCAAATGGTTCCTCTAACCCAGTTGTGAACTATTGTGATTTTTTTCAGAATAGTAATTATGGAATAAATAACGTTAACAAATCATTCATCATCAATGCCCAGAATAATTGGTGGGGAAGCAATACAGGACCAACACATTCAGGTAATCCTGGTGGTACGGGACAATTAGTTTCAGATGCGGTTAATTATTCACCTTTCTTAGGTGCTGGTGCAATGAATCCAATATCGGGAGATGTAAGTCTCAATGGACAAGTTCAGGCTTTTGATGCTTCGTTGATCTTAAAATATCTTGCAGATGGAATTTCCAATCCATTGAACACATTGCAATTGAATGTTGCCGACGTAAGTGCGCTTGGTGGTGTTACTGCATTTGATGCATCATTGATATTGCAGTATGTCGTTGGAAAGATTGGAATATTCCCGGTTGAGTATAATATAAAAACTACACCTCAGATTAAGTTTTTGAAACCAGCGTCGATTGCTTCAGCAACAATTTCTGAAGGATTCGTACAGCGAGGAAAAGAGGTCACTGTAACATTATCTGTTACTGGAATGGAAAACGCATACTCGACCGGCATAGAACTTCATTATAATAAAGAACAACTTAAACCGATTTCTGTGACCCCGGTAGGAATTGCAGCAAAAGCAATGACCTCACAAAGTACAGCAAATGGGTCAATACGAATGATGATTGCATCTGCAGATCGTTTGGAAAGTAATGGTGATCTGTTCCAAATAACATTTGAAGCAGTAAATGATGTTAAAGGTGATGTTCAATCAGAAATTTCGTTCGAGAAGTTCTTACTCAACGAAACTGACATGAAAGCAGCAGCATCGAATGGTGTTGTTAATATAAAAGGAAAACCAACAAGCTATGCGTTAAATCAAAACTATCCGAATCCATTCAATCCAACAACGACAATTTCTTATCAGGTACCTGAAGATGGTCAACATGTAAATATTGTTATCTACAATATTACCGGTCAAATTGTGCGGACACTTGTAAATGGTAATTATATGGCAGGTGAATATTCTGTGCAGTGGGATGGAGTGGATGAAAATGGCTATCGCGTAAGTAGCGGTTTATATTTCTTCCGCATGGTAAGCAACAACTTTGTCAGTGTCAAAAAAATGTTGATGGTGAAATAATCGTTTGTAATATCAATCGACCAAACACCATTAAAATAATCGATACTGAAAGGGGTTGCACATGAAACAAAAAATATTAAATCGCGCTGTTGCGACAGCAGGGCTGCTGGTGATTCTGGCAGCCTCAATGTCAGCCGGCACGCCGATTCGATTGTCATTTCGGGACACGACGATCGTTGGTGGGAGCATGTTGAATTATTCTCTCTATGTGGATAGTTCATTGACTGGCTATGCGGTTTCGGCTTATGAAATCCAATTCACATACAATACAACAGGCTTTTCATTTATTGATGCCACCTCAAATGGTTGTATTGATTCAATGTGGGGAGCACCGTTCGCATACGAAATTTCACCTGGTGTAGTGCGAATAACTAGTGCGGGATCTATTGATCTTGAAGGAAAGGGAAAATTGGTGAATCTTCAGTTTGCTTCGAAGATACTTGCAAATAATTCTAATTTTTCTTTCACATTTCAATCTTCAACATTTAATCAAGGTACTCCAACGTCGAACAACTATCGGAATGGAAGTGTCTTACTTAAAGCTCCACCGAAAATCACTATATCGCCGGATACATGGTTGATGACAAAAGGTGAAACAAAACAATTCACAGTCTCAGGTGGTGGTGCTCCATACACTTGGGGAACGACTGTTCCAACAGTTGCCACAATTAATGCTTCCGGATTACTTACAGCGATTGGTGCTGGCTTTACAAAAGTCGTTGCGGTTGATACAGCTGGCATTGTCGACACAACGAATCTAGTGGAAGTTCGTTCCTTCAAACTCAGCTTTAGAGACACAAGTCGCTATCAAGGACAGACACTTGATTTACCCATCTATACAACAGATTTGACAGGTCTTGGTATCACATCAGGTCAATTTACAGTTACATTTGATAATTCTAAATGGACAATCGAATCTGTTGTAGAAGCAGGAACATTGCTATCGTCATTTTCACCAGTTACCTTTACCATAGGAGCGGGAAGTATTTCTGTCTCGTTTGCAGGAATTACACCTTTAACGGGTTCTGGCATTCTGTTGTATCTGCGAATGAAAGCGAGTTCAATCAATGCTTATGGATCGACTTTTGCTTTTCAAAATGTTGTATTCAATCAAAATCTATTTGCAAATGTAGTCTCAGCAAACATTAATGTTCAGCTGTTGGCGACGGTTAATGTGAGCCCTGCTTCCCAACAAAATTTAGTCGCAGGAGATTCACTTCAATTCATTGCTACCGGTGGTACACCTCCATACGCGTGGTCTGTGTCAGATCCTCTTCGAGCATCCATTTCATCCACGGGAAGGCTTAAGGCGATAAAGAGTGGGATAGTAATTGTAAAAGCACAAGATTCGGTCGGTGCAATTGGATCAAGCGGCAATATTGTTCTCTACGATTTCAGACTCAATGTGCCAGACACAGTTGTGATCCCAACTTCAACCGTTGAGGTACCATTGTTCGTAACTTCAAATATATCAGGATTTCAATCTTTTGAAATTACTCTTTCTTATAGTACTAATACATATGTTAAATTTGTGGATTATATTAAAGTGGGAACTTTAAGTAATAATTTCTCGATTGATACGTCCAGTGGAAGCGGAACTATTAAGATCGTAGGAGCAACCGGAGGGAATTCCATAACAAGTAATGGAATCCTCTTGAAACTTATATTTGCTATTCCGGATTCAACACCTCGTCCTTCGACAACAAATATTACTTTAACGAGTGTTAAATTTAACGAAGGGACACCACTTGCTCTAACGAAGAATGGAAGCTTCCAGATTGCAAACAGATCGACCTTTAGTAATTCTCCCAATGTTCTTTCTCTCTATTCAAATGTTGGGAAGCAAGACAGTGCAATAATTACCGTCTACAATACTGGGACAGCAAATCTAACATCTACAATCAGTGTAATTGGTTCAGCAATTTTTACAACATCTCCGACGAATATTAATGTTATTCCGGGTGATAGTGCCAAAGTAAAAGTGTACTACAAACCATTGAGCCAAGGTATTACGATAGGAAAAATTCGTTTTAATACCAATGATCCTTTCCATAGCACGGTTGATGTTGCAATAACCGGCACTACACCATATCCAATTCTTGGATTTGATATATTATCTGTTAACTTCAGCACTGTTACTATAGGTCAGTATAAAGATCTAACAATTACGATTTCAAATACTGGAAACGATACATTGAAGATCACGAATATACTTTCAACGGTAGGCAGTTTTGTTGCAAAGCCAACAATTGGAGTAATTCCTCCAGGACAATCTATGATCGATACTCTGCGTTTTACACCTACGGTTGTCGGATTTGTTTTTGGAAGAATATCCGTAACAAGCAATTCATTAACTAGCCCGGATACCGTTGGAGTTTCTGGAACCGGAACGACCTTATTTCCAATCATGTCTTTTAGTATTTCAAACATCAACTTTGGAACAGTAAATATTCCTTCTTTCAAAGATACGACTGTATCGATCACAAATAACGGAACCGATACATTGAGGATTTCAAGTATTACAGCAAGCAACGGTGTATTCACGGCACACCCAACGAATTTTAATGTACCTCCCGGACAATCATTGTTAGACACATTAAGATTTACTCCTTCTTCTGCCGGTGTTTTCACTGGTCGCATTTTTGTTACCAGCAATGCATTGAAGAACCCCGATACAATTATTGTTTCTGGGACAGGTAGTATTCCGGCCTGGATCAAAGACGCCTCTGAGAAACCGACTTCTTTCGTTCTAGAACAGAATTTTCCTAATCCATTTAATCCTTCTACAACGATACGTTACGCACTTCAAACAAGAAGTACAGTTCGCCTTGCTATTTATAGCATACTAGGTCAAAAAGTTGAAGATCTTGTCGACGGAGATCAGGAAGCCGGATATTATTCGGTAACATGGAATGCAATGGTTTCAACCGGCATCTACTTCTATAAATTGGAAGCAGTTTCGAATGGTACTGTGGGAAAAAGTTTTAAACAAATTCGAAAGATGACTCTAATGAGATAAAAAGAGTCAAAAAGAATGAAAGCCCCGCCGAAATAACCGCGGGGCTTTTTTTATGTTTGTCTCGTCCTGAGAAAAGTTGACCACAGTCAACGAA
>JAUXTU010000069.1 GCA_030679145.1 Bacteroidota bacterium | reverse complement strand
TCCGGTTTAAAAATTGCACGGCCTGATCTAATGGTGTGGGTTGCAACGGGTGATGGTGACGGACTATCAATCGGTGGAAATCATATGATTCACGTTTTGCGACGAAATATTGATCTGAATATTTTATTGTTTAATAATCAGATCTATGGTTTAACAAAAGGTCAATATTCACCAACATCGGAAACCGGAAAGGTCACAAAATCCACCCCGCTCGGCTCCGTTGATATGCCGTTCAATCCTGCAAGCTTAGCACTTGGTTCAGGCGGAACATTTGTTGCCCGTTCGTTAGACCGTGATCCTAAACATATGCAGACGATCATTAAACGCGCTGCAGAGCATAAAGGAACATCGTTTGTTGAGATCTATCAGAACTGTAACGTGTTCAACGATGGGGCATTTTTCAAATTCACTGAAAAAGAGACGAAATCCGACAGTGTTGTTTTCTTGGAACATGGAAAACCGTTAGTATTCGGAAAAGATAATGACAAAGGAATAAAACTGGATGGTTTCTCACCAGTTGTCGTATCATTAAAAGATGGGAGCCATTCAACCAATGATCTGCTTATTCATAATGAAAAAGATTCAACATTGGCTTTCATCCTTGCGAATATGACCTATCATCCAGAGCTTCCACGCCCTGTAGGAATCTTCCTGGCAATCGATCGTCCGCGTTATGAAGATGAAATGGAAAAACAAATCGATTCTGCAATTTCCAAACGTGGAAAAGGACAGCTTGACAAATTATTGAACGGCGGAGATACGTGGGTAATTCAATAACAAATGACAAATGTTCAGGAAAAGCCGTTGTTTGATTACACGGCTTTTTTTATTACTTTTAAGTAATTACTTGAAAGCCAATTATGGAAGAAAAAATTTTGCAAGCAATTTTAGAAGAGATAAAAGGTCTTAGAAGTGATACGAATGCCAGATTTATTTCACTTGAAAACCGTATTGGCAATGTTGAAGATGGTATTACCATTAGCAATCAACGGCTTGGTTCACTTGAAGCAAAATCAGACGAATCTAATCAACGACTCGGCTCACTTGAAAATAAATCCGATGAATCGAATCAGCGGCTTGGCTCACTTGAAAATAAATCCGATGAATCGAATCAGCGGCTTGGTTCACTTGAAGCAAAATCAGACGAGTCCAATCATCGACTTGACTCGCTGGAAAATAAGGTGGATGAATCCAACAAGAGACTCGGTTCACTTGAAAATAAATTTGAAGGACTAAAATCATCAGTTGAAGTTCTACAAATTGGAGTGAATCAAGTTCGATATGAACTTATCGGAATCAAAGATATTCTTGGGACAAAAGTAATCTGGCAAAATGAGACTATCACGCTCGAAGTTAAAGATGGAACAAAAATTTATGGTACGATCCATAAAGGAGAAAAGTAACAAAATATCAGCTTGCACTGTTTTAATGCCCGACTGTTTCGGGCATTTGTGTTTTAAAGATCATTCTCATCTTTGAAGCCAACTCATTTTTTCATATTTTGTATAGATGAAAGAACAATTCTCCCAGTTAAAACACATTTTCGAAACAAAACAGTCGTTTGTCATTACAACCCATGTCAATCCGGATGCTGATGCAATTGGAAGTGAGGTGGCACTTGCCAGTTTTCTTCACAACAAAGGGAAACAAGTAAAGATCGTCAATCAAAGCGAGACACCGGATCATCTGATTTTTCTTACCAAGATTTTTCCCGTTGAGACATATTCATCTCATCTCGATCATCATATTCTTAAAGCAGATTGTTTTATTGTTATTGATACGAATTCCCCAAAGCGGTTCAGTGCATTCGCAGATATTGTTCAAAAAAGCAAAGCATACAAAGTGTGCATCGATCATCATCTTGAACATGACCAGTTTGCCGATCTGTATATTATTGATACGGAGGTTCCAGCTGCATCTGAATTATTGTATCGCATTCTGGTGTATGTCGACAATACTTCAATCACAAAACCAATTGCAGATGCTCTCTATGCCGGAATAATGACCGATACTGGATCATTTAAATTTCCAAAAACAGATTCTGAAACCCACACAATTACAGCCGATCTTCTCGCTCGAGGCGTCAATCCATATGAGATCTATCAGGAAATTTTTGAGAATGGAGCAATCAACAAACTTCATCTGTTAGGTAAAGCACTGGAGAGTATTGAGATGCACGACAATGGCAAAATTTCAGCGATGGTTCTTCCCCGCTCAGTCTTTTCTGAAACGAACAGCAGTGAAGCTGATGTCGACAATTTCACCAACTATGTTCTATCCATCAAAGGTGTCATTGTCGGGTTGGTATTCGTAGAATTGAGCGATGGTGTAAAGGTGAGTTTTCGGTCAAAAGGAGATATTTCAGTCAATACACTTGCAAAACAATTCAACGGCGGCGGACATAAAAATGCAGCAGGAGCTCGAATAAAAGGTCTGCTGTTGAGGGAAGCAGTGAACCTTGTAATAGAAAAAACAAAATTAATGTTAAGATAAACCTTGCGAAGGTTTTATAAGAATGGGCATACCCTTCGCAAGGTTTTTATTTATTAAAATATCAGGAGCAGTCAGTGATCATTAAATCAATTTCGGGAACCATTGGTTCCATATCATCAGAGTTTACCGCTGCATTCATTTTTCAGGATGAAAAGTTATTCAAACGGTCATCATCACTACTATCAAAAATATTTGGCCAATCTATTGAATCAGCATTTAACTCCAAAGATTTTTTCGCAAAAGAAGGAGAAACACTGTTAGTTTATTCTACTAATAAAAAAACGTCACGTTTATTTATTGTTGGATTAGGCGAGTCTAAAAAAATTACTATAGAAAAAATACGTCGTGCTGGCGCAACCGCTGCAAAGAAAGCAAAAGCCTTAAAAGTATCTTCCGCAGCATTTGATATTTCAGAAATCGAATTGGCGAAGACTTTTTCAGAGGAAGAAATTGCACTGGCTATTTCCGAGGCTTCTCTCCTTTCGTTGTATAAATATGATAAATATATTTCTAAAGAAAAGAATGGCAAACAGTTAATTGCAATTACACTCTGCTCAACTTCAACAAAAACAAAAGAGATCCAAAACGGAATTCATACTGGACAAATTATTGCTGAGGCAACAATTCACGCACGAAATTTAACAAATGCCCCAGGGAGTGAAATTTATCCTGAAACTCTGGCAAAAGAAACAATCCAATTAGGGAAAAGCGCTGGGTTCTCTGTAACCGTCTTTGATAGAAAAAAGATCAACAAACTTAAAATGGGTGGTGTAATTGGAGTAAGCAAAGGAAGTGAAAAAGAACCGAGATTCATTACGCTTGAATATGGCAAGCAATATAAAAAAAATGGAACGATTGTTCTTGTCGGCAAAGGTGTTACGTTTGACACCGGCGGTATTTCCATAAAACCATCGGCCGGGATGGCAGAGATGAAAATGGATATGGGAGGTGCTGCAGCAGTTATCGGAACATTTGATGCTGTCTCGCGTCTGAAGATAAAACGACATATCATCGGACTTATTCCTTCCGTTGAGAATATGCCAAGCGGCTCTGCAGTAAAGCCGGGAGATATTATCCGACATTACAATGGAAAAACTTCGGAGGTCGATAACACAGACGCGGAAGGAAGATTGATTCTTGCAGATGCACTTTCGTATGCTGAAACATTCAAGCCAGAAGTCGTAATCGATCTTGCTACACTTACTGGTGCCTGCGTTGTAGCGCTCGGACATTACGCTAGCGGAATGATGGGAAATGATCAAGAAGTGATGAATGCACTTTCAACTTCCGGAGATAAAACGTATGACCGTGTGTGGCAATTACCGTTATATGATGAATATGAAAAATTGATCAAAAGCGATGTCGCAGATGTTAAAAATGTCGGGGGACGATGGGCTGGCGCGATAACAGCCGGCTGGTTCTTGAAAAAATTTATCGGAGATTATAAGTGGGTTCATTTAGATATTGCGGGAACGGTTATTCTTGAAGAGAATCAAGACTATACTCCACGTGGCGGATCAGGTGCTGGCGTTCGCTTACTAGTTGATTTTTTGAAAAACTGGAAATAAAATGGTTTATCAAAAATTTGAAACAGAAATTATTGTCCGTCCGGATGACATTGATATGAATAATCATGTTCATAACTCAAAATATTTTGATTATGTGCTTGCCGCCCGTTATGATCAGATGACGCGGTGCTATGGTATGTCTATGGATGAGTTTATTACACGCGGTTTTGGGTGGGTTGTCAGTGGCTGCACAATGCATTTTAAACGCGCAATGAAACTCGGCGATATTGCAATTGTAAAGACACAGATTCAGGAAATGCGAACTAATGGGGTTAATGTGTTGTTTGAAGTAGTGAGAAAAGAAACAAATAAGATCTGTGTTGACGGAATGTTTGAATATACAATGATCAATCTTCAAACCGAACGATCAGAAAAAATTCCTGAAGACGTTATTCAAAAATATAGTATTTAACATTAAAGGGGGCTCTATGAAAAAACTATTTTTATCTCTGCTTATCACTGCGGGGGTTATTTCTGCTGGAACACCGTCATCTGTTGAGAATTTTTCCTTGAATGATTATAATGGAAAAACAATTTCACTCACTGACTACAAAGAAGCAAAAGCTATTGTATTGATGTTCATTTCCACCCAATGCCCCGTTTCCAACGCATATAATGAAAGAATGGCTTCGTTATATAATGATTATACCGGTAAGGACATTGCAATTCTTGGAATTAATTCGAATAAAGCGGAAACAACGGAAGACATTAAAGAACATGCTCAAGAACAGAAATTTGGGTTTCCTATTCTGAAAGATATCAACAACGTTATTGCAGATAAGTTACAGGCAAACCACACACCGGAAATATTTATAATCCATCCCACATCATTTGCTGTGTTATACCATGGACGGATAGATGATTCACAGCGAGAGGCAAAAGTTCAATCAAAAGATCTCCGTGCTGCTTTAGACGAAATTATCGCAGGAAAACAGGTGTCAAACAAAGAGACGAAAGCATTCGGCTGTTCAATCAAACGTGTAAATTAATGAAATTGAATTTTCTGAAAAGAAGCCGAGTATTGCTCGGCTTCTTTTTTTTCATATGGTATTCAACAATTTCCTTTTCGCAGAGAGTCACTCCAATAACTGAAAAAGGGTTAGACTCCCTCATCACAAATAGAGATGGAAATATCTTGCTGTTGAATATCTGGGCAACCTGGTGTGAACCATGCAAGGAAGAATTTCCCGATCTGATCAAACTCTCGTCAAAATACAAGAAGAAGAACGTTCAGATCATTGCACTCAGTGTAGATTATCCTGATGAAGTGAATGAAAAGATCATCCCCTTTCTCGATTCTCTTCGTGTTCCATTTCAAATATTTGTAGCGGACTTTGCTTCACAGGATAGTTTGATCAATACATTAAATCGTGAATGGTCCGGAGCAGTTCCGGCCACATTCATCTTTGATAAGAACGGCATTCAGAAGAAATTTCTTCTTGGAAAACAAACATACAATCAATTTACGAGTGTTGTTGATGAGCTCCTTAAGAAGGATAAATTGATAAAAAAACAGTACCGATGATAAATTTTATCCCACTGGGCGGCGCAAACGACATTGGCGCTTCATGTTATTATTTAAATATTGAAGGAACCGGCATCATTCTAGACAGCGGGACCCATCCTCGCAAATTTGGAGCCGATTCTCTTCCCCAATTTGATTTTATCAAAGACTTAAATGTGGATGCTGCGTTGATCTCTCACGCACATCAAGACCACATTGATTCCCTCCCATATCTCGTTCAACGTCATCCTTATATTCGAATCGTAACCACACCACAAACAAGGGCGGTGGCGGAAATTACATTGCATAATTCCGTTAATATTCTGAAGGAGCAATTAAAAAATGAACTATCGATCAGAGCATACACTCACGAAGAGATCGATCTACTCATTCAAAGCATCGAATGGCGTGCATATGAAGAACAGTTTACGGTAAATGGCTATCGTCATTCGGGGAATGAATCGGTCAAAGCCTCTTTTCACGATGCCGGACATATTCTAGGATCTGCCGGTACCTTACTAGAATACGATGGTCGTTCTATTTTTTATAGTGGCGATATCAACCTGGATAAGCAATCATTACTTTCAGGCGCACAATTACCAAAACAAAAGGTTGATGTTGTTATACTTGAATGCACACACGGTGCCACAGATTCTCAACAGCTTCCGACCCGGGAAGAAGAACAAGTTCGATTTGCACAAAGCGTTAACAAAATTCTTAACAGAGGCGGATCAATTCTGATACCGGTTTTCGCCCTTGGGAAAATGCAAGAGATGTTATCAACAGTTTGGAAGTTGATGCAAAAAGGAGTTCTTGCAACGACTGATATTTATACCGGAGGAGTCGGCAGAAAAATCTCTTCAGTGTATGATAAGAACAGATATACAGTTCCTTACAATGATACAGATCTTATCCTTTCAGAAATTCCTCAACAAGATCTTTACGACATAGAACATATTGATGATCTTTTACGAAAGCAATGTATCGTGCTTGCAGGAAGCGGAATGATCATTGAAAATACATTGTCATACAAATTGACCCAGCGATGGCTTTCTCAACCTAAATCAGGCATCTTTACAGTGGGATATATGGATCCGGGAACACCCGGCTTTCGAGTACGCAATTCACACAAAGGGAGTTTGATCCAATTAACCGATGCCAGCGAACCGCAAAATGTTTCGTGCGATGTGGAGCAATTCCGTTTTTCTGCTCACAGCAATCGAGAAGGAATTCTCTCAATTGTTCAAAAGCTTAATCCTTCAACTGTTATTCTCGTACACGGCGAACACGGTTCGATTGATTGGATGGGATACTCAATTATGAAAAAGTTTCCTCATATTAAGGTACATGCTGCAGAGATTGGAAAGCAAATTACACTGTTTCAATAAAACACTTCTTCATTTCACCCAATTTTCTTATCTTTCACTATGTAATTAATGATAATTCTTGAGTCGCCCAGCAATAAGAAAATTCTATAACACAAAGGTGGCTATGATTCTTACAACAATGAAACGTTTTTTTATATTACACTGTCTTACACTATTATTTCTTTATCCACAAGAAAGAACAGTACGGGAGCAAACTTCCGGAAGTGTCGTCTATTTCGGCAGCAGTTATTACCGGACGAATGAGACCAATACAGTCATTATCCCTTTCAGGATCCGTTCAGATTTTTTTGTTTTTACTAAATCCTCTAATAGTAACGCAGACATTTTTTCAGCAAACGGTGAAGTTTCCGTTGAACTTCTCGATTCAACCGGAACGTCAATTGCACGGAATATACGTCAGCTTAATTTAACGTCGAATGATAATTCTACAGTACATCTTCGCACACAGTACTCACAGGATCTATTTACATTCCAGATCCACGATGGTCGATATCAGATCATTTTCAAATTAGAAGACAAAGAGTCAAAGCGTACTTTTTCCAATTCAAAAGAGCAAATCTTAATTTCAAAGAGTGCTGTAATATTGTCTTCGCTGATTCCAGTAAAGGATTTCGCCCAAGATTCTTTTCAACTGTTTAATCTTGGCCGCGATGTTCTCTTCTCGCAAAATTATGGATTTGTCTTTCTTTCGAAACATAAATATCCTTCGGCGGTGTATTCTCTATCAAAACTTCAACTCGATGAAGATGAGAAAGAGATCATTACATCGTCAACGAATGTTTCAGTTTCTTCGTTTGGACAGAAGACTTTTATCCCCTCCCTCTTTTCAGAGAACATCCAATTGAAATTAGGGACCGATGATAGTACAACAGTTAATTATATTTCGTTGGACGGTTTGCAATTACGTCAAGGACAATATGAAATTGAATTTACATTCCCCGATTCATCAAAAGTTAAGACACAATTTGGCTCACGCTGGCTTGATATGCCAATATCACTCTACGACCTTGATCTTGCAACTGAACCACTTCAATTCATTTTAACAAAAGATGATTATTCGGAACTTCGTCGCGGCGGACGAGAGACCCGAATTAAAAAGTTTGAAGAGTTTTGGAAGAAAAAGGATACAACCCCTTCGACAGCATATAATGAAGTGATGCATGAGTTTTATCGAAGGGTAGATTTTGCTTTTACTGCCTTCAGAACGTTGCGTGAAATGAATGGGGCAATAACTGATCGGGGAAGAATTTATATCCAGTACGGAAAGCCTGCTTCTACCGAACGGACATTAAGTCCCGGCGGATCTCCTAAGGAGATTTGGAAATATAGTTCCATTAACAAAATTTTTACATTCGAAGACCCCAGCAAACAGGGAAATTATAAACTCGCAGAGAATAAATGAAACCAACTATTGCTATCACAATCGGAGATTTTAACGGAATTGGTCCGGAAGTTACTTTAAAAAGCATCGTCTCACCGAAGATCAAAAAAAATATACAACCTGTTCTTATCGGTTCGTTTGATATTTTTCAGTATTACGTAAAGCTATTCAAGCTTAATATTGAATTGATTGCAGTTGATAAACTATCAGCAAAGATCAAAAATGGTGCTGTTCCCGTCCTGACCGTACACCCGGCAACATCTAAAAGTATTCAGCTTGGAAAAATTTCTCCCGATTCCGGTGTCTGTGCAGGAATGGCAATTGAACACGCTCTAAAATTATGTCTTGCAAAAGAAGTTGATGCAATGGTAACAGCACCGGTTTCAAAAGAAGCACTGCACCTTGCAGGATATAATTTCCCCGGACAAACAGAAATGCTTGCAATGCTCACTCGATCAGAACGAGTAACGATGATGCTGCTTGCAAAGAGTATGAGAGTTGCATTAGCGACCGTACATATTCCATTAAAGAAAGTATCTGAGAATTTATTTGTGGATCGTATCATTGAAAAACTTGAAACCGTAAATTCCTCATTAAAGAATGATCTTGGCATCAAAACTCCTTCAATTGCTATCCTTGGATTGAATCCTCACGCGGGTGAAAATGGTGCAATTGGAACCGAAGAAAATGATGTCATCATTCCCGCAATCAAAAAAGCAAAAGAAAAAGGAATCGACGCATCCGGTCCATTTCCTGCCGATGGATTTTTCGCATCGAAAGCATATAAGAACTATGATGCGATTCTTGCAATGTATCACGATCAAGGACTCATTCCATTAAAGATGACAGGATTTGACGAAGGAGTGAATTTCTCTGCAGGATTAAAGATCATTCGCACGTCGCCCGATCACGGAACCGCATTTGATATTGCAGGGAAGAAAATTGCAAACCCCGGGAGCATGATCTCGGCAATTCAACTTGCTGTATCAATCATAGAACAACGGAAAAAATAATGCTTGTTCAATTAGACGATATTCGCGTCGCATTTAACCATCATACCGTTCTCAACAACATCAATTTTGTTATTGAGCCGGGAGAATTTGTTTCATTGGTTGGCGAATCCGGTGCCGGCAAAAGCAGTCTGCTGCGGTTATTGTATATGGATTTGCTTCCTACGAGCGGTGTAGTTTCGGTCGGTGAATTTTCTTCAAAAACAATCACATCTTCACAAATACCATTCTTAAGAAGAAAGCTTGGAATTATCTTTCAAGATTTTAAACTCCTGGATGATAGAAATGTTTTCGATAATGTTGCGTTCGCACTTCATGTAACCGGAGCCGGATCCGATGAGATAAAGAAAAAAGTTATTACTGTTTTAACACAGGTCGGATTAAGTCATAAACGAAATGCAATGCCGCATCAGCTTTCAGGGGGCGAACAACAACGGGTTTGTATCGCTAGAGCATTGGTAAACGAGCCATTTTTGATTTTAGCAGACGAGCCGACAGGAAATTTAGATCCGGGCACATCTCATGATATTCTTAAACTTCTTCTTGATATCAATGCAAGAGGGACTGCTGTATTGATGACAACGCATAATTATGATCTGGTGCGAAAGGCACAGGGAAAAATTATGCAAATCAAAGATGGGAATGTTCGGGAAGTACAATTGAAGCAGTAAAAAAATAAAAATCCCCGAAGCCTTTTAGACTTCGGGGATTTAAAGTGAAGAATAATTACTTCATCAAAACTAACTTCTTTGTGGCAATATTACTCCCTGCTTGTAAACGATAGAAATATACACCGCTTGCAAATGCTAGAGCATTAAATTCCACATTATAATGCCCTGCCGATTTAAAACTATTCACCAATATTGCGACTTCTCTTCCGAGGGCATCAAATACTTTCAGGGTAACATTACCCTCTTGCGGAAGTGAAAATGCAATAGTCGTTGTCGGATTGAATGGGTTGGGATAGTTTTGTAACAATTCAAATTTGTCTGGAGATATTGCATTAATTTGCTCTGTGTGTTTTTTAAACGAACTGTTACCCATACTTTCATTTACTACTTTGCTTGTTTTTAAATCATGCATAGCCAAAGCAAGTTCAATAGGCTCAATGTACTTTGCGTTGACAGCAATTTCATCTAACATGGCACTTGCAACGTTGATATTTCTTTCTTTATAAAGAGCAATGTAAAAATTATTCAACTCTGCTCTGCAGCCAAGTGCACTATTGGGATTTGCTTTGGATAAGTCGGAATTTACTTGTTTTGCCTTTTCTATCTCATCACGTTTCAAATAGATGTTCGCAAGAAGTAATTTCGTGACTTGAGGTGCTTTTTCGTCTAAGGATAAAAATGTATTCAATATGGATTCTGCTGTTGTATCATTGTATGTTTTCATTAATTTGATATAAGGAAGAATCCCAAGATCATCTTTCGACATAACAGAAGTTGAAGATAGCGTCTTTAGTGATATTGAGTTTTGCTGTGATTGTTCGTTTCCGAACGTGGCTGCTTCTTCAACCATATTTAGTTTACCATTCGCCAAAACTCTATTGTTACCTCCAAGGTCATAATAAAAAATCGAATTATCATAAACCGAATAAGTAGGGCTACCACCTCCCCAATTCGTTCCTTGCGCAAACACAGTGCTGTTTGTGTACACTTGTGCATCGTAACTTATATTATTGTCTATTGTATTTCCTGCATAATATGGATTATATATATCGTCATACTCGATATATTCTCCAAACATTGCATATCCGCTTTGATAAACATTTGCACCAATTAAACAGTTGGTTATAGAATTGTTATTTCCGGTATTTGAAGGATGCCCGCAATATGCACTTGATCCCCATATTGCACCAATTCCCCAGTTAAAACCTGAAATATCGTTGTCCCAAATATAATCACTTGCACCGGCAGTGTATAAAATTCCTGCGCCGGAAAAATCTGTTTTTGTAATTGTATTATGGTAGCAAGATAGTGTTGATATATTTGAAACTATACCATGATCTCGCGGATTGGTAATTGTACTATTCATTACCCATCCATTAGAACCATATGCATTTACACCGTTTACCATATTTTCAATGGTTGAATTATTCACGGTAAAACTTGGAACATTAATCGCATATATGTCATTACCATATTGAACTTTTACATGATTTAGTGTTGAGCCAGACGCACCAGATTCGTAAAATGTGATTCCCTCCCAACTGCCGGGAGTTGTACCAGACTGCGAGGTGAATGTTATTGGTTGAGACGATGTGCCATTGGCGTTCAGTACACCTTGTACAATCAATGACTTTCCACTTGCAAACGAAATAACTGAACCCGGGGTAATAGTCAAAGTTGCACCACTATTCACTGTCACATAATCATCAAAAGCAAAATTGCCATCTAATGTGCTATTTGTCGAAATTATCTGCGGAACACCTAATACAGAATATGCAAACGTCACATTTCCAGGTGTTGTTGGATACCAGCCAATCCATTGTCCTGAAGTATTGTACACTTCATAGACATTGGTGCGCAAGGTTGCAGAAGAAGAAGTAACCGTTCCTGGAACCGCTTCACACCAGCCCATTCCAAAATTTACGTTACCGTTATCTGCCCAACCAAAGGTTGCCGCACCACGTCCCCAAATTTTGCGAAAACTGCTTGTTGGGAAAGTGACATTTTTTCGTACTTCGTGCCTATAAACAATATATACAGCAGTTGGTAAACCACTGACACCATATATTGCCATTTGGGTAGCAGGTCCTTTATAATAATCTGTTCCTCCATACGCAGTTGCTTGAGTTAAAGCAACAGGGGCACGAAGCAAGTTTAACGCTTTGCGAGCATTAACTCGACCATAACCGTACTCGGTAGTAAAATCTTGCCCGTTCATCCCTTCAACTTTGTCTGCGGAAAGTCGAATGATATTTTCGATGTCGTCGTTGTAAAGATTTGAGTTATATCCTTTCAACAACGATGCGATACCGGACACATGTGGAGCTGCCATGGAAGTACCACCGTCAGTATGGTAATTTGCATCGTCCGAAAAATTCCCGTTGCGATAGGTCGATAATATTGAAACTCCGGGTGCAGTAACGTCAATATGGTTCCCGATATTAGAAGATCCAGCAACTACATCGTCAGCATCGGTTGACCCTATTGCAATGATTCCTTGTCCAAAACCTGCGGGGTATTGCGTTTGACTCCCATTCGAGTTCCCCATAGCAACGACAGCGGTACGATTCATTTTATATGCGTAAACAAACGCCAATTTTACAGTGGTTGAATAGCGTCCGCCAGAATGGTCTGGATAAATAAGTCCCCAACTATTGTTTAAAACATTAACATTAGAACTGTAGTTGACAGCATCTACAATCTGTTGGTATGTTGTTACATCGTCAGAATATTCGATATTCTTTGATAGTAATTGTGCATTCCAGTCAACACCACTTATACCTGTTGCATTGTTGTTTGTTTTTGCCGCAGCAATTCCAGCAACATGAGTGCCATGATAGACGGTATTTGGCGCATCTCCCGATACCTTACCACTTAAATCAGGATGTGTACCATCAACACCATAATCAATAATCCCGATAATACTACTCGATGATCCCGTGTAAATATCCCAAGCTTCTGGTGCAGAAATTTTTCCGGTGCCGCCCCCAGCTTGAAGTGAATATTGGTATGAAAAGTATTGATCGTCCGGAATGCTGTGAGGTGCCGCAATGCCGTTTGGTTCAGCAAAAAGAACATTCGAAAGTTTCTTTAATGAGTCAATGACACTTTTTCTTACAACGCCATCAGGAACTCGAATTCTAAATATCTTTGCCATGTTTGGCATACCAATCGTTCTACCTTCAGGTGTTTTCTTTAGTGTATCAGTTTCATCAAAATCCGGAAAAGCTGATGTTATTTTGTCCTCGCCTATTTTGAAATGTGCAAGAATTGTTTTTGCTGCTGATGACGCTGTTCGGGCCGTTAGTTGCCCTTTAGCTGCTCGCTCAACCCCAGAAGTAAAATAGACAAGAATTTCTTTTGTCGGATCGTTCTGTGCTAAAGTTGTAATTGGTAAAACGGATAAAAACAACACAGAAATAGTCCATAATTTTTTCAAAGAAAACTTTCTCTGTTTCATAGTATTTTCCTTTCTGTAAAGTATTTTTGTGTTTGAGTGAATTTGATTGTATCTTTAAAGAAACAATAAGCCCTCGCAGGAACAATTGTCCTGAACATAATTCTCCTTCGTGGGGGAATATTTAAGGATGTTGCCCACGGGGGCTTTTATTTTTTCATAACTATCATCTCCTTTTCTTCAATGATCTGCTATATCAAGGATTGAAGGTAAACTGCTTTTCTATTTTAGAATTGACATCAATCGTCCAAAGAACACCGTTCTTCATTGTCCAATCGGTTGATTGATATCGTGTATAAATAATTTTATCTCCCACAGGTGACCAACTAAAAGGAAGTCCGAAGTCGACATCAACTCCCGTAGTTGTAAGTTGTAGAAGATTGCTACCAGTACTATCCATTATCCACAAGTTACCACTTGACCAAAATGCTATCTTTGTTCCATTTGGGGAGTATTTAGGATAGCGGTTGTCCAAATTTATACCACTGAGAACCGTGAGCAAACCTCTTGAATTGGTACTGATATCGAATTGCCAGAGCGAATCGCCTATAGGTTGTCCTGTTCTTGTGATTGCACGAGTTCGGTAAAGGACTTTTGTTGCATAACGATGCCAATCGGGATAATTTCCATACGCAGCCAAGAACCTTTGATTTTGACCCGATGCCGACATCATCCAAATTCCACAGGTGCTCGGTCCTTCACATATTGATCTGTTATACGCAATCCACTCTCCATCAGGACTCCACGCCGGAAAGAAATTACGGCCTCCGTTAGTAAGTTGCACAATTGTTGCCGTGTCAAATGTTGTTCCAGTAAATTTCATTTTGAAAATTTGCGCGCCTGAAACATATGCAATCCACTCTCCGTCGGGTGACCATACTGGGTTTTGTAGTGTGTGGGGAAATATTCTATGCATATTTGTTCCGTCAGAATCAATCAACCAAAACCCTGTTGAGTCATAACTAAAATGCTGTTCGCCCCAACATCCCTCGCCGTAGGGATACGTAATATTTACTAATGGTGTATGGTTGAAGCCTATAAATTTTCCGCTCGGATGCCAGATTGGGTTGCTGTATGGAGATTCAGGAATTATGAGCGGATCAATTCCTCCACACGGAGATTTGCCACCATCGGACGGATTATCTTTGTCGCATGAAAGACCAATAAGAAAAATGGCGATTAAGGAACTAAAAATTATTTTGTTCATACGTTTAACTTTCAAACTATTAATTGATGGTTAATTGTTCCATCAATTCTAAAACATCTTGAACTTTTTCATTCAAAATTATTTAACGGTGGCAATAATAATTAAGATGCAAAAATCGCGCCTTAACAAAAACATCATTTTTTATTCAATTTCACATTTATCATTTTTACATTTGCGAAAACAATAAAAATGAATTGTTAAAAGAGAGAAAATATTTTAATCTCAAATTTATGAAACAAAAAACAACGCCCCTTCAATTGCAAATTGATTTTTTTTGCAACATTTTTTATTACTTATTTTTTGATAACACCATTTGAAATCTAATTATCAAGATGTGATTTCATTTGTATTTTCAAAAAATCTCTATGATGGAATTTTTTATCAATAAGACTCACACTTGGTAAATCCGTTTATTGTGTAAAGGAGTAAACCACTCACAACAAGAACAAGTGACAATTGTACTTACCTCACATAAAATCGTACAATTGGATACAATACTTCTTTCGCGGACTTCCCCTCATGTACTTATATCCGTGAAAATTGAAAATCGGAATAAAGAAAATAAAAATAGTTTAACTATTTTTTTGATATGCTCTTTTTAGAGAAATTTGGAAGGTTTTAGAAAAAGATTTTTTGTAAATAGTGCGGAACAACTAAATCGGATAAATCTATCTTTTGTTTTAGAGGAACATTAAAAAATAGAAATCCATTTTTTAGATTCATACTAAAATTGTGCACTCTACGATCTGGTGAGAAAAGCGCAGGGGAAAATCATGCAAATTAAAGATGGGAATGTTCGGGAAGTACAGTTGAAGCAGTAAAAAATATAAAATCCCTGAAACCTTTCAGATTTCAGGGATTTTGTTATAGAAAAATATTTACTTCATTAAAACTAACTTTTTTGTTTCAATATAACTGCCTACATGCAAACGATAGAAATAAATACCACTTGCTAATGTTGTTCCATCAAATTGTGTATTATAAGCACCTTCAGATTGTTGTCCGTTTACCAACACAATTACTTCTCTACCTAAACCATCATAAACTTTCAACGATACCTTACCCGCTTGCGGAACTTTATAAGAAATCGTTGTTATAGGATTAAAGGGGTTCGGGTAGTTTTGGAAAAGAACAAAATTGTTAAGCGTCTTACTTGTGGCGTTTGAACTATCTTTGCTTTCTTTGGGAGACACATACGAAGAGCTCAGTATAGACTGCGCGCGAACAACATCACGCTCGACATCATCCTCCGCATATCTTGTTGCAATTATATTCAAAAGATTCTGAGCTGTTTCTATATCATTCTCAACATGGAGTATATAATAGAACTTTTGAAGTTGAGCCATTTTTTCATCATGGGTATTAGAAAAATTTGCAATGATTTCATCATAAACAGCGGCACTCTTTTCTTTCTCTCCTCGACGCATATATAATCCTGCGAGTAATTGCATACAATACGCTTGATATTCAGATTTTGAGTTTTTCATTGTCTCAAAATAACTCACAACGTCCACACTCCCATATTCTGATCCAACATGAGCTAATTCGGCCAATAGTTGTCTCGATATTTTTCCTGCTTTGAGCATGAGTGTATAATGTGCGATTGCGCCTGTGTAATCTTTTTGTCGTTCAAGTTCTAGTCCTTTTTCAAAACCTGTTTCGTCATCCGAAGAAACAAACTGAGGTGTTTCAGTATTACTGACCCGTGCGGGCGTTGTCAATGCTGAAAATTCTTGAGTATCTGATAGTAAATTTAATGGTGCTTGCCTAAAATATTCTTCCCACGGATTCCACGTCAATGGCGTGTAGTAATTTATCCATGATGAATTATAAGTATAGGTTGTCGGATTTCCTCCTCCGTAGTAATTATATCCCAGAGAAATATTTGAAGAATTATAAGCATAAAGATCGTAATACGCATTACTGTAAATGCTGTTGTAATCGCTGTAATATACATTGCTAACGTAGGATCCCCATCCCGCTGTAATTCCAAATAGACAAAACATTATACGATTGTTTGGATACGGTTGATTGATTGCTCTGTCTACGAAGTGAACAGTTGGTCCACCGCCAATGTACATTCCATAATAAAATCCTTTGATATCATTGTGAGGTAAATAACCGTATGTGGTGGAACCTCCAATGTTAATACCGCTATAGTTTTGATAGTAACTATTCCCAGATGTTTTTGTAATAGTATTATCTTTTACGAGGGGAGAATAACCTGCTGCGTTACACAGAATACCGTCTTGTTGAACTTCATAAATTGAATTATTAATAATATCAGGCTGCGAGTTGTAAATATAAACGCCGCGTGTGTTATATTGCAATATAGAATTCTGAATTGTACCAGTTGCACTGTTTAGGAATTGCAAATCAGTTCCATATTGCATTGTAATGTAATTTAAATTTGAACCTTCTGTACCTGTGCCGCTTAAGATAATTGAACCCCAGCTACCCGGAGAATTACCTGAAATGGATGTAAATGTTACGGGTGAAGATGAAGTGCCGTTGACGTTTAATACACCATAAACATAAAGCGAGGTTCCGTTTGCAAAAGAAATATTTGTGTTTGCGGGAATAGTAAGACTATAATTACGATTTAATGTTATGTTCCCAAGAACTTTCATATTCCCAAACCAGAACTCATTACTCGCAAACATACCGCCAGTAACAGCGGTATATGGAATATAATTATGCTTGGTAACGGTAACGTAAAGGGGACGAACAGACGTAGTGAATGTAGAACTACTTACGTTGTCTTGTCTATCCCAATATGTCGCTCCGTTGTTTCCACTAGAAACACAAATTGTTGAACCAGCAACGCCGACATTGACGGTAATTGAACTTCCATTATCTGTGACACTGACAGAGGTAAAATTTGTTGGTACCTTTGTCCATAACTGTGTCGCTGCATCTCCGAAAATATTCCATCCTTTGAACTCAGCAATTTCGTTTGGTTGCTGACTTTCAATCATTTTACACGAAGCGTTATAACAAAGCCCACCGATGGTTACTTTTGCATCGGCAACGAGAATATCTACTGCTTCGGTTTGTGCAATTTTTGGTATTGTGCCACCTTGAAGAACTGATGAACCGTAAAACCCAATTGCGCCAGTAGGATTGTCTTTTGTTCCGCTTCGAAGCCATGCCTCTGCAAAACAAGTACTCATATCTGCAAAATCTCCAACTTCGCAACCTACTGAAAAAACAAACGGTAGCATATTTGTGTTTACAAGATTTTGAACGTTTGCAATGGAAAAGAGAGGATTGACATAAGGTTGTGAAAACGACCATGATGCACCCGAACCATGTCCATCAAAATTCACAAAACTCCTTCCAGCATTAATTGCATCCGAAATAGGTTGTGCGCTTCCGATATTATAGAGCTTATCGACAGACGTATATCCATAAGCGATTAAATCATCTCTTAATAAGTTACAGTCCGTCGTATCACCGTACTGTTGCGATGCAATACCGCTTGCTTGTTGAAACCAGTTACCTGTTGGTGGATTTGTTTCGTACTTCAGAATTCGCCTCACCTGATTATCAACTTGGTCGGTGTTCTCTGCGGAAATTCTAGATATGTATGCATCTGGATAGGGATCAGGTGTGTGTGGAGGGTAAGGGATCTCAAATTCAAGCAAAGAATATAAGGGATCTTTTGGATCATGATAATCAGTACCCCCAAATGGAACACTCTTCATAGGTACATCGGGAGTATTTCCATCGCCAACTAAAAGAATATATGTAACACTACTTTCACTAAGATACATATTTTGAATGTATGTGAATACTGAATTAAATGTTGTACCGACATTGGAACATTTCACCAATATTGTTTGAAGTCCTTTTCTCGTTCTCCAATCCCTTAACGGTATTACATTATTGTAGAAATCATCGGCAGCAATAATAAGCATTCTTCCTGTTTCATTAATACCTGTATAAGTTGTTTTACCTAAAGCATTATTCGTTTTTTTGTGGAAATTCAAGAAGAATCGTTCGTAAATTTCAGAGAAGTCTCGATTAATAACTCCTTTCCTATTCGTTTTTATATTTTTGTCATCAACTCCATCAGCATAGACGCGAACAATAAGTTGTTTGCAAGTAATAAGTTGTCCCCTTACTGCATTGTATCGAAAAGGATTAAATCGAACAGTAATGCCGCGGATATCCCGTAATATAAACGGATCAGAAAGGTCAACAACTTGTTCGGGCCACCATTTATCTGTTTTATACACATCGCTAAAAGTGTAAGGCACACTTTCTGGATCAATCGAGCCATGAATATTTCCTTTTGATGATAAAATAGGTGCAACGTACGTGGTCTCGCAATCGACTTCAAGAATCTCAATTTTCATTTTAGCTTCATCAGAAACCATAACACTTCTACTAACTCTTGGAAGTTCAGGATACCCTTTTTCAAGAAACGGCACTGCTTTGGGAATAGATATGACAGAATAAGTTTTTCCTTCAAGATTCACTATTTTCAAATAGTATCCCACAGGTGTGAACTCGATAATTGTTCCACTTGGAGTATCTCCACGAAGTGTAATCGTGACAGATTTTTCTTTTGAACCCTTTAAGTTTACCCACTGTGCTGTTGAATTCGTTACAACAAAAAGAATAATTACAAATATTTGTATAAGCGATTTCATAATTTACTCCCATCTAATAAAAAATTAACCGTGCGTGTAGTTCCTACCTTAACTTTACAACTTCTTTCGTTTCATCGTACAAGCAAAAGTTTAATTGATGCAGAAAAATTCTCCGAAGTTAATCGTGCAATATAAACACCGCTGGTAAACATACTTGCATTCCACAACACTATGTAAGTTCCCACCTCCTTTTTTTCATCTACAAGTGTTGCGATTTCTTTTCCAAGTATATCGTATACTTTCAAAGTCATTCTACTGCTCATTGGTAATTGATAACTGATCATTGTCGAAGGATTAAACGGATTCGGATAATTTTGCTTGAGCGAGAAATTTACTGGCTGATGGTTCTCATAATGAAGATTTACATCGGTTGAAATATCATTTAACTTTATTGTTAGAAAATTTCCGGCAAAAGATACTTCACTGTGATTTGCTGTACCTGTAACTATAACATTCCCTGATTTGTCTACCGTTATGCCGCTCGGTTCGTCGTCATTATGATAATTATATAAGCGTGTCCAAAGAGTATCACCGGATGAATCGCTTTTAGCCACGTAGTAATTATATGAAATATACCCAACTATATCCCTTTGAAAATATGTACCTGTTAGAAAAATGTCTCCATAATCATTAGTAATAACACTTGCGAATTTCGTTACCCCTTCGTTTTTCAATTTATTGAATTTTTTTGTCCAAAGTGTATCACCTTGACGGTTGTATTTCACCACCGCACCGTAATAATCGTTTGGAGAAGCAATATTACCCAATTCTCCACAGATGATAATGTTTCCATCTTTGTCTATAGTAACGCTATGCGCTTTATCGTCTGTCGACAAATCATATCTCCTCGTCCAAACTGTATCACCTCCAGGAGAATATTTTATTGTCAGCCAGTCCCATCCCATTTCACCTTCTGACTTTCCCGTAACAACAACGTTGTCAGAATCATCCACCGCAATACCTTCAGCAAGATCATCCCCAAAGCCAATATACCAACGTGTCCAAAGTAATGTTCCGTTTGAATCGTACTTCACAGTTACATAATTATAAAAACCGTATTCTGTTGAGTTTTCAAATCCAGTAATAATAATACTGCCACGCGAATCTATAGCGACCCCTCCTGTCGAATTTCGTTCTTTCGGTTTGCCGTATCTTCGAGTCCAGAGTGTATCACCATTTGGATTATATTTTACCACCTGTATATCACCGTTAGTAGCTGTATCAGTTGTTGTTTCACCTACAACGATGATATTTCCTGCTTTATCAACAGCAACACCTCTTGCATGATCATATGATGAGACATTAAATCGACGAGTCCAAATGGTGTCTCCCTGTGAGTTGTACTTCACAGTAAAAAAATCTGCAAGATTTTTATAGTCTATTGCGGTAGGGTCTGTAGTTCCAGTAACGATAATATTACCTTCATAATCTACGGCAACACCCCTTGCTTCATCCTGCCCACCTGGGTTAAACACACGCTGCCAAAGAAGTTGCTGAGCATTTGTGTGTTGCACAAATGTTAACACAAATAAAAATAATTGAAAGATAAATATATGTCTGATACTTATACTTTGTGGTTTAGTATCCATTCTCGTCATATTTTCTCCTGCATCGGGGATAACTTGTTGTAGAAGTAGAGTATTACTTGGCGGTAAGTTTAAAGTAGTTTACTATAATAGCAAGTTATCTTTTAAAGAAAATTTCCAGATTAAGACAAGACTATCTGAATTGGGAGGAACATAACTTTAGAGATTATTTATTTTAGCAGTCAGTGAAATCTATTGAAACGTTTTTCATTAATGTTTTATAATAAATCTGTTAAATGTACTGAATAGTTGTCAAATTTAAAATAACAATGCCGTGAAAATAATCGCGGCATAAGTCTTGAACCTATAGTTTAAGATTTGGAATAATCTTGAACTCTAAAATAACACCTGTTCCACTCTTCGAATCTCAGGAACATCTTTTAGTAATCTCCGTTCAACACCTGCGCGAAGTGTCATTCTCGACATCGGACAATAGACACAAGCACCGATGAGCTTCACTTCCACAAATCCATCATCGGTTATTCGCACAAGTTCAACATCTCCTCCATCTGCCTGCAGATATGGACGGACGGAATTAAGCGATTGCTGAACTTTTTCTGTAAGTGTCATATTAATTAAAAGATGGAGTCCACCATATCGGTGGACTCCATCCGTATTAAATTAATTTGTTCCTAATGATATTTCAATCGGTGCAGATTGCTTTGAGAGATTATTGATACTGATCTGAGCTGCAAGATTTTTTGATATTGTTTGAAAAATTTTCGCCGGTTCACTATCCGGTTCCGAATCGGTAATTGGTCTGCCCGAATCACTGCCGATTCTAATCTTCGTGTAAATAGGAATCTCGCCAAGGAAGGGAACCTTAAATTGTTCAGCAACTTTTTTTCCGCCGCCGGTATCAAAAATATTTTCCCGTTCACCATTTGAACTTATGAAATAGCTCATATTTTCGATAACACCAAGAATTGGAACATTCACTTTGTTGAACATTGCCATTCCTCTTCGTGCATCCGTTAACGACATTTCTTGCGGCGTCGTAACGATCACTGCACCGGTTATTGGTATTTGTTGTACAAGCGTCAACTGAATATCACCTGTACCGGGAGGAAGATCAAACACAAGATAATCAAGTTCACCCCATTCTACATCGGTCATAAATTGTTTTACGGCACCACTCGCCATTGGACCGCGCCAAATAACTGCCTGAGTGGAATCAATTAAGAATCCGATCGACATCACTTTTACACCGTATTTTTCTAACGGTACTAATTTTTGATTATGCATCTGCGGCTTTTCGTTGATATTGAACATCAACGGAATGCTGGGACCATAGATATCGCAATCTATCAAACCAACAGTTGCACCTTGACGCGCAAGAGAAACTGCAAGATTTACGGCAACAGTAGATTTTCCTACGCCACCTTTACCGCTGGCAACAGCAATAGTATTTTTAGCACCGGTGAGTATCGGCATTGCCTGCATATTTGAACGCTTTGAAACAATTGCCGTCATTGTCACATTCAGTTTTCCAATTTCAGGAATATTTTGCCGAACAACATTTTCTGCCTGAGCTTTCATTTCATCCTTTACGGGACAAGCGGGCGTAGTAAGTTCAATGGAGAAACTAACATCCTTCCCTTCGATCTTAATATCTTTAATGAAATTCAGCGAGACGATATCACGATTAAGATCCGGATCACGAACTGCGCGGAGTGCATTCAAGATATTTTCAACATTTAAAGAACTCATTGGTTATATTCCCATCCAAAAATAAATTATTGATTTAATTGTTTTTGTTTCATCCATTCGTATACCCAATCAGTTTGTCTAACCACTTGGGGAACGGCAACAATCCTGCCGCCAAAACCAAGATTCCGCCAGGTAAACATATTTGTCGTGGTAGTTTTTATGTTTCGCAACGCTTCTTCATTCATTGTAACATTGTATTTCTTTGCCAAAGTTCCAATATAACTGTTCATCACTTGCAGGCGTTTTTCATTCAATAATTTTTGCTCTATCGTATGACTGGTTTCAAAAAAATTTGCACGGATTGAATCATCAACAATCTTCTTTTCAATCACGGAAAAAATGGTAAACCCGCCGGTAATTTTCAATGGACCACTTATTTCATTCAACTTCGCATTCGAAGCATAAACTCCTAAATCTCCCCACTTATTCACTTCAATCCAGGGAGATTCTCCCCCATTTTTTTCCCAATCCTTGCGTTTTGAATATTTTTTTGCAAGTGTTGAAAAATCTTCTTTCTTATTTATTCTTTCTCGAAGCTCTTTGGCAAAAGAAATACTATCTACTAAAATTTCACGCAGCCTTACGAAAATGGATGCACCGTATTTCTGCGGCGATAGTTGGTATTCAAGTTCAATCTCATCTTTAGATACTTGAACTGTATCAAGAACAGATCGTATCAACAACATACTCTTTCGATTGTCCAACCATGTAGAAATATCGTGACGAACATTTTCGGTTTGGTGAAGGTTTTTCTTTAATCCTTCTCTTGTTAAAAGCTCATTTTGTATTACAGTTTTAATATTATTATTTAATACCGACTGAACTTGCTCGGGCTTCAGCGAAGGAAATGCAACACTGTTATTTCCTAAACTGATCAAAACGTCATCAACCGACATATTCCCTGATGCAATAGTGATGAACGCATCATTGAGACGAGATGTAAATTTTTTCTGAAGCTCTGCAATTGCTGTTGATGAAAAGATATACATCCCTTTTGAAAAATATGCCGCTGAATCCGTTTTCATCATTGCAAGGATGGAATCCGCCAACATATAGAATAATTCCGGATTTGCTTCAGCCTTCTGAGGGGATGTTACTGATGCGAACACTTTTGTTGCAATCGAATCTTCTTTCCGTTGCCTGATAATGTTTTCTACTTTTCTTAAACGATCGGGGTGTGATAATCTTACTAACTGATCGTTCGATTTTTTCTGCAATAAACGGAACATCACCCATCCGAGCGGATCAATTTCAACGGGACTTGATACACTGTCTTTCCCAATAGAAAACACGACATCTTCAGCTGTCTTATCGCCAAATCCATACCCAACTGTTATTGTGTCCAGTGGAACATATAACGAATCGATAAAGAAATTAAACGTAGCACTCTTATTCTTGCTTCTAATTATTTTTTTTCGAAGCAGTTCTCCTTCTTTTTGAGATAGAATACCCATGACAACTACCTCACTTTCATAAGGGATCCGTTTCATTCCTTCAAATATTTCTCCTGGAGGAGCAGAGATTTTAGGCAAAACTTCGCGTTTATAGAATTCATCACGGACAAATAACCGTTCAAGATTTTGCTGTAAACTCATTGTTGTAGAGTCGGTTCCGATATTCTGCTGACGAGATTCCATGGCCAATATTTTTTCAGCTACCATTGATTGAAGGAATTCAAGTTTGGTATATTCGACCCTTGACGCAACATCTTTTTTAGGCCACGGCATCAGCTCAAAACGTTCGAGAAAATCTTTTGCAGAAATGATCTGTGATCCAATTGTTGCAAGCGTATCTTTGGGAAGTTCTTTTGACGAAAACTCCAGCTGACCAAACATTATGGATTGACCAATGATAAAAATCAAAACACTGTGCAATACTCTCATTCCACACTCTTTCCCGTCAGTTGAACAACTGCTTTTTGATATAATGCTGAAGTTTTATTAATGATCTCATCAGGTATGATCGGTCCGGGCGGTCTTTTATTGAAATTGATTGACAGTAAATAATCGCGGACAAATTGTTTATCATAACTATTTTGGGCGCTTCCTGGTGAATAGGTCTCTTTCGGCCAAAACCGTGAAGAATCAGGAGTAAGCAATTCGTCGATCAATATCAATTCTCCATTCAATAAACCGAATTCCATTTTTGTATCAGCAATAATGATTCCTTTTGCTTCGGCTATTTCAGACGCACGGTTAAATATTGCCGTAGCTGTATCACGAACTTGTTCGCTTAATTTTTTTCCTTCTCTTTGAACCATCTGTTCAAAAGAAATATTTTCGTCGTGAACTCCAATTTCCGCTTTGGTTGAAGGAGTGAATATTATCTGCGGAAGTTTTTGACTCTCTACCAATCCTTTTGGAAGCTTGATTCCGCAAATTGCTCCCGTGGTTTGATAATCAATCCAGCCGGAACCGGAAATATAGCCACGAACGATACATTCAACGGAAAGCGGTTTTGATTTTTTAACCAGCATACTTCGTCCGCGCAGCTGTTCCTTGTAAGGCTCGCATTCTTTGGGAAAGTCATCAACATTTGTTGAGATGACATGATTTGGAATGATGTCTTTGGTTTGTTCGAACCAAAATGCAGAAATTTGTGTGAGCACTTTTCCCTTTAACGGAATTCCCTGCGGCATCACAACATCGAACGCCGATAATCGATCCGTTGCGACAAAGAGCAGATACTTCCCGACATCGTAGATGTCGCGTACTTTTCCCCGTTTTAAGAATTGCAAACCGGGGAATTTAGTTTCAGTAATGATATTCATCGATGTTCATCCGTGAAATGACAATCTAATTGAATCGCATGTTGTAATTGCTGTAAATATTCAAACTGAGGAATTTCAATACACCCAAGAGTTAACAGATGAGGATTGGAATATTGTGTATCAAGTAAAACAAATCCTCGCTCATTCATCCTTTTTACTAAATAGACCAGTGCCACTTTTGAAGCATCAGTCATTTGACTGAACATTGATTCTCCAAAAAAAGCTCCGCCAATTGCTACGCCATATAATCCGCCCACCAGTGTTTCGTTATTCCAACATTCAACCGAATGAGCATACCCGAGCCGATGGAGTTGAAGATAACTTTGGATGATCGTTTCCGAAATCCAAACGTCATTCCGTTTTGCGCACGCTCGTATTGTTGCTTCAAAATTGGAATCGATTCGGATTGCGAATTTCTTCTTTCGGATCGTTTGGCGAAGGCTTCGGGATATCTTTAAATCATTCAGCGGGATTATTCCGCGTTGTTCCGGAGAAAACCAATGAATCTCTCCATCTCTACCATCCGCCATTGGAAACAATCCATTGCAATACGCTTTCAACAATAATTCGCTATCGATGATCGGTACGTCGTTAGCAAAAACAGAATTCGTTTTCACAGAGTAAAAATTTAATGCCGAGATTTCATCAATAATGAAAGACTCGGCATTGGTTGTTCCATCGTAATCTATTCAACGGAATTATTCATCTCCAAAACTTGTCCCAACAGCACGAGCGGTGTTCACAATTTCTCCATCCTCAATCGGAACCAATCGTTGTTTCGAGATCGCATCTTTGATTGTTACACTTGTAACATTCAATCCGCGAAGACTTACCATTCGTCCGAATTCACCGTTCACAGCAAGCTCAACAGCTTTTGTTCCATACCGTGTTGCAAGAACTCGGTCGAACGCCGTTGGACTACCGCCGCGTTGTAAATGTCCGAGAATCGTTGTTCGTGTTTCCAAACCTGTTTCTTGAGTAATACGGCGGCCAACATGTTCGCCTATACCGCCGAAACGGATTGGATCAGTACGTTTCACATCGGTTTCCTTAATAACAATTTCTTCATCAGATGCTTTAGCACCTTCGGCTACACAAACAATACTGTACCGATTGCCGCGAGTGCTTCGTTCAATAACCCGGCGCATAACACTTTCCCATTTGAACGGAAGTTCGGGAAGCAAAATAATATCTGCTCCACCGGCAAGTCCTGCTTCCAATGCGATCCATCCCGCATATCGTCCCATCACCTCAATTACCATAACACGATGGTGAGCAGATGCAGTTGTATGTAAACGATCGATCGCTTCAGTTGCAATGGAAAGAGCCGTATCAAATCCAAATGTTTGGTCGGTTGCTTCAAGGTCATTATCAATTGTTTTGGGAACGCCGACAATATTCATTCCTAATTCGCCAAGTTTATTAGAAATATGCATTGTTCCGTCGCCACCGATAGTGACAAGAGCATCTAAGCCCCAGCCTTTGTAATGCTTTAGAACACGTTGCGAAGCATCAACAATCTCAACACCATTCATTCCTTCAGATGGATAATGGAATGGGTCCCCTTTATTGGAAGTACCGAGAATTGTTCCGCCTTCTCCAATAATTCCGGCAATATCATCACGCGAGATTTCGCGCATACGTCCTTCAACAAATCCTTCAAAACCATCTTCAATTCCAACGATTGTCAGACCATAATCATTCATTGCTGGTTTTGCAACACCACGAATAACTGCATTAAGTCCTGGACAATCACCTCCGCCGGTAAGAATTCCTAGTCGTTTAATTTTTTTATTTGTCATTATTTGTTTTCATTAATAAATATGTGAACTATTGTGCCATACAATGTAGCAAAAAAAGAGAAATTCTAAAAGAAGTTTTATTTAATCCTTCAATTTAGGTATTTATCGCCAATTCAAGGATATGCTGATTGTGTAATGAGCTTTTTGAATCAACAAGAGGGTTTGTATCATTCAAGATGCAATCAGAAAAGTGAGATATCTCCAATTCATATAAATTTGGGACTGAGATTTCTTCATGATTAACTGTATCAACAAGTCCATCCTTCCCCATTTTGATTTCTAACGTTGTTGGTGTATTGCTTGGAGTGAAATAGAATGCTGAAATAGAACCTTTCGTTCCAAAGAATTCTATAAACGATTGTCGATAGGATGTTTCATACGATGTATAGACGCTTCCTATGGTGCCTTTTGAGAATTGGAATGTCAAAAGACTTGTCTTTTCAACTCCGGTTTCGGTGTGTTGCGGATTCATTAAATTATTCACTTTTACAACATTATCATCATTCAAAACAAACCGCATCGAATCCAAACAATGTATCCCAATATCAAACAGCGGACCACCGCCTGCATTTTTCTTGTCCAACACCCATTTTCGTTGAGATAACTGTGCATCGTATACAAAATGGGATTGAGCAAATGAAATTTTTCCGATGAGTCCTGAATCGACAATTTCTTTCATTCGTCTCAATAACGGTGAGAAGCGCAACATATGTCCTGTCATAAATTTAACATTGTTCAATTCACACACTTCGATCATTTCTTTTGCTTGCAGGAAATTAATCGCCATCGGTTTTTCAACAATCACATGCTTTTTTGCCCGAGCTGCTAACAGAGTTTCTCTGTGATGCTGGGAATTTGCCGAGACAATAAAAACTGCATCAACTTCCTTTGAATTAACAAGTGCTTCCACAGAGTCAAAATAAAAGGGAATTGAATGTTCCACTGCTTTGTTCTTTGCGTTCTCAAGATTTCGTTTTTGAATTGCGACAAGCTCAGAATTTTGAACTGAGCGGATCGCCGGCATAATTGCACGCTCCGCAAAATTACCAAAACCAATTATTCCGTAACGGATTTTTTTCATAAGATTTGATCTTAAAATTTCATAAATGAAATGTTTCCTCTTTTTGCATTTGAATATTGAAAATATTCATAGAAGTAGCAACAAACAAAAAACCCTGCAATTATATCTGCAAGGTTTTTTATAATACTTAATTTTTATTCTATCTATTTATGAACAGTAAATTTTTCAACTTTATGTTCAACCGGATCTACCGTTGTTAAATAACGATAGATCGATTTTAGATCTCCGTCAGTCATTCCGGCATACATTGTCCATGGCATCACCGAATTGAATTCATCGGGAGTGACCGCTTTATTTCGCCCTGCTGAATCTCTGTATGTATAAAACCTTCCGAGAAAAACTTCTTCTGTCCACAGTCCAATTCCGGTTTCATGACTTGGAGTTAAATTTGCAGAACGGACAACATTCCCGTTGGGAAATTTAAATTCAAAACCACCCGCAAGACGCATTCCGGGCAACGGCTCACCTTTCTCCATCGGCGTATGACAATCGGCGCACGCTCCAATCATTACTAAATACTCACCATATTTTACCGTATCCTTCGGATCAGGTAGTACACTGGGAGTAGCATCTTTTGGAATTGTTCTCACAATAAGGTTCATTGGAAAATCAAATTGGGCATCCGGATAACTCCCCTCTAACGGTGTTAAGGTTCGAAGATACGCTATAATCGATTTAACGTCTTGGGGATCCATTTTACCGTAAGCCAAGTAAGGCATCAAAGGAAAAACCGGTTCTCCATTTTTACGTACGCCTGTGGTAATCATTCTGTAGATCTCACCATCAGTCCAATTCTTCAAATTTGTTGGCGTAATATTTCGTGCGTAGAATGTCCCAGGAATTCCTGCTCCTTCACGATCAAACTTATCGCCTCCTCTTCCTAATGTTCCTGGCATTAGTGGACCCGAAAATTTTGTAAAATCCCGTTCTGAATGACAGTCCATACAAACACTAACATGGTTTGCCAAATATTTTCCACGTTCAACCATCTCCGGTGTGGCATTAATGGTCATTGCTGGCGCCGGAGCAACTTTCGGGAAGAAAAAATTGAGATAGGCAACAAGGCCGATAATAACCAAAAGTAAACCGCCAACAATAAATCCAACTATTTTCAGCGCTTTTTTCATGGTAATCCTTTTTGAAAGTGAATGAATATGAAATTATTTCCGTCAGATTGTGAATAATTTTCACGCTTTGTTACAGTTCCCAAGTAAGAATTGTAGCATAAAATAAAAATAAAATCTTGATTGTCAAACCAAATGAGAGGTATCTTGTGGTATGAAAATCTGGTTCTACATCGCAAAGCGGCATACTGCACCATTTATTGGTTCATTTTTGTTCTTGATGTCGGTCTTTATCCTTCAATTTGTAATGAAGTTTATGGATCAACTTGTTGGAAAAGGATTGAGCGGTGCTGTAATAGCAGAATTGATGATGCTTAATCTTGCGTGGATGGTTGTCCTCGCTGTCCCAATGGCAGTTTTGGTCGCAACGCTTATGGCATTTGGGTCAATGGCATCCACCAATGAGATCACAGCAATGAAAGCCGGAGGAATGAGTTTATACCGAATGATGTTCCCTATCGCCATTTGTGCGTTGATTATTACATATCTAATGATTGAGTTCAACAATAAGGTCCTGCCGGAAGCAAATCACCGATCCAAAACTCTTACACTGGATATCCGCAGGAAAAAACCGACATTAACGCTTATTCCGGGTTTATTCAATCAAGACATGGCCGGATACAGTATGCTTGTTCGTAAGACATTCGAAGAATCGAACGAACTTGAAGGTGTAACCATCTACAATCATTCCGACCCGAGTAAGAATACCCTGATCACAGCGAAGCGTGGCTCACTTTCGTTCTCAAACGATTATAGAAAACTGATCATGGATTTATATGACGGAGAAATCTATGAAGTTGATCATAATAAACCAAATCTCTATCGCGTGGTTAGATTTGAACGGCAGCGACTTACAACTATTTCTGAAGGATTTGATTTTGAACGATCGGCAGTCGATGCATTCACCCGCGGAGATCGCGAATTAAGTTCCGGTGAAATGCTATATATGGTCGATAGTTTGAAAGGTTTAACTAAAACAATTCAGGAAAGAATTCACTCTTACACAACCGCATTGAATCAAAAACTTTTTTACGGTTCTGTACCTGATGCATCGGCAGCAAAGGATTTTTGGAAGAATATCGATCAATATACTGAAATGAAAAGCCAATTGATGTTCTATCGGAACAGTATCGAAAGTGAGATCGCTAACGACGGATATCAGCAAAAACAGATACGGGAATTTCTTGTTGAGATCCATAAAAAATATTCTATCCCTGTTGCGTGTTTTGTCTTTATTCTTGTCGGCGCACCGCTCGGCGTAATGGCGCGGCGCGGCGGATTTGGAATTGCAGCATCGCTCAGTCTCGGTTTTTTCCTGCTATATTGGTCATCGCTAATCGGCGGAGAGAAACTAGCTGATCGACAAATTATTGAGCCGTGGGTTGGTATGTGGGGTGCAAATATTTTCATCGGACTGTTAGGTTCGTTTTTAACATACAAAGTCAGCAAGGAAAATATTGAATTGAATTTCAATTGGTGGCGCAGATTCATTCCTGCCAAACTGATCGAGCGATTGACGCAATGAAAAAATTAGACACCTATATTCTTAAACAATTCATTCTCACAACAGTGTTCGGATTGATCACGTTCATGGCCATTTTTTTGGTCATCGATCTGATGGAAAATCTCGATGATTTCCTCGACAACAATGTGACCAATGAGATCATCATTCAATATTACATCGCATTCTTGCCGGAGATCATAAAATTAATGACACCGGTTGCTGTGCTACTTGGAAGTTTGTTTACAACAGGAAAACTTGCTTCAAACAATGAACTTACCGCAATGAAAGCGGGCGGAATGAGCATTTACCGTTATATGCTTCCGATTATGTCTATAACTATCCTTATCAGTCTGGCATCGGTTTATTTCAACGGATGGGTTGTTCCATACGCAAATCAACATAAATTTTCAATTGAACGAAAATTTCTTCATAAAAATCTCGAATCTTCTGCTCGAACCAATATCTATCTTCAGGACGGGCAGAAACGAATAGTTTATATCGCCTTTTTTGATGGAACATCAAATATGGGAGTAAGAGTTTCGATACAAGAATTTACAACATCAAGTTTGCTTTCCATATCACAGCGCTGGGACGCTCTTCAGTTATTGTGGGACAGTACGGATCAACGATGGACGGCGAAAAATGGTCAGTATCGCTTTACCAAATTCAAAGGTGAAAAGATTGAAAAATTTGATTCTTATACTTTTCCAAACTTAACATTTACACCAAAGGACATCATCAAAAAAGTTGAGAAACCCGAAGAGATGAACTATAACGAACTCGCCGATTTTATTAAACGACAACAGAGCAGCGGAAATAATGCTGCACGATGGCTTGTGGATTACCATAACAAAATTGCATTCCCATTTGCCAGCGTTATTGTTGTTCTTTTTGGAGTTCCATTTTCGTTTGCAAAACGGCGGGGGGGTATTGCAGTGCAGGTCGGAATTTCCGCAGCGGTGGTATTTATCTATATGGTGTTCATGAAAATCAGCAGCGTATTTGGATACAACGGAGATATTGATCCGTTACTTACTGCGTGGATGGCGAATATTATTTTCTTTACAGCGGGTGCTATCAATATTCTGCGGGTAAATAAATAGTCAGATCATAACAACACAGATGTTCTTTTAAAAAGGAATCTGCACTCTTACTTCCGATAATAATCTCTTCCCTTCTAATCCATTAACTGGTGTAATGTGAAATGATGCAGTCAGTTCTTTGTTATAGCTGTTTGTCGAGAAAAATGCATCTACTGCGCTAAGAACGTGATTGATCACCAAAGCACTTGCAGCAAAACTCGCTGCATAATAATAATCATTTGCTTTTCCGCGTTCTACCGCATAATCTTTAAATTGTTTTTCCGAGGTAAGAAGATTGTCGTAATCTCCGCCATCTGAATCCGGCACACCATCATTGTTTAAATCAGGATATGTGTCCCATCCAAATTTAAATTGATGATACTTTCCGATCAATTCATAATATTGTTGTGCTTGATACGCAGGAAGCTGGTGAGAAAATCCTAATTTATGTAATCCGCTTTCCCACTCATTAATCTTCGAGAAGTCTTTCTTACTCTTTATAGCAGCAAAATCAATGTCATTAAATTCAACATTGGTTGGTCCGTATTCAGATTTACCGTGCACCTGAATCCATCGTGCGTAACGTTCGGCATCCCAATGGGCTTCAGCATATGCCTGGAATTCGTTTGTTTTTTTATCCCCATTATTATTGCTGATGACCGCGTATACAATTAGTGCAACTTCGGCAGAGAAGAAAATTGCTGCTTTTGTATACCGTTCGGTATGGAATTCTCCAGCCCCAGGGAGTACCAATGAATACAACCCATTCATAAATGGATTTTGACGTAGATCATTCTTTGTTAACGTCATCTCAGTTTCACTAACAGAATCTTGAACAGAATTCAATAGATCAACTCTAAAGTTTCCTGTAAATGTCTTTTCACCGCTGAATAGAACATTCACAACACAGAAAAACAGAGCAGCAAAAAACTTACCATTCATGAAAATCTCCTAACATTCGTTTTATGTCATTACTGAAATCGAATCCGAACAAAACACCAAAATAGAACCGCCATTCTTTTCCATACGAAGCTTTCACATTCCTGCGATCATATGTAAAAGAATCGAGACCGTATGTACCATTAAAGAATATCCTTGTGGGATATGCATACCACGAAAAAGCCTCAAGGCGTAATTCAAACCCGGCATCTTTTTTGAAGTCTCGAATATTTGGTAATCCATTCCACGCATTTCCAAGATCAGCATGAAATTCTCCATAGAACCGATCAAAGTAAAGCTGGAAAATTCTGATATCAATATTTTCCCAAATAGGAAAACGGTAAGCGATATTCAACGATGCAATTTCATTTCCACTGATCGAATAGAATGGATATCCTTTCATTCCGACAAGACCCCCCGCATAGAAGTCAAAGAAATCCGGCACTTTTTGTCCAAAGATTGTTCCGCCACGAAGTGTAAATGACAGCGTATGCTTCCACAACGGAAGAGGCAAATGTTCGGTATAACGAAATTCTGCTCTTCGTATTGTATAGGGAACCAATTTTAATTTAATTCCGGTATCGGTTGCTTCAAATTCTGAAGCACCTGTCGAATCTTCTGTTGTGAAATGATTAAACTCATTATCGAGACGTAATGCAAAAGATCGACCGCTTGGATTGATCTCGCGTGTTCGCGCGGGTAAAATTCCTTTAATTGAATATTGCAGCGAAAAATTATTTCCCTTAAAATATATGTCGGACGATGCCGGGACAAGAAGTGCACTGCTCTTTACAAGAAAAGAACTTATTGCATTGCTATATTGGCTGTAAGTATACCCTAACCGCAAAATACTATTCTCTGCAAAAACAGGGTGTGTTAGAAAAAAATCAAACTCGAACAGACTGTATGTAATATCTGCTGAAGTTTCTTCAAACTGTTCTACAATGGTGATCTTTTCGCCCGTACGTTTTCGAGAGACATTGTAAACTTCAACAGATGCCGTTGGCAATAATCCAAGCTGATATAGACCAAAAATTTTATCCCTGTATTCAAATTGCAAAAAGAGATCTCGTTCGAAAATGTGATTGATAGCAGCACCGCCAAACAATTGCATTTTTTCAATAACATCGCCTGATATAAAATAAAAACCCGGTTTTAAAAAATCTAATCCGGAAGATTTTGAGTTATAGTTGTCAATTCGCAGAAAGGGAATAATCGAAAGGCTGCTATAGATATTTTTGTATTCTGCTTTGGTTATGTTCGAAACTTTAGTGTCATCATAATTTCTCAATGCGACAAAATCAAATTGATTACGCTTCAACGAACTATCATCAATTTTAATTTCAGGCCGACGTATTCTCTCGGGTTCTAAATAATGTGATGAAGCTAAATCTTGTGATATACTATCGACAAGATAGTTGATCTTAAATCCTCTTGATGTATATAACGAATACGCCATCTTTCCTGAATCACTTAGGCTGGGTGTAAATGCTCCTCCAAGAACATTCGTGACTTGTGTGACTTCTTTTGTGGCAACGTTCAATTTATACACATTAAAAATCCCGGTGCGGTCGGAGACGAAATACAAATACTTTCCGTCGGCACTGTAGACCGGATTACGATCATCAGGAGTTCCATCTACAAGAATATCAACAGAACGAATCTCAATATTTACAGACGCAATATCTTGTTCTTCGCGAAAGGCATATCCAAAGACAATATTTTTTCCATCTGGTGACCATTTGGGGAGATAGATTTGCTCTCCGCTTTTATAACTCGTTATCTGATGAAAATTACCTCCGGTAGTGTCAGAAATCCCAACATTCATCGTTCCATCATTTCCAACAGCAAAAGACAATAATTTTCCATCGGATGAAAGTGATGGATTTGCCGCGCGTAATCCTTTTGTTAACTGTATCTCTTCTTCATTTTCAAGATCGTAAACGAACAGATCAGAAATTTTGAACCCAATGTCTTGATTATCAGTCAGTTTAGAATAATAAATTTTCTGTCCGTCAGACGACCAGGATAACGTTGAACGGACACCGGCAACAAGCATCTTTTCTTCTTTTGTATTAACATCGTATATATAGATTGACGACAAACCAAAATAATCAGTTTCTTTATTCGAGATATACGCAATTTTTTCCCCGTCGGGAGAAAATGCAGGATTCATATTTCCGAATCCGACATCGGCGATCCTTGTTCCTTCAACTTTATTCGATTCTATCTTCTCTACTCTTTTCCGATAATCCGATGTGAGGTAATTCTTCCATTCGTCATAGATTTGTTGACCAGTTTTTCCGATAGTCCGTTCGATTGACTGATCCATTGTAACCATATTGGTGCGGGAAATATTCTTGGCTATCTTTGGAATAATATCCTGTCCGTACGTTTCAGAGAGATATTTTGACAGAGCAAAACCGGCATTGTAGGATGATTCATTTCCAAGAGATGTTTTACCAAATACGCTCATCTCATTCCACGAAAGCATGTTGCTGTCCAATACATACGAACGCAGAATCATATCCCGATGCGAATCCCAATAATCATAGCTCATTTCCGGGCGATTATACTGAGCAACACCTTCAGCAAACCAGCTTGGGATAATAAATCCGGAAAGTGGATATGAAACAACAGTGTTTGGATAACCGTACAAAACGTCCTGCCGGCGTTCCTCTTCGTAATTGAGCCACTGTAAATATATTCCGGGGAATTTGCGTCCAAACTTCATGGAAGTTTGGATCTGTATTATGTGAGTAAACTCGTGAACAATGACATTTCGAAGCCAATTGTGCGTTCCTCGAAGGTCAAAATCCAATGCCGGCGCCCAGATCAGAATTTTATTGTCGTAAAAATATGCTGCACCGTTGGAATTATCTTCATAATCAATCACGGCAAAACTTACTTTTTGGTCAGGTTCGTGCTCATACAATGTCGTTACAGGACCATAAATATCTTCCGCAACTTGTGCAATTACACGCGCCGTTCGTTCTGCTCCATCATGATAATGAACAAGGAAATGCTTTGTTTCTAAAGTCTGCCAATGCAAACCACCGTGAACAGCTTTTTCATAATCTTGCCATTGCGAATAAAGTGGAAGAGAAAATAGCGTGAGCAAAAATATTGATTGATAAAGGAATTTGATAAATCCAAAATCAATGTCATTCCGAGAAACGGAGTGACGAGGAATCTTGTTTTTTTGTATCAATTCAGGCGTGAGATTTCTTGCTCGCCCCTTTGGGGCTCCGCTCGAAATGACAAAAGGCGAACAATTTTCCAGAAGTCTCTGATAATCAAATAACCATTTTTTTCTCAACATTATTTCACCACCGCAATCTTCACGATCTGACTTTGTTGTTCCCCGTTGCCGCTTGCAGTGATCTGTGCAAAATAAATTCCGCTTTGGATCGTTGTAATGTTCCACTGCACTTCGTTGTCCATTCCTGCATAATTTGTTCCATTCAATTCCTCAACAAGTTCACCCGCAAGATTAACAATCTTGATCTTCACCGTTCCCGATTTACCAAGGAAATAGCGAATGTTCGTCGAGCCGCTATAGACAGGATTAGGCCAATTGTATGCAAATTTTTTGGGAAGAAATTCGGACGATTTTTTAGAAACCGTTCCTGTATTTTCAACAAAATTAGAGTGGTAATTATCTGCAAGAAAATTTCCCCATAATATTTTTGATGTATCAAATAGATTTCCTGTTTTCCACACATAGATTGAAGAATCCGTTGATGCAACTACAAGTTTATCTCCCCATAAGACTGGTGACGAAACAATTCCTCCGGTTTGCAATGGGAAACCATAGACTATTTTCCCTTTTGACGTGTAAGCATATATTTGACCATTTGAACTGCCAAAAAGAATTGCAGTTTCGGTTGATCCGGTCATTTTAACAACAATCGGGCTACCGACAATCTTTCCACCATCCAATACTTTTAGAGGAAAATTTTCTTGAACAATACCATTTTCATTAATACAAAAAAGTCCATTTGAAGTTCCCAGTAAAATCTCCATTGCACCGTCATTATTGATATCTGCTACTGCAAGAGATGCAGATAATTCGACTCCAAATGTTATCTGCTTCCCATTAATTGAAACGATTAAAGAATTATCATCAAAAATAATTACATCTTTTGCCCCTTCTTTTGACGTTAAATTATTTGTCTTGGTAAATCGTCCCAAAGTCGCAGCGATAATTTTTTTATTATCGTAAGAGTAAAAAATATTCGGCGAAGTTCCATCTAAATATTTATTCTTACTATAAAAAGAATATGGACGGACGTTGGAAGTTAATATCAAAGGAATATCAGCAAGCGGTGAATATGTGTTGACAATATAAATAGTAGAATTTGCACCAAATTGATAATCAAGTCGGGCATATCTATTGGAATCAACGCCCAACAGGATTGATTTGTCTTTCGCATTATATGATGGTGGAGTAACGATCTTTTCTGAAAGTGTTAAGGTCGAGAGTGTATCCGCAATACTGTTTTGTGTATTAACTACATTGAAGAGATAGGCAGTTTTATCATGCGAAACCAAAATTCCCTTATAATTATTATTAGGATTAGGATCACCACCAAAATTTGTCAAGTATACAGGCTGGAATCTTCCCCCTATAGGATAGAACAATCCTGTCGTGTTATTCAAATATGGTGTAAGGTCATCTCTCAATACATAGATCGAATCGCCGCTGGTGTAGATCAACTCTTGTTTTCCATCGCCGTTCAAATCCGCGGCAAGCGGAGCGTCATTATTATCAAATTTAAGATTCTTTCGTTTGATTACTTTCATTAATTGAATATCAGCATCACCGACATTCGCTTCAAATGTCATTCTCGGCGAAGCAACCGAAAAATTCTTGATGGTTACATGCGATTTTGCATACGTATTCGTCAACGTATTTGGACTGGTATTCTCGGAAAATTCATTTTTGTAATTAGGAAAAATATTTCCATCAAACCAATAATCGATCGGCGAACCATCTTCACTTCCCGAAGCAGGATTTCCAAAATCATACGATTGACCGAGATCTTGTGATCCATCCGCTTCTTCCAGATCGATTCCCCGTCTTTTCGGATCAGCATTGATTGTATTTGAAGCAATATTCTTTTCTATAATCGTTTCGTCAATATGCCATATTAGAATTCCACCGCGATAATCATTGTATGCATTGATAATTCCCGGAAGGCTCCAATCAAGTTCATCTACATCAACTACAACTCCAAATGCAGAATCAATGTTCGCATTCGAAAAAAAATCTTCATCTTGCGAAAATGTTTTCTGGATTGTTTGACCATTCCACTTCATTGTAATAAAATGATTGTTTTTTTGTGCATCGCGATTGCGATTCTCAACAAGATAATATTCCTTTGCACTGATCGGAATTTTATAGATCGTATCATTTCCTATCGGATATAAACCGACAGCAGGAGCGTTAAGGGTTTTATTCCCAAACACTTCAATGGGTGTTGTCCACCCCAAAAATATTTTTTCCCACGCACTTGGTTCGGGAGGGCAAATTCCGGCAAAACTAAAAATTGATTGTCCGTCCATCAATCCAAATCGTCCGATCGCCGTTTTCCCCGTTGTTGTTTCAAATAAATCAGGAAGTCCTAAATGACTTCCAATACTTGCGATCAGCAGTCCGTTAATGCTCAGTTTCAAAACAAAGTCACCGCCGACTGAGGGGATTCTTCGAACTTCAGTTTCGGGCAGCACGACAGAATTTGGAATTTTAAATGGAGAATTTTTTAATGAAAATCCTTGGAATGAATTTCCCAATAAATTTTGAAGAGATGACAGGCTAAAATAGAGCGATGGAATATCAAGTGGTGTTGGGTCGTAACCAAGCGATGCCCGAAGGTCGATATCTTTTCCAACACCGGCGTGAAATACCGTGAACATAGAATACTGTTGATACTGTATTTCACCCGGATACAAAGAATCTAAAGTATACCACGCTTCTTTAAGCATCTCAGCCAATGGAAGATTGCTATTCACTGGTGCGTAATCTTTCATTTCCTTTTTCAATGTTATTACTTTGTCAAACACCGTTGTTGCAATATTCTGTTTTCCGTTCGATGCTTTAGAAAAATAATTTTGAGCGAATACAAAATGATCTGCAAAATATGCAGAATTATGCGGCGGTGAATCAATAATCCGTTCTGTTGTTAACGCGGTATCAAATTGTCCGTTGCCGGAAGTGCGTGAATCATTCTTCTCTTCGAATTTGAACTGCACAAGTATCGCAAGCACTTTCATCGTATCGGGAAATGACTTTACAGACAACAATGTTCGATTACTATTGTTTGGAGAAGGCGCTCGCAACGGATGAGAAAGCTTTTGCGGCAAAAGAATCTGCGAAAGAAATACTGCAACAAAAAAAAATTTAGTTATCATATCAACACGGATTTGAAGTTGAAACTATATTATCATTGAAGACACGAGAAATAAGTGTCGTGTCTTCAATGATAAAGAGGAATAGCTTACAATGCCTCATTCCAAAGAATAAGGAGTGTAAAGCGAAGAGTCTCGGATAGCGGGTGGTTTTCTTCTTTCGAAGAAATATAACTGAAATCGAATCCGTAGATATCATACCGAAGACCTGCACCAAATGTCATAAAATTACGATTCCCGTTCTTCGGGTCTTCAAAGAAATATCCCATTCGTAATGCAACTTTTTTGTCGTACCAATATTCCATTCCAAGCGATGTGTTGATGAACTTCATATTGTTGTCGAATGAATTATTGGTGAATGATGTGATCAATGATTTTGGAAGTTCATGCGATGCACCGTTTGGTTCTTTGTACACTAATAATTTTGCAAAATCGATCGCAATCGTCAAACTGTTGAATTCATCTTTCAGCGGTATAATTCCGAATCCAACTCTCAATTGTGTCGGTAACGGATCTGCTTGAGCAGCATCAATGTACGTTACCTTTGGCCCAAGATTGGTAAGATTGACACCGACACTGAAATGATCGCCGATATCTTCATCTAAAAACGGAATGACCAACGATTTTGGTCTGTATAAAAAGCCTATATCAAAACTAAAATCATTGGCGATACCATTTCCTTTTTCTTCTGCAGTACCAATTGGAGATAAACTACTATTGATAAAACGAAGGTTTGTTCCAATACCAAAGTCTTCCGAAATTTGAGTTCCGTAACCAAGGGTGACTGCAACTTCAAACCCTTTGAACTTATCAACCGGAGTCGGATCTTTATCTGTCGTAACAATAAATTCACCAAGGTTCAAATATGTAATACTTGCACCTAATGTTCCGCCATAGTCAGGAATTTCCTGTTTGATATTGAAATAATCATAAAATAAATCTGAAAGATTAAATTGCGGCAGCCAGTTTGAATGGGTAATACTAATTTCACCGCCATGTTGGAATGCAAGGCCTGCAGGATTCCAATGGATCGATGCAGCATCATCTGCAATTCCGGTTCCTGCTTCTCCCATTCCACTTGCTCGTGAATTCGGAGAAATCATCAAAAAAGGTACCGCGGTCGAACCAGCCTGTGCGGACATAAATTGAACAACTCCAATGGACATTAGAAACAGCCCAACTGCACTGAACATCTTTTTCATGTAGAACTCCTCATTGATAATTATTGATAAATATAGTTAATAAACATTTTTAATACCAACTGTGACTCAACACATAACCGAAAATTAATAGCACTCGAAACGGCAAAAATCGGACGAAATAGTATTCAGAATGCCAACCAATCATCGTACCACAGCTAATTTGCCGATAGCTTCACTTGTAAATTGTCCGTCAACAGTCTTTGCAATTACTTTATAGAAATATATTCCATTTCCAACTTCATCACCGTCGCTGTCTCTCCTGTTCCAATCAATCTTCACAAATCTCTCTCCTACTCCAAATCGTTCTATAGTATGAATACGACGTCCTGCAACAGTATAGATATGAATTGTCACATCGATCGGTGTCAACTGGTTGTGTTGGAATGTAAAAGACGTAGTGGTTGAAACAGGATTCGGGAAATTATATAATTGTTGAATCGAAAGCCCGCTGCTCGATGCAACTACAAAATACAATTCCGCAGATGATGAATTATTGTGAACATCCCACGCACGAACTTTTATTGAATGACTTCCTTGAGAAATCCCCGATAGCTGGTATTCTGCTTTTCCCTGCTGGTAACTATCTACATCACCTTTGTATGCATCAGTGAGATCAACACTTTTGGAACTGCCGTCTATCCATGCCTCTAGTCGATGGCCAATACTATTTACCGACGAGTTAATGCCGCTGCTGTCTTTCAAACTCACAATGAGGGTCGGATTCTCATTCACAACATCACCAGATCGAAAATTTGTCGTATCAAAATAGATCTGGATCTCAGGTCCTATCGAATCTGGTTGAAAATTATTATTTGTCCCTCCGACAATAAAATTTTTAGTATATCCTCGTCCATCAGACTGTGTGTTGGAGAAATAGACTGCAAGACGGCCATTTTTATTTTGATATGCTATATCTTTAGGAACTACAAAGGATGTGTTCATAATTCCGTTTTTAATGGAAGCTTCACCTTTATAAATAATTCCGCCATTTTCATTATAGATCATTCCGGGAATTGTTGAGATTGATTTTTCAACATCAGCATCATGAACATTGATCAATGCCGTCCCATAATAATTCACATCACTTGCATTTGTCGAATCCCTAACGGTTCCTTTAATCGTAATCTTATCTAAAGCGCGAATCGTGTCAGCAAGTGTAGATGTTTCGCTCACCAACGAATCGACAAAAAGCTTCCCTTCAGGCACGGCAAGCCGTAATGTCGGGTCACCCATCAGAAAATATTTCCTCTTATTCACGAGAGAGCGAAAATCATTGCTGAGTTCATTTTTTGCAAGTAAATATGCATCACCTAATCGAATAGACGATGAATTCGAGAATAGTTTGGAATAGAATTGTTGATTTGTTTCCGCATTATGATCCGAATAAACAACCCGCGTAGCACTAAGCACGCCAATCGCTCCCCCTTTTGTATTAAACATTACTTCCTCAGCGGAACTCGGCTCACCTGCTTCCTCAAATCGTCCCCAATCACATGTGGCGGCAATAATAAACGTAAGTTTCTCATTGTTGGTGAATTGACTTCGTACATCATCAAGTGTTAAAATACTTTCATGAGTCCACACCTTAGGATTTCCATGTCCAGTAAAATTCAGGATCAATGTTCCGCGATTCACCATATCAATAATTGCCTGCCGCACATCCGGTCTTCTTCGCCCGGCAGAAGTAAAGACCACCGGATATGTTTCTGCATAGATCCTTTTCACGTCAAATTCTTTGGGTGAATTTACTACAAGCGCTTCCGCCTGAGTTGTGTGAATATATTCATCACCATCCGGAGTCCAAAGATCATCTGCAACAATAGTGATCACATTCTTCCACGTTCCCCGAGTCGGCTTCGCTTCATATTGGATTATTCTATCAACAAGAAGTCTTGCTTGTTCCAACGATCGCGGTGTCAAACGACCATGAGCAATACTTACAGTGGCAGTATTATTTGGATCAAGACATGTAAAGAAATCTTCACTACTATATGTATCTATTTTATCATTAGACTCTAAGGTCTGATATGTCGGAACCCATGAACGGTCATTCTTTAGAATTGACCGGAAGTCATAACTGGCATCACCAAAAAATAAAACATATTTTGGCTTTACAGACCAGTTGTCAACAGCATATTTCAAAAAATCTCTCAAGGCAACCGGATCTGGCATCCCAATACCGAATTCGTTGTATACTGTATCAACATCAACGACAACCGTGCTAAGCTTTTTTGTTGCGGGTAAACTTTCTTTATGAGTTTTTAACCGAAGTGCTTCACTCTTAAAATCATTGTGAGTGATGATGATAAAATCCGCACCGGTAAATCCATGCAAGTTGGAATTTGGGACTTTTGTGGCTGATTTTGGAGAAAGATATTTTGCATCTGTTCCTACCCAATATCTTTTAATTGAACCCGTTGTCAGAATATCATTAAATACAATTGAACCGACATTTGCCTTTTTATCATATGATATTTTTCTGACTTTATTTACATCGGATACTTCGTAGATATTCACTGAGCTTGTACTAAATCCATTAAGTGCAAATTCTACAGTAGCAGTTGTATCAGGAGAATCAAACACTATTTGGTCATTAAACGCCGCCAGATCTTGTCTGTAAAAGATCCTTATCCAATCAATAAATCCTGAAGCAACGGAACTGTTAACCGAATACTTAATTGCCAGATTACTTCGCTGGTCAGTTAGAGATGGGGATGGAATAAAAGACATTTGTCCTTCAATACTGAGAGCAAATGAAGTCGTAACTTCGTTTAATTCATAATCAGACATTGCGGACACAGATGCATTCCCTAATACTTGGTCAGATTCCTTAAAGATGAATTCAGCAGCTGCTGTTGCTCGTGAGAATAATTTATACTTATATAAAATTGTTGTTCCAGATGCCCATCCTGGAAGTTTATTCAAGATTGGTTTTGACTCATTCGCATTCATTGGTGGGCTGACCCACAATTGACCTGATTGATTGAAGTTGTATTTCTCTTCATCAAAGAAAACTTTTCCAAGTGTTTGTTTAACTGTGTCAATTGATGGCGATGATTTATTCACGTGTTGAATTTCTATGATCGGGACAATGGCTCCAACAGTCAAAAAGTAATAGTTGCTAAATGTATAAGGATTCACGTAATGAGTGAATTCTTTATCAAGTTTATTATAGTTCCACCCATTGATTCCTTGTCCGTAAAAAAGAACATAATCGTCATTATCAAATTTTGCGTTAGAATCACGATCAACATATTCTACCGCGAGTTGAGGAATATCTGAAGGTCGAATTGTCCCTAAACTTTCCGGAATATTTTTCCCATCATATCCAAATATCTTAATATTAGTAATCGAAGTAAGCGACGAAGGTTCAATTCCTACAGACCGCAGATAGTTCGCATCAATTTTATACATGCCATCATCAACAATCTCCATTTTAATCCATGTCCCGGAGGTGAACATAGAATTTGAAGCAGTACTCTTTTTGAAACTTGTAGGAGTTATCCATCGTTTTGCAGTCGAATAATTTACTAACGATGCTTTTGCCCAATCATCATTTCCAGTTTGGTCAAAAGGAAAATCTCTCGAACCAAAGTCTATCCGCACAACAATACGTGTATATTTTCTTAATGTTTTTTCAGCAGCATTATACTGATACGGTGCAACAATAAGATTTGCCGTCAGCCAATTCTTTACCATTCCAACATTTGATAATTGGACAATCTGCTGCGGGTAAAAACTTTGACGAGAGATAAAATTTGTTTTATATGATTTTATTGTGGTTCCCATATCATCAACAATTTTTTGTTCCGGAACAGGGGCCAGCGAAAAACCGGTAATCGTTTGAAAATCAGAGCCAATGATTGAAACAGTGTTACTTTGATACGAAGGAAGAGCAATTGAAATTACCCGCGTCCGAATATCCTCACTCCCCGGCCTGTCTGATATGCGTGATGACGATGATTTGAACTGTGGTAATTCAAATGTTCCTTCAGTTGAAACGATTTTTGCATTTTGGATATATTCCGGCCGCACCTCAATTGTTATACCGCGATCATCCGATTCTGTAACACGGATATCTGGAAATAACTGATCATTCTGAGCAAAACTTTTTGCGCAAAAGAAGATGATAAATATGGATATGAATTTTGTCATAAATTAAAATACCGAACTGTGAGTTTCAAAAGACACATTCACGTTCGGTACAATGAAAAAGCAACGAGTATAAACGTTAAAGGTGTCAAAAAAAATTACTTTTACTGACTCACAGCCTTTAACAATAGATCTATACTTGTTGCTCCTTGTTTTTAGTTCAATTTCTATATCAAATATAGAGAAGGGTTGCTAGTTTGTCAACTAATTTTTATTACGGATTTTCACTTGCAGAGAGAAATCACTTTCAGTAGATTATTTCATCAACAATATTCCTCATTCATAAAATTTGAATTTACAATGATAAAGACACTCTTTTCCTTAACTATTTTTACCATTATGTCTAACGCACAGCCTTCCATCACTTATACGCTTTCAATGTCTAAACCTCAAACACACTTGCTTGAAGTGGAGATCACTCTTCGGGATTTTTCTTCAAAAACCGTTGCATTCCATATGCCGGCGTGGCGCACGGGACGATATATGATCTTTGATTTTTCCGGAGGCGTACAGGAATTCAATGCTGTTGATGAAAACAATAGAACTCTCCTCTTTAAAAAGAACGATAAGGATACTTGGCTTATCGAAAAGGAAAAATCAAAAATCGTTACTGTACGATATAAGGTGTATGCAAATGAATTTAACCAACGGACCCGGGAATTAAACAATGAACATGCTTTTGTTGATCCTCTTTCGGTCTTTATGTATGTAGAAGAATTAAAGAATAAACCAATTGAGGTAAAAGTAATTCCGTTTGGAAACTGGAAAGTCACTACCGGACTTGATGAAGTTGCGGACAAGCCATTTACGTTTACCGCACCTAATTTTGAATACTTCGGCGACTGCCCGCTCGAGATCGGTACACAAAAGGATTTTGAATTTTTTGTCGATGGAAAGAAACACATAATCAGTATTTATGGTGAAGGGAATTGGAATATTGATACTCTCATTGCTGATTTTACAAAAATTGTTATTGCTAACAAGGAATTGTGGGGAGACCTTCCTTATAACAAGTACATTTTTATGATTCATTGCCAGCCAAATGCAGGCGGCGGAACAGAACATATCAATTCTACAATTATGGGAGTTAGACCATTTATCTTCTCAAATCCGGTCTCCTATAAAGGATTTATCGGGCTTGTATCGCATGAATACTTTCATACATGGAACGTGAAGCAGCTCCGACCGAAAGCGTTTGCACCGTATGATTTTTCAAAGGAAAGTTACACTGAAGAACTATGGGTCAGCGAAGGAACTACATCATATTATGACGACCTGATATTAGTTCGTACAAAATTTTCTACTGCAAAATCATATCTTGAAAATGTATCACAAATGGTGAATAATGAACGCTTACGGTACGGCAATAACATCCAACCACTTGTGGAGTCAAGTTTCGATTCGTGGATAAAATATTGGCGAGGAAAACAAAATTCGCAAAATGCAGAAAGCGATTATTACGGAAAAGGATCACAGGTAAGTCTTTTACTCGATCTGGAAATTCGGCAGCGATCGAAAAATAAATTTTCATTTGATGATGTTCTGCGGACAATGTATAAACGTTTCCCCTACACCAAAGGATTTACGAATGCCGATATTCAAAAAGTCTGCGAGGAATTTGCAGGGAGTAATTTGAAAGAAATATTTGATTCTTTTCTTCTTTCAACCAACCCCCTCCCGTGGGAAAAAGTTCTTTCGTATGCCGGGCTTGAACTTATTGCAAAAGATTCTACAAAAAAAATCAATCTTGGAATTTCACTTCAAGATTTTGGCGAAAAGACTCGAGTCACCAATGTTACGCCCCATTCCCCTGCAGAGAAAGCAGAACTCGATATCAATGATGAGATCGTTGCATTGAATAGTTTTCGGGTTCGATCTTCGGATTTCAATGATCGGATCGCCTCTATGAAAGAAGGCGAGGAAGTGAGAATTACAGTTTTCAGAAATGATAAATTGAAAGAAATAAAACTAAAGCTCGAATATTTTGGCAGTCCTTCATTTACCGTCAAGAAGGTAGACAAGCCAACAGAACTTCAGCAAAAAATCTATGAAGACTGGCTTGGTGAACATTGGAATTGAGATTTTTCAGTAGTCGTAGTTTTTGTAAATGAAGTTAAGAGACTGCTAGATTTACACTGAAGGATTTTAAGAAGAACAGTTTTTACGCTACCGGAGGAACATACATTCGGATAAGTCTCCAACGATTACGATCGTAACTGAAGACCGCTTTAATCGTGACTGTTTTTCCTGCGAATGTAGCAGTTGAAGTAACCTGAGATTGTGAAGCAGGTAAACCTGATTGCGACGCTGAAAAGACTACTGAACCATTCATTACTGAAGCATTCTGATTTGAATATTCACGGGTT
>JAUXTU010000060.1 GCA_030679145.1 Bacteroidota bacterium | reverse complement strand
CAAATGGTAAAAGCTGAATTGACAAAAACAGCATACAAAGGTGCATATTCAACCGATTGGTATATGTCTGATCATACAAAAGTAGGTACTACATCTTTTCTAAAAGACAAAGGATTAATCGAAATTGAACTTCCGTCAGGTAAAAATCAAGAGACTGAAAAAATTAAGTATGTTAAAATATATCCGATTAAAAATGATGAGGAATCAACATTATCAAAAGATGAAAAAGTAAAATCAACAGGAAGTGGATTTATTATTGCTGAAACGGGTTTATTGGTGACCAACTGGCACGTTGTAAATGGTAATAATTCTATCGAAGTATATTTGCCACAAATTGAAAAATCTTATTTTGCTGAAATAGTACTAAAAGATGCTAACAACGATGTAGCAATACTACGTCTTAAAGATTTTGAGTATTCAAAAATATTTGAAAAATCACCACCGTTTACAATCATTCAGTCTAATCAATCAAAACTTGGCCAAGATGTTTTTACACTAGGATTTCCATTGGGTGATATCCTAGGTAAATCCGCAAAATTATCTACTGGTACGTTGAATTCTTTGTATGGTTTAAAAGATGATCCAAGATTGTTTCAAATTAGCACTCCAATACAACCTGGAAACAGCGGAGGAGCATTGTTTAATAAGAACGGGGAAATTGTAGGAATTGTTGTTGCGTCTCTAAATGCAAAATATTTTTATGAGAATGCTGATATTATTCCACAAAATGTAAATTTTGCAGTAAAAAGTGATTATCTGTTGAATTTAATTTCAATGTTGCCAGAAGAACCATCAATTAAAAAAAGACAAAATCGATTGTTGGGATTAAAATTAGAAAAACAAATTGAAGAAATATCTCCCTTTATTGTAACCATAAAAGTAAAATAAATTTCTATCTTAAATACGCCATCTTTAAAACTATGAATAATTCATTGGATTCAATTTTTCATACATTTAAAAATAATATGAAATCATTCATGCTTATACTTGAAGATGATTTTAGGGAAACAAATGAACTTGTCCAAGAGCTTAAAAAATATAAACCATTCAAACTCGATGTTCGGCATGCATCACCAACACAAAATGCCTTGAACATTTCAGTTGTAATATCTTACGCAAGAAGTTTCAAGAATAGTCGTGGTTTTGAAAAAACGAAGGATTTACAAAGCCTGTTACTTACCGGATTTAATTCTAATGAAAGAAAGTTACATAAAAAGATCATCTCTGTTAGAGATACAGAGTTTGCACACTCTGATTTTAAATCAATAGATATTCAAGTATATGAAAATGATTTTGTTACACACAGTAAAAAAACAATTCGCCAATTATTGGACAAACACGAAATTGAAATACTTATAGCGTCAATTCAAAAAATTAGAAAGAATATCAAAACTTTCAGTAAGGATTTAGATAAGATCGCAATATGTCGCCTAAACAGTCGCTCAAATTGACGTGGCAACCGCTTGCGTTCCAAAGTTTTAAGAGTGGTAAAATCTAAAAACAACGGATGTTAGAAACAGCGTTTTTATTTTAAAACTTTAATCACCCACTGGAACATTATTACGCAACTTAGTTTCGGCCCGTTGTGCATTTGATGTATTAACTAATCAATTCACAGAAAATAAAGGAGGATAACATGAAAACGCTCAAAAACATATTTGTTATTGGCTTGGCTTTGTTCTTTGTGGGTTGCCCCGCTCGTTCATTTTATCCATTTTTTACAGAAAAGAATCTTGTGTTCAATCCGGGTTTAGTTGGCGCGTGGGCTGATCAGGATAAAAAGGAAACTTATTTCTTCCAGAAAGCAGAAGGGAAGAATTATGCAGTTATTGTTTGTGAGGAGAAAGGGGATACTTCTCACTACATTGCGCAACTTGGTCAGATAGGTAAAGCGTGGTTCTTAGATTCTTATCCAAGTGAAGAGCAAAATGACTTTCAATTAGTACCAACGCATATTATTTCCAAAATGTGGCTAAACGGAGATACGTTGACATTTGCATCATTAGAAAGCGACTATGTAAAAAAGTTTATCGAATCTAAAAAGATAAATATCCCTTACACAACTCAAAAGGGAGATATTATTTTCACAGCTTCTACTGATGAATTACAGCAATTAGTTCTTCAACTTGCGCAGGATGATAAGGCATTTCCCAATCCAACAAAATTGGGTCGTGTTAAATGAAGTGAAACAATGCATCTGATGCGTTAGGCAAATACTGGCATTATATTTATTGTTTTTGTAACATAGAAGCAGAGGAGAATAATATGACAGTCCATAATATTGAAAAAGAATTGATGAAATTAGACACTGGTTCTCGTGCAAAATTAGCGAGTAAATTGCTGTCAAGTCTTGATGATCTTTCTGATTCGGAGAATGAAAAATTATGGGCAGAAGAGGCATTTCGCAGGCATAATGATCTCACAAAAGGTAACGCAAAATTACAACCTGCCGATGTTGTTTTTAAAAATGCCCGCACTCGATTAAAATGATTGAAGTTACTTCCTTTCATGAATTGGCAGAATTAGAGTTGAATGAGGCTGTGGAATATTATGAATCTCAAGTCAAAGGACTTGGTATTGCTTTTCTGATTGAAGTTGAACGTTCAACAAATCTTATCCAGCAAAATCCTGAGGCTTCACCTCGTATTCTAAAAGTTATTCGTCGAAAAATTCTTCGTCGTTTTCCATACAGCATTTTATATTCAATTGTTGATCATTCAATTAGAATTTTAGCGATTGCAAATCAAAAACGGCGTCCGTTTTATTGGCGAGGACGTAAATAATTTTTTGGACCTATTACTGCATAGTGGATTAAGAGGCAACTTGAATTAAAAATGATCAAAAAAATAAATCATATCGGCATTGCAGTAAAAAACCTTGGATTATCGTCCGATGTCTTCTCGAAATTATTTGAACAATCCAAACCGCATACTGAAGTTGTTCCAGAACAAAAAGCGACGATTGCATTCTATCCGGTTGGTGAAAGTTCTATTGAATTGATAGAATCAACATCGAATGATTCGGCAATCTCAAAATTTATTGAGAAGCGAGGCGAAGGAATTCATCACATTTGTTTGGAAGTTGATGACATCAAAGCTGAGATTGTTCGATTGAAGAATCATGAGTTTCAATTTGTGAACGATGTTCCCACTGCAGGCGGAGATGGTTATTGGGTTGTATTCCTTCATCCAAAATCAACAAATGGTGTATTGATTGAGTTGTGTGAGAAGATGAAATAATACGGATTTAGTAAGTAATGTAATGCAAAACCTAAGAAGCAATGTCATGCCAGCGAAAGCTGGCATCCATCTTGAAAATAAATCAAAAACGTGGATTCCGGCGTACGCCGGAATGACAAAGCTCTGGTGTTATTCTTTAAAACACTATCTGGAATGACAATGATTAGGCTTTTGTTCTAAGTTTATATGGAAAATAATCCCATCCAAATATCATTCATTGATAAACTTGATCTGCAGGATAAACTGGCGGGTTTGCCCACAAGCCCGGGGGTGTATCAATTCAAGAATAAAGAGGGAGTGATCCAGTACGTCGGTAAAGCAGTCAATCTGCGAAACCGAGTAAGGCAGTATTTTCATACGTCGCGCAATCACGAACCGCGCATTGCGTCAATGGTTGCAAAAATATCGGATCTCGAAATTATTACCACCGACTCGGAAGTTGAAGCACTCATTCTTGAAGCAAACCTCATTAAACTTCATAAACCACGCTACAACGTAAATCTTAAAGACGATAAATCGTATCCGTACATTGTCATCACAAAAGAACCGTATCCCCGGGTGTTTGTTGCAAGAAGGTTCAATCGAAAAACTGTGAAAGTATTCGGTCCATATACAGATGTGAATACGATGCGTGCCGCATTAAAGACTGTCCGTGATATATTTATGATCCGCAGCTGTAATTATTTGATCAATGATGAATTTATCGCGAAAAAAAAAACGCGTGTGTGTCTGGACTATCATATAAAAAAATGTGAAGGTCCTTGTGAAGGATTGGTTTCCGAAGAACGATACAATGAAATGATCGATCAGGTCGCAAAAGTGCTGAACGGAAAAAACAGTGCCGTTGTGGAACGGTTGCAGGAACAAATGAAAACTTCAGCTTCAGATATGAAATTTGAAGAGGCGGCAAAATATCGCGACCGGTTAAAACAATTGGAAATCTATTCTTCGAAACAAAAGGTTGTTGACGTAGATCTTCGTGACCGTGATATTGTTGCTGTTGCTGCGGAAGATGATGATGCGTGCGGAGTGATCTTTAAAATCCGCGAAGGGAAAGTGATCAGCCGCCAACATTATTATATGAATGGTGTTGAAGGGAAGACTGACAGCGAGATCATTGAAACGCTGGTTGAACGCTATTATTTAGAAGCGTTGGATATCCCGAAAGAGGTGGTGCTTTCATACGATATAGAATCGAGAACAATTGTTGAGCAGTGGCTTTCATTGAAACGAAGCGGCGGAGTTTCATTTCACATTCCTTCACACGGCGAAATAGCAAAACTTCTTGAAATGTGTAAAAAGAATGCCAAATATCTTCTTGACGAATTGAAGCTGCAAAAATTGAAACAGAAAGATTTTATTCCGGCAGCAGTTCGTTCCTTACAAAGAGATCTGAGAATGGAAAAACCTCCCCGCAGAATTGAATGTTTTGATATTTCGCATTTTCAAGGGACTGAAACAGTTGCATCGATGGTTGTATTTGTTGATGGCAAACCAAAGAAAAGCGAATACCGAAAATTTAAGATCAGAACGGTTGCTCCTTCTGACGTGAATGATTTTGCAAGTATGAAGGAAGTTATTTTTCGCCGCTATAAACGTGTGTTAGAGGAAGTGCTGGAACTGCCTGAGTTGATTATGGTGGACGGCGGTAAGGGACAACTTTCAAGTGCGTTGGAATCATTACAAGAATTAAAACTCGAAAATCACCCAATCATAAGTCTTGCCAAGCGATTAGAAGAAGTATTTGTTCCTCACCAAAGTGATCCGCTGCCAATCCCAAAATCTTCTTCTGCACTACGATTGCTGCAACAGATTCGCGATGAAGCTCATCGATTTGCGATAACATTTCACCGATCGCTGCGTGATAAACGAACATTACAAACGGAATTGGATCTTATTGAAGGTGTGGGGAAAAAGCGAGCAAAAGAACTGCTTGAAGTGTTTGGCTCAGTCCAAGGGGTGAAATTTGCAACTTCTGAACAACTTTCTGAAGTAGTCGGCGAAAAGACTGCACAGAAGATTCAGGAATATTTTGTTACGGATGATGCGCCGCCTGAACAAGTTTCAACTCAACAGTAAACAAAAATCTGCTTAATTCTACTTAATTCTACAATTTTCCCGCAAGTTTTCATTGTTTTTAAGGGCTATTTCGATTATCTTTTGTTTTACAAAGACGTAAATTTTCATCATTTCATAATATTTTGCAGTAAGGAGTTATAACGCAGTATGGGTATAATGACAAGAATGCGAAACAATATGCCGGTCATTCTTATTGGTTTGGTTATTGTTTTTATCATAACGATCGTGTTTGAATGGGGAATGGATTATCTCGGGATGTCCAGACAAAGCGATACCGTTGGAACGATTGAAGGTAAAAAAATCTCGTATCAACAATTTTCGGAATTAATCCGCGATCAAACAGAGCAGTATAAAAAACAGAGCAAAAAAGAGCCTGATGAAAATTTAATGCGTCAGATTCGTGAACAAGTGTGGAACAATCTTGTAACACAATCACTGCTTGAACGCGAAACGAAACGAGCAGGAATTACCGTTACCGATCAAGAAATTATCGATTGGGTTCGCGGAGAAAATCCCCCTGAATTTTTAGTGCAGCAATTCCGCGATTCAACGGGAACGTTCCGCAGAGACGCGTATGATAATGCTTTGAACGATCCAAAGAACAGGGAAGTGTGGCTTCAAGTTGAGACTGCATTACGTCAGCAGCGGCTTGCAGAAAAAATGCAAAGTGTTGTGTTTGCATCTGTTCGGGCAACCGATGGAGAAGTTCGCGACCGATATATCGACCAAAATCTGAAAGCGAATATTCAATATGCATTTTTTGATCCGGATAAATTTGTTGCAGATAATGCTGTGACTGTTTCCGATGATGATATTAAGAAAGTCTACAACCAGAACACTGAAGAATTCAAACAACCGGCAACACGTAAATTGAAATATGTATTTTTCAACGATCAAGCTTCTGCGAAAGATTCCGCGGAAATTAAAGTGGAGGTCAGCAGTATTCTGCAGCGTATCAAATCCGGCTTTGATTTCTTAGAGGTTCAAAAAGATTATTCCGAGACCTCTTTGCAACCGGCATTCTTTAAACATGGCGAGTTGACACCGGAAAAAGAATCGGCAATCTTCTCAGCAAAGATCGGTGATGTAGTCGGTCCTATTGCAGATTACGAAGGAGAACATCTTTTCAAGATCTTGGAAGAGAAAAAATCTACAGAGACCTTTGTAAAGGCTCGGCATATTCTTTTGAGTGCATCAACTCCTGATCAAGAAGTATCAGCAAAGAAACTTGCCAATGAGTTGATTGCTCGTGCTAAACGCGGTGAAGATTTTTCAGCACTGGCAAGACAATATTCAACAGAACCCGCGGCTGCAACTTCCGGCGGTGATCTTGGCTGGTTTGGAAAAGGAAGAATGGTAAAGGAATTCGAATCTGCGGCGCTTGCAGGCCGTCCCGGTCAGATTATTGGACCGGTAAAGACACAATTCGGAATTCACGTAATTAAAATTGAAGGACGGGACAACAGAGAACTAAAAGTTGCTGCGATATCGCTTCCTATTAAAGCAAGTTCGTCAACAAAAGAAGAAGCGTTCCAACGCGCTCAAGATTTTGCCTATATCGCTAAAAAGGGAAACTTTGAAACGGATGCTGAAGGCAGCGGTCTTAAAGTCCAAGAAACTTCAGAGTTCAATAAAGGAACATTTATTCCCGGTCTCGGTCAATTTGAATCGCTTAATAAATTTGCATTTAAGAACGGAGTTGGTGACATCAGCGATGCGTATCAAGTGAACAATGGCTACGCAGTCGTAAAGATAGCTGAAGTGAAAAAAGAAGGTATTCGTCCGTTTGACGAAGTGAAAGAATCATTACGTCCCCGAACGCTGCGTCAAAAGAAAATGGAACAATTACAACAGACCGTTCAACAAAAATATTCTTCACTCGGAGAGAACGGCGATCTGAATGTGTTGACATCCGATATAAATATTTCCGTACAAACTACCGGTGATTTTTCATTCGGCGGTGCAATTCCCGGTGTGGGGCGCGAGAATGCAGTCAGTGGTGCGGCGAAGAATGAGGCAATACAGAAAATTCTTTCTCCGATTGAAGGGAAACGCGGTTATTATCTTGTAAAGATCCTTAACCGAACCTCATTGGATACAACTGCATATTCAGCTTCGAAGAATATGATAGCAACGCAGTTGATCAATGAAAAGAAACAGCGTGTTCTAACACAATGGCTGGAAAAAATGAAAGAAACAGCTGAGATAGAAGACAATAGGGATTCTTTCTTCCGTTAATTTATTGATGGTGCAGAATGAAGAAAATTGTTCTATTGAACATTGTTCTTGCATTGGCTCTTTTTGGGAATGAGCATAAATTTTTACTATCCTTAAAAGGGACATACACCACCAGTACGAGATTTTTGCATAACATTGATAATCCCAATGTGTACAGTGAATCACGATCGATCACGTCAAACTTTGGATATGGTGCGGATGTGCGATGGAATATTTTATGGGATCGTTTCTTTTTGGGATTTTCAACAGAAAAGATCTCCGCACTTCAAACAACACCGGTCATTTATCCTCAATTCGATCACCTTCGGGTTCCGTATACAGAGGGTTTTGAATTATTAGCATTTGAACTGAGCGGTTATTATGTTGTGCCGATCAGCAGCGAACAGATACAGTTCTATTTTGGCGGCGGATTTGGTGCGTACGACGGTAAACGATTGTTTTCAGTTGCCAATGTCAATGCGGAAACGATCTCATCAAAATCATACATGGGTATCCATGTAATGACTGGTATCGATTATCAGATCCACTCACGCATCGGACTCCGGTTTGAGATCAAATTCAGAGACCCGCATTTTGATGTTGGGACAAAATTCGATCAAACGTTTGTAAACTATTTGGGTCATCAGATCAGGCTTCCGCTGGAAGAAACCGTGAAAGTGAATTTGTTTGGCGTGAATTATGTCGGCGGTGTAGTACTATTCTTGTGATCGCTTATATTACGTATTAGAGATATCTGAAAAATCCAACATCACTGTCATTCCGAGGAACGAAGTGACGAGGAATCTCGCTTTTATGGAAAATTCTAGAGTGAGATTTCTCGCTACGCTCGAAATGACAAAAGACGATTAGTTTTTCAGAGGTCTCTATTAATCAATTCCCGCATTGCAAAGGCGGGAATTTGTTTTTTGTTGAAACAGTATGAAGCATAAAGAAAAAAAATCGATAATTTTTTTAACCGGTTTTATGGGAAGCGGAAAAAGTACCGTTGGACCCATTCTTGCCAATACGATGGGATATCAATTTATTGATCTTGATCTGTTGATTGAAGAACGAGAACATCGAAAGATCAGTGACATTTTTGCTGCCGAAGGTGAACAGAAATTTCGGTGGTTAGAGCGTGAAATGTTAAAAGAGATTCTAGCAAACCAACTGACGATTGTTTCACTCGGCGGTGGGACGGTAACTAACAATGAAACGCTTGACTTGGTAAAACATCATGGGGTATTGGTGTATTTGAAATCAGATGCTGAACACATCTTCCAACGGCTTCGAACAAAGAGCGACCGTCCGATGCTTCGCGATGATCAAGGGCAATTGCTGGATGGTACCGATCTAAAGAAAAAGATCGATAATTTACTTTCTACACGCGAACAATTCTATCAGCAAGCCGATATTGTTATTACCACCGACGATAAAAAGATCGGATATACCATAGATGAGCTTGCAAAAAAACTTTCTCCGTACATTGATTAATAATTCTCACATAGTAAAAGTTCCTTTAGGGAATCGTTCGTATCCAATTTACATTGGAGCGAATCTGCTGAAACAAATTGGAAGTCTTTGTTTAACCCATAATGTTGCGCGGAAAATTGTTATCATCACTGATGAAAATGTTGCAAGGCATTATCTTTCGTTGGTGAAATCCAGCCTTGAGAAAAAGAAATTCTCTGTTCATACAATTGTCCTCCCATCGGGCGAACGGCAAAAAAGTTCAGCAACTGCAGAAAAAATCTATACTAAATTATTAGAATGGAATATTGAGCGTAACTCAACAATCATCGCACTAGGAGGCGGTGTTGTTGGTGATCTTGCAGGATTTATTGCTGCAACATATCAGCGGGGAATTGGTTTTATCCAAATACCAACATCATTGCTCGCACAGGTTGATAGTTCGGTTGGAGGGAAAGTCGGCATCAATCACCCGCTTGCAAAGAATATGATCGGCGCATTTTATCAGCCGCTATTTGTTCTCGCCGATACATCGGTTCTGAAAACGCTGCCGAAAAGAGAGCTGATCTGTGGAATAGGTGAAGTGGTGAAATATGGCATCATTCTGGATAAAAAATTCTTTTCTTTTATTGAACAGAATTTGAATAAAGCTCTCTCTCGTGACAAAAAAGTATTATCTCATATTATCCAGCGAAGCTGCGAATTAAAAGCGTATGTTGTTTCTCGTGATGAAAAAGAGCAAAATCTTCGTGCAATCTTGAATTTTGGACATACGATTGGTCATGCACTTGAGCGCGCCGGTAAGTTCGCATCATTGAAACATGGCGAAGCTATTTTATATGGGATGATCGCTGAAACTAACATTGCTTTAGAATCGCGTATGGTCTCTTTTGCTGATAAAGAGCGAATAGAATGTTTGATCCAGCAAATACCCATTCCATCGTTGAGTTCAATTCGGTTACGCAACGCAGATCTTTTTGAAACGATGAGAAAAGACAAAAAAGTAAAAGACAATTCCATTCGAATGACACTTCCGCATGCAATCGGGAAAATTTCGTTACCGCTAAACATTGATGAGCGTTTGATCGACCGTGCACTGGATTATGTGAAACTTTATGGCGTATAACGTTATACGACTGGGTGTAGTTATTTTCTTCTTTCAAATTCTGCAGGCGCAGAATTTTGTTTTTTCCCCTCATAAATTCGGTAATAATCTTTTTGCCGGCGGTATCGATAATCCCCGTTTCCAATTCATTGATATTGATAGTGACAAGGATTATGATCTATTCATTCTTGATCGTGACGAGCAATTTTCATTCTATCGTAACGTCAACTCACAATTGCTATTAGAGCCTGCAACAAATTTTGGACTGTCGATCGGATCGTGGTTCCATTTTGCTGATATTGACAATGACGGTGATCTGGATTGTTTAACCAATCTGACGAGTAATGAAGTTTCGATCTATAGCAATATGGGAACAGCATCATCTCCGCAATTTAATCTTACCACTGCGGCATTAACAGACACATCCGGAACAGAACTCTATAGCGAAAGACCAAGCATTCCAACATTTGCTGATATTGACGGAGACGGTGATCTTGATTTCTTTTCGGGCAGTAGTAATGGATCAATTTCATTTTACAAGAACATTGGAAATTCCTCTTCGTCAAAATTTGTGTACATCACAAATACTTTTGAGGGAATCAGTATTCAGGGTAATGTTCCAAGTCGAATCTCCAAAGTAATGCATGGTGCAAGCGGGATAGAATTCTTTGATGCGGATAGCAATGGAACTCTTGATCTTTTCTGGGGAGACTTATTCAATCCAAGTTTATATTATTTAAAAAATATTGGAACAAAATTTGCGCCAAATATTGTGCTGCACGATTCAACATATCCGAAAGAGGATCAGATCAATACGTTTGGATTTAATATTCCACAACATGTTGATATTGAGGGTGACGGTGTGGTTGACCTTATGATTGGTTCTGTTGCTCCAAATATTGCGATTGACAATTTTATATTCTATAAAAATGTTCAGTCTAACACCCAACCATTCTATGTTTTGCAGACAAAAAATTTTATTCCGATGATTGATGCAGGCTCACGAAGCAGTGTTACGGCGGCAGATTTTGACGGTGATGGTGATATTGATCTTTGCACCTCTTCTGCCAAAGAGAATATAAATCTATATCAAAATATAGGTTCTTCATCACATCCTGCGTATTCAGCTCAACCAAGCTTTTCTTTTTTGATCAGCAACAATTATTATCTTACAGTATCAAGCGCTGATATCAACAGTGATAATAAACCGGATATTATTACTGGGAATTATGACGGAAATATAAAAATCTTTATAAATACTTCTACAAACGGAGTCATTTCATTTCAAGAGACCTTGCATCCTTTAAATACTGTCAATGTTGGTCAAAGTTCAGCTCCGTTCGTTGCTGATATTGATAATGACGGACTCGTTGATATGCTTGTTGGTAATTATTTGGGGCAACTGCTATTTTTGAAAAATACCGGAACGAATACAACGCCAATCTACCAATCAACACCTTTCTTTAATTCTATTGATGTAGGAAATGATGCGATACCCTTTGTCGGTGATATTGATGGTGATAGTATTCTTGATCTTCTCATTGGAAATAGTGAAGGAACCATTAATCATTATAAACGAACATCGATTGCGTCAGCAAAATTTGAACTCGTGTCGAAGAGTTTTCAAAGTATGAATCTACGCACACAATCTTCACCATTTATGAGCGATTTGGATTCGGATGGAGATAAGGATCTTTTGTTGGGGAACGGGAAAGGGGGAGTTCTTTTTTATGAAAACAACACCGTAACTTCTTCAGGAAATAACGTTAATGCGATACCGATAGACTTTAAACTTTTTCAAAATTACCCTAATCCATTCAATCCTTCAACAATAATCAATTATCAATTACCAGTTGCCGGTTATGTTACATTAAAAGTGTATGATGCAATTGGACGTGAAGTGACAACATTGGTGAATGAAGTAAAGCAGGCTGGATATTATTCGGCAAAATTTGATGGTAATCGATTATCAAACGGAATATATTTCTACACTCTACGATCTGGAACATTTACCGAGACAAAAAAATTGGTATTGATGAAGTGATATCAAACTTGTAAATCGTGTTAATTTTTTCGAAACTTTAAAAAGTTGCAACAAGATTTTTTTATTCTTTCATTGTGACAAGTTTTTTTGTAAATAGAACAGTGTATCTCAGCTTTGTTAGAACAAGATTACTGTCAAATATTATGAAAAATGGATTCTATCTAATATGTCTTTTATTTTGGAGTTGTAATATTCCTGCAACTCCAGAAGATATAGTGAATTCTAACAACAAAATGAAATTGTTATGGGAGATTCAGTATGAATTTATTGGCTCGTCAATTAATGCAACCCCATTGATTCTTGGAGATTCACTTGTAATAATGTCTGCTGGGAAAGAAATTATTGCAGTTGAACAATCAACAGGAAGAATTCGTTGGAAATATTTTGTATCGAATGAAACAAACATTCAAGTTGATAAATTTGGAACAGATGGAATTCGAATTTATGCGACGCATGTTGAAGATATAAGAGCAATTAATATTTTTGATGGATCATTAGCGTGGCTTCTTTCAATGCCGAAAGAAAGAGGTCAATTTTGGACAAACTCTGTATTGTATAATCAAAATAAATTGTTTGTTTCTGGGCAATTGACTTTATATTGCATTAATCCTAATGATGGTACAATAACTTGGTCAAAAAAACTATTAAATGAGCGTGGTTCTATTGGTTCTGCTGTTGCATGTAATAATTCTATTATTGTGGGTGCCAGTTATGGATTTGATGATTCAAACCACGTTATCGCAGGGGTTGTTAGTAAGTTGTACTCCCTTAACTCAAATACAAGTGACTCGCTTTGGAGCATTACTCATAAGAGTGATGGTGGTTTTGATGCCATAGTTTGTGAAAACGGTATAATCTATGGTGGATCTCACTTTCCGTATTCATCTGCAAGTTTCGAAGCTTTCGACGCTGGAACAGGAGAACGCAAATGGAGTAATTATACGCCTAATGAAGCATGGGATTATAATGATTGCGTTATTGCCGAGGATAAAATAATTGCCAACACAGGACCATATTGGGTAAGTGCTTTTAATAAAAACAATGGTGAATTATTATGGAGAACATTTGTAAGAGAAAATGCTGATTCATGGAAAGTATATTACTACGGTGGCTATATCTATCATCCTCAAGGAGGGCGGTTATATATTTTAGACCCGAATGATGGCAAAATTTTATACTCACAAGTAGGTCCTAAAAATCAGGTTGTATCAACAATGGCTGTTGGCAACGGCAAAGTATTTGTGTGTGGTTATCCCACATTGCAATGTTATGAAACGTATAAACCATAAGGAACTATTATGGAAAAATATTTAAGAATTTTTTTTGCCCTAATAATTGTCGGATTTACTGCTTATGCACAAGAATCAGATCAGAAGTCTTTCTTTTTTGGTTCGGCAATTGAATTTGGAATTCCATATCGAGAACTGTCAAATTTAGGATTTGCTATTCAAGGGGAGTATCTGATGAACAATTCCTTTGGAGTAATAGGAGAATATGCCTCGCTAAATTATAATGGACCTGATGACGAAACTCCAACGATTAAATTAGATTTCACTATTTCTGCTCCGGCTATTTATATCTGCTGGCATACTGCATCACAAGAAACGTTTAATTTTTTTATTGGAGCCGGATTAGGATATACAACGATAAAAGGGAAAATTGGAACAACATCATTTGTTTTTACCCCACGAGGTAAAAACGGATTGTTCCTCCCACAAGCAAAAATGGGTATTCGATATTGGGTAATTGATGATCTTGCAATCCGTGCAAATTTTGGATTTTATCGTCTATTTTCTTTTGGGGTCGATTATTCTTTATAAACTCTTTAGAATAAAGGAAATAATGCGTAAAAACATTCTACTTCTTACTTTAGTAATAACAATTGGGATTAATAACACTTTTGCTCAAGAAATCAATGATCGAGTGTTTTACTTTGGTCCCTCAATTGGTACAAAAATACCTTCAGGTAATCTAAAAGCGTTCGGTGGTTCGGTCGGCGGCGAGTTTATGTTTAGTGATATCTTTGGATTCATCGCCGAATACTCAAGCACTCATTATTACGGCACCGATCAGTGGAATCTCTTAAAAGATGCTGATGTAACGTACTCTGGTCCGGGTTTGCTGATCTGTTATCATCTTTATTCTTCAGACAAAAATTTTGAAGTCTTTGCTGCGCTTGGCTCCAGCTATACAACTGCAAAAGGAACGTTAGGAACGACGTTCTCTTTTTTCGGAAATCTATCAAATAAGGCACGTTTTATCCCATCAAGTAAACTAGGACTGCGCTGGTGGGTAAATGATAAATGGGCTGTGCGAGGGGGATTCGCTTCTATCGGTCCAATATCGATTGGTTTTGATTATTGCCCATAGCAATTAATCGAAAATTTGCTGAAATAATATTTTTAAATAATCTAGAACTCCGCACTTACACCTATCGATGGCAGCAACGCAATAGTTCCTTCAGGCTGCTTAACTTCTTTTGTTCTCTCATCAAACACGGGAATATCGAGCGCTTTTCTGTTATAAATATTTTGAATGTCGATGTACGTGATCAAATTCCAGCGCTCAAAATTCCAACGGCGGTCAACGCGAATATCTAAACTGTGATTCGCACCAATACGATTAGAATTATACGCACTTACAATTTGTGTTCCATCCGGATTATATGGTGTGTACGGTCTGCCGGTTGCAAAACGGAATTTCCCGCCGAACTCCCACAATTCATTCAAAATATATCCGCCGCCAAGATTAATGATCCATCGCTGATCGTAAGCACTTGCACGAGAAACCCCGTCTAACGCGGCGAATTTTGTTTCATTCCAACTAATACTTACTAGCCCATAACATGGGACATCTGACAATTTTTTTTGTAAAAATAATTCCAATCCGTGTGCTTTTCCATTTCCACTGCTGACTAACGGATCAAGTCCGAATGATGCATAACCATCTTGTGAGCCACCAAATCCGGCACCGGTATTTGCAAGAACAAGATACGGACGGGTGATGCTAGTGGGATAATCAGAATAATTTTTGATGTATCCTTCAAGACTGATCTTAACATCGGAGCGAAGTAAATATTCTACTCCTGCTACATATTGCTCAACCGTAACATAATTTAAATTTCTATTTGCGGGATTTGTCACCAGCCAAATATACGAGGGTGCTTGATGATATTGACCAATACTGGTTGTAAATGTTAACACAGGATTAGCTGCATAGGAAATGGAAAATCTCGGGGAAAAAGAAATTGAGTTCTTAATTAAATTAAAATAATCAACTCGTCCGCCAATGGTTAATCGAATATTCTGCGAAACCAATTGCGATAATTGAACGTATCCCGCAGATTTTATTGCCGTTGTATCGAGCATTGAATTTGCTGTTAGCTGCTGACCGAAATTTGTCCAAAATGGAATTGGCAAAATGATATTTGAATTGAAATCGACAAATTTGCCGAGAGCGCCAAAAGTAATTTCGGATTCCTTACTTAACTGGAACAAAACATCTGCCCGAAGCGATGTTTCATACTCATCAGTTGAACTTTTGAAGATTGGATTAAGTGTAGTATCATTCTGAACGAAATTATATCCATTATATGTTTGGCTCAAAGTAATATTTGAAAAACCATGATTGAATAAATGTCTCCAAGAAACTCCCCCGAGAAACTGTGTTTGATCGCTCGACAGAATTCTTGAATTGGAAAATCGTTTTTCTTCAGTATCATTGAACAATTTTACATTATCTAGTGCGACAACACCCAATACATTCAGCTGATCTTTTGGTGATAGTTTATAATTTACTTTTCCAAGAAAATCCCAATATTCAGGAACAAAACCGAACCCAGCTGCTTTAAAAATAAAATCGAGATAGCTTCTCCTCGCTGAAAAAAGAAAAGAACCATTTTCATTCGTTGGTCCTTCAAGATTCAATCCAAATTGAGATGCAGAGATGGTTGCTTTTCCTCCAAGCCTATCAGTTCGTCCTTCTTTCAGATCAATTGAGAGAACTGAAGAAAGTTTATCGCCATACTTTGCACCGAATCCACCGGTCTTGAACGAGGTTTCACTCACAAAATCCAAATTGACATAACTGAGCGGTCCGCCGCTAGCGCCTTGTGTCCCAAAGTGGTTGATGTTCGAAACTTCAATATTGTCGATAACAAAAAGATTTTCCGATGGAGCGCCACCTCGAACAATAAGATCATTTCTGCCATTTTGAACTTGTGCGACACCGGGAAGGATAGATATTGCACGCACAACATCTTCCAAACCGCCCGGAAGCCGGCGAATTTCCTCTGCTCCTAATGTTTGTACACTGATCGGTACATCGGGAGATTTTTGGAAATATTCAGTTGTGATAGTGACTTCTCCAAGTTCCACCGAAGATTCCATTATTTCAAAACGAACATCTGCGGGTTTGCCAACTGAAACAACGATGTCAGTTTTTATCATTGAGAGAAATCCGAGCGCACTTGCGCGAATATTGTATGTTCCGATGGGCACACTCTTTATAACAAATTTACCGTCAATATCAGTTGCAGTACCAATAACAGTTCCCAGTATTACTATTGAAGCACCGACGACAGGTTCTTTTGTCGAAGTGTTTAATATGGTTCCGGTTAATAAGCCGGTTTGTTTCTGCGTTGATTCTTGTGCAAATATGTTTGACGATAAAAAAACTAGAATGCTAAAAAGAAATAATTTCATAGATCGTTCAATGATTGTTTGATAAAGGTAACACTGAGAGTTTGAGAAATGTTCCACTTATATCATTGTTTTTGCAATTGCAGAAATATTTTTGAATAACTCCGGAACAAACTGCTCGTGTTCCGGTTTCATCAGTACACTGCGTAACACTTTAGTGGTTGGCGAATCCTGAATGAATGTGGGATGACATTTTGCGATTGATGCGGAATCAACAGCATACGTTGCGAGATAGACCGGTAATTTATGCTGATTCATTGTGGCAGAGAATATCTTCTCTGTAATTTGTGAAACAACTGAAGCTGAAAAAGGATTTGTTTTTGGTAAATAAATGACAATATCAAGATCAGGTTTCTCTAATTCAAGTAATGATGAACTGGAAGAAACCATCTCACTCCATTTCAATGCAGCTTGCCGCGTTTTTGTTAAAATAGTTCCAAGACCATTGTTGGATTGCAGTGGGAACGCCTGTAGTGTTGCCCAGAGCGCCGCCGCCGATGCACCGGCGCGAGAGCATTCCAATGAAATTTCACCCAGATGCAATTCATTGGAAGTGAAATATGTATATGGCGAATCATGCTTATAGAATTTGCCAACGCCAATATCCTTAAAGAGAACGCACCCGCATCCGTATGGCTGCAACCCATGTTTGTGCGGATCGATAACGATGCTGTCACAATCTTTTAATGAAAGAAATGGTTCAGGAGATACGATTGGATTTTCATCTTTTGCCAGCAGCATAAAAAACCCACCGTATGCGCAGTCTGCATGAACTCTCACGCCATATTTTTTTGCAAGAGGTAAAATATGATGCAATGGTTCAACGCTACCGGTTCCAGTTGTTCCTATTGTGACAACAAGTGTTCCGATTGTTCCTTTTTGTAATTCATTTTCTAATAATTCAAGATTATCATAATTGATAACCCGCGACGATGCTTGAATAACTTCACACATACGTTTGTGTGTGTAATGTGCGTCTGAAGAAAATGCTATCAATTTTGTAGGATGGATTGAACGGGCAACCCACAATGCTTCAAGATTTGCAATCGTACCGCTGGAAGTAAGATGACCGAGATGTTCAGAATAGCCGAACATTTCCGCGATCTCTTTTACCACTTCAATTTCCATTTTGGCTGTCGCCGGACCGCCATCCAAAGCATGATTATTTGGGTTTATCTGCATTGCCATCAAATATGCCGCAATAGCAATTGGGTGCGGAGGTTTTATCATTTGACCTGCATACGAAGGATGAAAGAAAGGATAATTGTTGTTAAGTCGTTCTTCCAATGAAGAAAGGATAGACTCTACCTTCGACTGTTCGACAAATTGAGATGAGTCGAACGTATATTTATCCCAGCGATTACGGAAGTTTACGTGAGATCCTAAACTTCTATTGATGATTTCTCGAAATTGTAATTCAGTCATAGGCTATTGATATCTTGTGATACTGTCCAAATATAGAACGAACTCTCTTGGCAATCAATATTAATACCCGCAAAATAGATTGAACAGGAAGGAATATTTCTTTATTTTGAATAGAGCAGTATATCTTTTTTGATTTTTTTATCCCCGTTGAATGTATGATAAATATTGCAATTGAAGCAGCTCGAGAAGCAGGCGCGTTCCTTTTTGAAAATGTCGGAAAAATAAAAAATATAGAACGTAAGATCGGTCAGGAAACAAATCTTGTTACGGAAATTGATAAGCAATCTGAAAAATTGATCATAAAAAAAATCCATCAGCATTTTCCCGACCAGGCAATTTTAGGAGAAGAGGGCGGTGCACAAGAACAGAAATCAGAATATCGTTGGATCATCGATCCGCTTGATGGGACTACTAATTTTACTCATGGTCTACCGATCTTCTGTGTTACAATAGGGATCGAATATAAAAATGAAATAGTAGCTGGTGTAATTTATGATCCAAACCGGGAGGAATTATTTACTTCGGAAAAAGGTAAAGGTGCATTTCTTAACGGTAAAAGAATTTCTGTCTCAAAGACAGATTCGCTTATCAATTCACTGCTTGTTACCGGTTTTCCGTATAATGTAAATGAGAACCCTCAGAATGTGATCGAACATTTTGTAAATTTTTTACCAAAGGCGCAGGGCATCAGACGCCTTGGTTCTGCCGCCCTAGACCTTGCATATGTAGCATGTGGTCGATTTGATGGATATTGGGAAGTTTCTTTGCAGCCATGGGATAAAGCTGCAGGAATTCTTCTCGTAAAAGAAGCTGGCGGTATTGTTACAAATTTTGCAAATAGTGCAGATGATATTATTTACAATCCCAACACGCTCGCAACAAATGGAGCAATCCATACGAAAATGTTGGATGTAATACAATCGATAACGGGAAGATCATGACTGAACCAAAACAAATCATTTTAATGGTTGACGACGAAGAGAGTCTGACTGAAATCGTCGGTTCTGTTCTTGAATCTGAGGGCTTTACCGTATTGCTTGCGAAGAATGTGGATAAAGGAATCGAACATCTTAATGTAACCACTCCGGATCTTATTATCTCTGACATAACAATGCCGGGGAAAAACGGGTTTGATTTTTTTGCACACGTTCGGACGTTACCGCATCTGCAGCATGTGCCTTTCCTTTTTTTGACTGCTCATAGTGATCCCGAAAGTATTCTCGTAGGCAAAGAAATTGGAAGCGATGACTATCTGACAAAACCGGTGGATTTTCACTTACTACTCTCAACAATACGCGGAAAATTAAAGCGAAAAGATCAGTTGAATAAGGCTGTGAATTTTCAAACGGACAAGATGAAGCATGATATTTTCCGATTGATTACTCATGAAATGCGCACGCCGTTGACTTCAATTCTTGGTGCAACAGAGATGTTGTCGGATTCTCAAAATGATTATTCGCCGAAAGAATTGACCGATTTCTTGCATATGCTTCAAAACAGCAGCAAACGGTTGAATGTGATGGTCGATGATTTTTTAACTGTAACCAAAATTGAATCGGGCGAGATCAATCGAGAAATGGAAGTTCATATCTCGCGTCTTAATCCTCATCTTATCATAGATCGAATAATTTCAGATTATGAATACCAATGTTCGCATCAACATATCACCATTAAAAATCTAATTCCAGATGCGACGTTCGCCGTATTTATGTATGCACCGCATCTTGAGAACATTCTTCGTCGCCTTATCGACAATGCCATTAAATTTTCTCATCCTGATGGTGTTGTTACAGTCGCTTTAAAGGAGAGTGATTCGTTTAAGTTTTCTGTAACCGATAATGGAACAGGTATTGCCGAAGATAAAAAGATCGTCATCTTCCAAAAGTTTGGACAAATTGATAGGGAAAAGCACGAACAGCAAGGATCAGGACTTGGATTGTTCATCGCTTATCATCTTGCCAAACTTAATGGCGGAGAGTTGTCGTTTGAAAGTGTTGAAGGAAAAGGTTCTACATTTTACTTGAAGGTGCCGAAGCCGCTGTAGAGTTTGCCACAAAGTCATATTAAAAAGGCGATGAAGAAATTCATCGCCTTTTTATTTTTTGGAGAAGTTTTTTTATATACTTCAGTCTTAAAACTCTTCGCCCGCAACACGAGTGATCGATGCTCCAAGTGAAGAGAGTTTCTTTTCAATCGCTTCATAACCGCGGTCAAGATGATAAACGCGCAAGACCTCTGTTTCTCCTTCAGATTTTAATGCAGCAAGGATCAATGCAGCAGAAGCACGTAGATCGGTCGACATAACTTTTGTTCCAGATAAAGTTTTTACACCGCGAATAATAGCCGCATTGTCTTTCATTTCAATGTTTGCACCCAAACGGGCAATTTCAGGAACATGAGCAAATCGGTCATGATAAATTGTATCAGTAACAGTTGAAGTTCCTTTTGCAATAGTCATTAATGAAATCCATTGTGCCTGCATATCGGTAGGAAATCCCGGATATACTGCTGTTGTAACATCAACCGGTTTAATGGATTTTGGAGCCGTTACTTCAATGAACGTATCACCAATTGTCAATTTTACTCCGGCGTCTTCAAGTCGGGCGGTAACTGCGGAAAAGTGTTCAGGAATTATATTTTCGATCCTAATTTTCCCACCGCACATTGCTCCTGCAATCAACATCGTTCCCGCTTCGATTCTATCCGGGATAGTATTGATATTTGCAGGATGAAGTTCTTCAACACCTTCGATCTCCAATGTTGTTGTCCCGATTCCGTCGATTTTCGCTCCCATTGCAATCAACATCTCCACAAGATTTGTGATCTCTGGCTCCATTGCTGCATTTTCAAGCCGAGTTGTTCCTTTTGCAAGAACAGCAGCCATTAAAATATTTCCTGTTGCTCCGACACTTGACACGTTAAATGAAATACGTGCTCCTTTTAGCCGCTTTGCTTTCGCGTAAATGTATCCTCGTAAAAGTTCTACTTTTGCTCCGAGCTTTTTCATTCCTTCAATATGCAGGTCAACAGGACGTGGACCCCACGCGCACCCGCCGGGAAGAGAAACTTTTGCTTGTCCATATCGAGCAAGAAGCGGACCAAGAACATAAATTGATGCCCGCATTTTTTTTACATGCTCATACGGTGCTTCAAATTTATTCACACGAAACGTGTTGACCTCGAGAGATTTTCCTTTTCGTTCGAAGGTAACACCCATCGTCTGCAAAAGTTTCGACATCGTTACCACATCTCGAAGATCGGGCGTGTTGTGCAGTTCATATTTTCCGCTGGCGAGCAGCGTTGCAGGCATCAATGCGAGAGTGGCATTCTTTGCACCGCTAATGGAAATTGTTCCGTTCAGTTTCTTTCCGCCTTTAACAACAAACTTATCCATACATCCTTACCCTTTTTAAGATTTCTACCAATATGCAAGAGATATCTGAAGAATCTTGGTTTTTCGCTCAAAAAATAAAAACGAGATTCTTCGCTTCGCTCAGAATAACAATAGACAACTGCCGCTTTACGGCATCCCGTACAGCGGGACAATTTTTCAGATACCTATGGAAATGAATGTTGGTAAAAAATTCTCAAAAAACAAATTGTAGAGAGTATTGAAATGAGTTTTTTTAAGATATGAAATGATAAGACGATTGAATACTTTGTGGAAATGTTTTTATTGCAGAAAAGACGCGAGTGTTAACAATTTCAAGGGGAATCTTATAGTGAAGTGCAGCCAAAAGATGATTCATTGTATCATCCCTTGAAATATCAATGTCTTGGACTCTTTACTGAAATATATCCTCGAAGAACGCTTGATAGATTTCCAACAGCAATTGTTGCAATACAACCGATCAATGTATGCCATGTAAAATCGATTTTTGTAACGGTTAAAACGACGATCATTGAAACAATGCCTGCAATAAACCCGCAATAAGCATCAAATTGATTTGTTCGTTTGAATAACAATCCGAGAAAGAATGTGCCTAATAATCCGCCATATGTGAATGATGCAATCTTCAACCCAATTTCCACAACAGGATTTTTTGTGTCGGTGAAGAGCATCGCGCCGCCGATAAGAATAAATCCCCACAGTAACGTGAATCGTTTTGACCATTTTACTTCGCTTTTTTCATCAAGATTCTTTCCGCGAGCCGTAAATTTGAACAGATCTAAAAACGTTGAGGAAGCTAATGAACTTATCGAGGAGGACAATGTTCCCATTGCCGAGGCAAGAACACCGGCAACTACAAGTCCTGCTAAACCGGTTGGCAGATTTTCCACAATGAATTTTGGAAATATCTCATCTGAAGATTTTAATCCAAGTTGTTCCAACGATGCGCCATTGTAAAAAGCGAACAAACATAATCCTAAAAGAAGAAAGAATGCGAATTGAATTACAATAATAGAAGCATCTAGCATCAATGCCTTTTGGCTTTCCCATTTTGTCCTGCATCCCAATAATCGTTGAACGAGCAATTGGTCTGTTCCGTGCGAAGCCATTGAAAGAAAAGTTCCGCCGATCAATCCGCCAAACAGTGTATACGGTGAAGAGAAAAATTCTCCGAATGAGTTCGCGTTTCCTAAATTAATATATGAGAATTTGTTTGCACCATTCATTGTTGCAAACGATACGACATCGTTCCATCCGTTTGGAAGGTGATTCAAGATCAACATCATGGCTGCGAATGCACCGAGCAGATAAATGAACATCTGAACAACATCCATTGCAACTACTGCTTTTAATCCACCGACATATGTGTAGATAAGCGTGAATATGCCGATAATGAAAATACTTGTTGTGTAGTCGTAGCCGGTGATAAGATGTACAGGAATTGCTGTTGCAAACAACCGCACTCCGGATGCAAGCACTCTCGTTACAATAAAAACTGATGATGTGAATTTTCGCAGTGACATTCCAAAACGTTTTCCGAGAAAATCATATGCTGTTTCCAGATCGCCTTTATAATATGCCGGAATAAATATCAAACTGACCAATAATCTGCCGACAAAATACCCGACAGCGAGTTGTAAGAACTGCATGTTACTTTTATAAGCAAGTCCAGGTATGCTTATAAACGTTAGAGTACTTGTTTCGCTTGCGACAATTGAAAATCCGACAGACCACCATGAAAGTTCTTTTCCGCCCAGAAAATAATCCCGCGAAGATTTTTGTTTCCTTCCAATGTAGGCGCCAATAAGTGTTACTGCGGTGAGATAAGTGATAACGATGATATAGTCAAGCAGGGAAAAGCCCATAGAGGCATGCACTTACTGAAATAATTTTGCGATTAGTTGTAACAATAACAGCGTTCAATGGCTGAAGAGTATTTGATTTGAACGGTGTAGAACTGTATCAGTTTTGATTCAATTTTTTTGTGCTTTTGCAACAGTATCAAAAATTGGGAATACTTTATCGAGCTGTGATATTTTGAGCAGTGCAAGAACTTTTTTGTGAACACCAACAAGCTTTATCACGCCGCTATGCCCGCGCATTTGGCGGTCGGCAATAAGAAGCGCGCTCAATCCACTGCTATCACAAAATTCGACTGCCGAGAGGTCTACAATGAGGGATTTTAAAGTAGGTCTGCACAGAAGAATAAATTCACCTTTCAGTTCGGGTGAAACGGAAACATCCAGCTTTCGTTCTTTCAACGTAAGAACTACACCGCTGCCATTCTTCGTAACATCAAATTTCATAACTGCTCCTGTTAGGACTAAAACATTGATAATGTTCTGAATAGTTGTTCGTATTTGTTCTTTGCATTTCTGTTTGGAGCCGCATTAAATTGAAAATTATAATACGCATCAGCATGTTTTTGTGAAAATCCAACTTTCAGCGGAGAATTGACGTGTTTGCACAGATACGCCGCTGAAGGGACAAGGGAAAAATTCAGGTCAAGAACAATATCAAATTTCTGATTTAATAGATTAGAGATTTCAGTCTTCTTTGGTAAAAAGAAAAAATTAAGGTGTTCATTCTTAATCGTCGTAACGTTCGATCGATTCAACGTATTCGAAAAATTTCTGTGCCCTTCGTTCACAACAAATGTCAGCTTATTTCCTTGAAATTTGTTCTGGAGTAAAATGAGCGTTTGAGCAACAACTGAGCGTTGTTCAGAATTTTCAGGAATGATCACTAACGCAGTCTTTGCATTTGTAAATGAATTAGAAAAAGACATCGGTTTTGCCTCTTTGGTGCGAGACAAGAATCGGGTCAACCTGATGCCTAATTTTCGACGTTTTTCTTCAAACATAATACGATTTCCATGAGTTACTGGTAGTAAGGTGCAAAACGTTTTGATGAATTTCAAGAGAAGAAAATTTCAAGATTAAAGAGCTTTTAAATTATTTGATTAAATCTAAAAACTCTTTTTCATTTAAGGTCTTTACACCGAGTTCGATTGCTTTTTGAAGTTTTGAGCCCGCATCGCTGCCAACAATCACATAATCTGTCTTTTTACTAACGCTTGAAGCTGATTTACCGCCGAGTGATTCAATCTTCTCTTTAGCTTCGTCGCGGCTCATTGTTTCCATTCCGCCGGTAAGGACAAAAGTTTTGCCGGTTACCTGAGAGTTGCCAACAATTTTCTTTTTTTCAGATTTTAATTGTATACCTGCTTTTGCCAAGCGTTCGACAAGTTTTTGAGAATGTTTATCCTTAAAGAATCGAACGATACTTTCTGCAATTCGCGGTCCAATTCCGTCGATATGTTCTAATGTCTCTTCCGATGCATTTTTCAAATCACTGATTGATGAAAAATTAACAGCTAACAACTTTGCAACACCTTCACCAACAAAACGAACTCCTAAACCAAACAAAACTCTATTGAAAGGAAGTTCTTTACTTGCCTCAATTCCATCCAATAGATTTTGCGCACTTTTTTCACCCATTCGATTGAGTGCGGCAATTTGATTTTTTTTAAGACTATATATATCAGCAATATTATGGATCAAATTTTCGGTAACGAGCAGATCTATAATCGCTTCACCAAGTCCTTCAATATTCATTGCGCGTCGTTGCACAAAATGTTCTATTCGTCCGCGAACTTGTGCCGGACATTCGAAATTCTCGCAATAGTATGCTGCTTCATCAACAGGGCGAAATATCTTTGATCCGCATTCCGGACATTTCGACGGGAATTTATATTGAGGTGAATTCTTTTTTCGTTTTTTAAGATTGACGGCGGCAACTTTGGGGATTACATCGCCCCCTTTTTCAACAAAGACAGAATCACCAATACGAACATCTAATTCTTTTATAAAATCTTCATTATGAAGTGTTGCTCTACTCACGGTTGATCCGCCGACGAAAACAGGTTCAAGTTCGGCAACAGGTGTAATAGTGCCAACACGACCAACTTGAAGTGTAATGCCGTTTAAAACTGTTTCCATTTGCTGGGCAGGAAATTTAAATGCAATTGCCCATCGCGGAGATTTTGCAACTGAACCAAGCTCCTCTTGATGTGGAATTGCATCAACTTTAATCACAATGCCGTCAATATCGTAGGGGAGGGAAGCACGTTTTGTGTTCCAGAGATCACAGAATTGTTTTACTTCGGCAATAGTATTACAGACTTTCGCATGTTCGTTTACCACAAAACCAAGTTTCTTCAGTAATTGAAGATTATCATGATGGCTTTTTAACGGAACATCATTCGTTCTTAAAAAATAGGTGAACATATTCAACCGACGCTGCGCAACGATCTTTGGGTCTTGTAATTTTAATGTTCCGGAAGCAGTGTTGCGCGCATTAATGAATGTCTTTTCGCCCAATTCTTCCTGTTTTTTGTTCATTGCGGCAAAATCTTTTTTGTTCATATAAATTTCACCGCGGACTTCAAAATTCTTAGGCAAACCTTTTCCACTTTCGGTTCGCAGCGGGATGGATCGAATGGTCTTCAAATTACCGGTAATTTCATCACCTTCAGTTCCATCGCCGCGGGTTGCACCTTGAACAAAGATCCCATTTCGATAGATTAAACTAATTGCAACGCCATCAATTTTTAATTCTGCCACAAAACGATACGGTTGACCCCCAAGTATTTCACGAACTCTTTTGTCAAAATCCAATAATTCCTGTTCACTATAAGTATTTGAAAGGGAGAGCATTGGTACTTCGTGGGTAACACTTGGAAATTCTTTTGTCGGCTGTCCGCCGACACGCTGCGATGGTGAATCAGGTGTGATCAGTTCGGGATGTTCTTTTTCCAGCCTGAGAAGTTCCGCCATCTGCCGATCGTATTCAAAATCCGAAATTGACGGCTGAGAGAGGACGTAATATTTATAATCGTGATCGCGTAACGCGGCACGAAGTTTTTCAATGTTCTGTTGAACTGTTCCCATTATTTCTTGAGAATATTTTCTGCGCTGATTTTATAGTTACGTATTCGTTTTCCACGTTCGCCAAGGGAAGGGAGTTCCATGCCATTCAATATCAATTTTACAGCGCCACCATCACTAAGCGAAAGATGGAAAGATTTTCTTGCGACATACGTTCTATACCGGCCGTTTAACATATACCCGCTGCGCGGTGGAAGAGAATCGCGTATAATGGTGATCCATACCGAATCACTTGAAACAATTCGAAGTACTAATGAATCAATCTTTGGTGACTGAATTTTTGCAACCGTTGTTGTATCGAGAGAATCATTCACTACTGCCGGCTGTATTTTTTCTTGATTTTTTACGACCTCTTGAAAGGATGTTTCTTCAACAGTTTTTCGCGGCGTAATCGTTTCAAAATAATTCAACAGATAAAAGGATAATGCCGCAACAACAAGAACAGCAGTGATAGTGAAAATACGAACACGTGAACGTCGATTCTGTTTTAACTCTTCGTTAACTCTTTCTGGTTTGAGGTACAGCCGAATGTCTTCGGTCGATGCTGCAGTCTCTTGTTTATGTTCGGGAGTACTTTGAATATCATATTTGTGCATTACTTCGGCTGCATTTAGTCCTATCGCTTCTGCATATGCTTTAATGAAAGCACGAACATACGTTTGAGGAAGCACATCGAATGTACCTTGTTCTATTGCTTGAAGATATCTATTGCCGATACGTGTTTTTTTCGAGATGTCAGCAAGAGTGATATTCCTGGATTCGCGTGCATTTCGTAGTTCTTCAGAAAATGAGTTCATTGATATTCAATAATTAACGGTTGAGTTGTTTTATATAAGGTAAAAAAAAATGAGGTAGGCTACAAGATGCAATATTCCACTATCGATTACACATCAGGCACTTCGCGTACTTTTCTTGCCAGTTCTTCTATTTTATATGGCTTTTGCAGAAATCCATCAATGTTCTTTGCAAATTTTTTTTCTTCAAGAATAGCGTCGCTGTATCCGCTTGAAATAATAACTTTGCTTGCAAGTTTTAATGATTTTATTTTTTGAAATACTTTTTTCCCGCCGATCTGAGGCATGTTCATGTCTAAAAGTACGAGATTAAATTTTTTCTTTGTTGAGAGGATGGTGATCGCTTCTTTTCCACCTGCAGCAGATGTTACCGAATATCCAAGATCACTCAGCATTGTGCTCAGTGTTAGGCGCACAAATTCTTCATCGTCAACAACCAAAACGGATTCACTACCTCCGACAACTTTTTTGGGCTGCGTAATATACATTTCTAACGGAATCTTGTCGTAAAGCGGGAAGGTGAGGGTAAATGTGGTTCCCTTTGCTGTTTCGCTGGAGAATGAGACAGTTCCATTATGAGATTTCATCACACCATATACTACTGAAAGTCCTAAACCTGTTCCCTTACTTTGACCTTTTGTTGAAAAGAACGGTACAAAGATTTGTTGCTGTACTTCCTTTGACATTCCTGTTCCTGTATCACTGACATTCACTGTCACCGTTTTCTCCCTTTTAATATCAACGGTTGTTTGAATGATTAATTTACCTCCGGCCGGCATTGCGTCCCGTGCATTGATCAGGAGATTTAATATCGCTTGTTGTATCTGTCCTTCGTCTCCGTTAATGATTGTCGGGATATCTGAGAAATTGCGCAGAATAGTGATGACGGAATTTGCACTTGGCTCAAAGATGCGAAGTGTTTCATCAATAATAACATTGAGATTTATTGGATGGAATTGAATCGGTGTCCGCCGTGCGAAAGTAAGTAACTGGTTCGTTAATGATTTTCCGCGTGTCGAGGCAGTTTCAATAATATCAACAAATGGGTACATCTGATTGTTCTGTTTCATCCGCCGCCGCATGATCGATGAAGCGCCCATAATCGATGTGAGAATGTTGTTAAAGTCATGCGCAATTCCACCGGCAAGATTTCCGATGCTGTCTATCTTTTGTGCTTGCATTATTTTTTGTTCAAGCAGTTTCTTCTCTGTGATATCGCGGACAACGCACCGCATCAATAAGGGGATATTATTTTCATCATACACCAACGATGTATTGACCGAAACTTCAATCAATGAGCCGGTTTGGGTCAACATTTGTTCTTCACTGCCTCGAATTTCTTTGTTCTCTCCGAAAGAGTTTTTCAGAAGCTCGTTAATGTGTGCGTGCATCTCAACGGGGTAGAGGAATGTCAAATGTTTTCCAATAATTTCGGACTTTGTGTATTCCAGCGTCTGTGATTCAGTTAAATTGCAATTGACAATTACCCCTTCTCTGTTAACGAGATGATACATATCCGGAGAGTGTTCAAAGAGATCGGCATATCGTTTTTCTGATTCAGTGAGTTTATCAAACAAATGCGCATTGTTTAATGCTACACTGATCTGATTACTAAAAGCGGCTATCAGGCTGACTTTTCGTTGAGGAAAAAATTCTTTTGTCTCACTTGCAAGCAGTAATATTCCTTCTGTTTTATCGGCAACTTTTAAAGGGACCGATACCCACGATACGATATTCAGTAATTGGACATTGTTGTGAAATACAATTCCTTCTGTTGTGTTTGTTTCTATATTAGTTCGGATTTCTTGTGTCCATTCTAAAAATGACTTATTCGATAACATTTTATCTGAAAAGAAACCGAAATCTGCACCGTATGTTTTTTTTAACTCTAATGTATCGCCTTGAAGTACGTAAAGACAGCCGAACTCTGTCTTTAGTATTTCTGCAACATTTTGGAGTGCATTACTGAAGATATAATTGAGGTTAATTGATTTGCTGACAACTTGGGCTACGGTATTAAGTGCTTCAAGTTCGCGGCGCTGCTCTTCCAATTGCTGGCCGTATTTTAATGAAAAATATACACTGGCAAATCCGATAGTCCCTGCAGTAAGAATGCTGATGAAATCGAGGAATCCAAACTCTTTTTTTAGTACGATGTTTGCCGCAATGATGGTGACCATCATGACAATAACAGCGGTTGAAGCGACGATCTGGGCTTGCTCCACAAGTCCGAGATTAAAACTGATCGAACGGACTCGCTTGAAGAATTTTCTCATAATGGATGCCGGTGGACGTTATTAAATATCGATCGTGCGTTGCATTTCCTTTACACGTCGTAAACGTCCTTCAATTGTTGCAAGCAAGAGTTCGTTATCGAACGGTTTTATAAGATAATCATCAACCCCTAGTTTCTTTCCAGTTCGGAGCATCTCTTTTTGATTGAGTCCGGAAATAAAAATGAAAGGTGTTGATGCAAAACGTTCCATTGCACGGAACTTTTCATAGAACATAAAACCATTCATATTCTGACTGCCAAATGCAATATCGCAGAGTATAAGATCAGGAGAAAAATTTTCAAGCAGCGTCAACGCTTCTTCACCGGAGGTAGTATTCAGTGTATGATATCCATTTTTTTCTAATAATAGTCCTACGATCATCAGAAAATTTTTATCGTCATCAAGCGCAAGAATCACTCCTTTTGAATTGAGGGATTTTAAGAGCCGTTCAACTTTTGGTTGTAAAATTGACTCCTCATCGTCTGTCAGTTGGAACTGTTTTTTCACACCGGTAAATTCACGAATGCCTTTGTTCCAGTCATTTTTTATTGCACCAAGATAGCAAGTCATTCGTGCGTTTTGTTCGAGATAGTCGTGTTCATCTTTTGATACTGCAAAGAATGACCGCATCGCATCGATTCGTTCCTGTTCAACCGGTGTTATATGTCCATCTCTCCACACTTCATCCAATAAGGTCTTGTACGCTTGAAGAATTGCATCGGAAAGCTTTATGCTATGTTCAGCTGAAGGCTTTTTAGATTCTTGTTCGATCGGTGGAACGGATACTTTTTGTTCAGGTGGTTGAATTTGTGAGGACTGAGCTGCCGAAGAAACTTCTTTTTCTTTCTTTTCTTTCTGTTCTTTCAACAGTAATGAGACTCTTTCATTGTAGGCACGAGCGTAAATATTCTTAGGATTGATCTCAAGGATTTTTTCAATAAGGATTATTGCTTCTTCCAGGTTCCCGGATTTTACGACCTTGTCAACATCGCGAAGCATTTCACTAATATTATTTGCTGGTTCTTTCATAAGAGAGATCCTTTGTAAAACGTGTTGCCCTAATTTTCACGCCTCAGTTCTCGTGAACGACGGAGTTTTCCTTCAACGGTTGCCAGTAACATTTCTGTATCGATGGGTTTCAAAAGATAATCATCTGCACCAAGTTTTTTTCCTGTTCGAATAAGAACATCCTGATCCAATGCGCTGAGGAAAATGAACGGCGTTGCAATGAATTTATCGATGGAACGGAACTTCTCGTAGAAGGCGAAACCGCTCATATTCGGTTTAGTAAAGTTGATATCGCAGATTACAATATCGGGTGTCATTGTATCAAGCAATTGCAATCCTTCTTCAGCGGTTGTTGCCGTAAAACAATAATAACCCCCTTCGCTCAGCAATCCTTTGATCAATGTTAAGAATGGAATTTCATCATCCAGAATAAGAATAGAACCGTTCGATTGAAGGGATTGCAGCAATTGAAACACTTTTGGTTCCAACACTACTTGTTCTTGTTCTGTTATAAGGAATTTTTTTCGCAACGATTCAAAATTAGTTACTCCTTGACGCCATTCACTTTTGATAGAATTTAGATATGATGTTAACCGGACATCTTTTTCGATCGTGGCATGCTCGTCCTGAGTGATGGCAAAAGTTTCACGCATAGATTCCACTCTTGATTGCTCATCATGAGTGATTGCTCCATCGCTCCATATTTCCATGAGTAAAGTTTTATACGCCTCGGATGCAACTGCCGATCGTTTGATCAAATGGTGTTTACTTGGCGTCGCAGGCTTTGTGGTTTGTTGTTGCTCTTGTTTTACCCATTTCCATTTTGTTGGAACTGTTTCGATGTCTGCTGTAGTATCGTTTGGTCCTTCCGTTATCGGTTTAGGAATTTCTTTTGTTGGCGCTGGAACCGGTTCAGTGAGTTTTGCTTCTAAAACTATCTGTTCAGCATCTATACGTAGAATACCTTTCGCTTCCAACAGAGAAATGATCCGCTCTCGATAAGCCTTTGCGTACACGTTCTTTGCTTCCAATGCAAATATCTTATTGATATATGCCATCGCAATTTCGAGGTTTGCGTTCTTAATCTCTTTGTCAGCTAAACGGAGAAAATCGCTGATATTTTTTTGATGTTCGCTCATGTATTGGATCCTTTCACATGCATCAGTTCCTTCAATACCACTTCACGTGCTGTATGCATTGGAAAATCATGATGAGTAAATAATTCAAACGCTTTCGCCCCCTGTCCCAGCAGCATTTCAATTCCGCTGACTGTTCTTGCGCCTGCGTGATGTGCAAATTTTAGTAATGTAGTTTCGATAGGATTATAGACAATATCCAGCACGATTTGATCCTTTTGAATGACTGCATCCTGCGGCAGCGGGTTGATGTTGATAAGCGGTTTCATTCCTACCGATGTTGTGTTGATGAGCAGTGCAGCAACATTAATTTCACGAATAGTAACTTCATGATCGTTTGTTGCAAAAAATTTTGTCAATTTGAATTTCGGCCCAAACTCTTTCGCAATTGCTGATGCATTCTCCAGTGTTCGGTTAACGATCATAATTCGTTTCGGTGCAAAAAATTTTGCAACAGCATAGACGGCAGCACGAGCAGCTCCACCGGCCCCAAAAATAACAACATGATTGTTTTTGATTTCTTCCGCATAATAAGCGAGAGATATATATATTCCGTGAGCATCAGTGTTATATCCAATAAGTCGGCCATTGTTATTCACGATTGTATTCACTGCATTTATTATTTTTGCTTCTTCTGAAACTTCATCAACCAAATGAATTACTTTTTCTTTATATGGAATTGTAACATTTGCCCCGCGAAAGTTCAATGTGCGTAATGCCGAGATCAGATTTGGGAGCATATCTGGAGAAACATCCATTACGCCATAATTGTAATCCAAATTCAATTTTTTAAAAGCGGATGTATGCATTGCGGGTGACATTGTATGACTTATACTGTGTCCAATAATGCCGATATGGCGTTGATGCTCTGAGAATGTTGTTCGTTTCATTATAGATGGAATATACAGTTTATTTACTACGATAAAAAAACCTAATCAATGGATTAGGTTTTTTGGTGATAAAAATCAAATAACACTGAATTTATCGCAATAAAGATTTGAATTCTTTTGATGATAGAAGATTCTTAAAATCGCCCTCAATTTTTTGTTCCAGTTCAGGATTAAGTTGGATTGATTTTTTGAGAGAATCAATTGCTTCCTGTCTCATTTCCATTGTTAAGAGAGTTTTTGCAAGGCTGTAGTGCGCATCTGCAAACGTTGGATTTAACTCCAATGAACGATGAAGTGCTTTCAAAGCCTCGGTAGAAAAACTCATAAAACATAATGTATCGCCGTAATCAAACCAAGCTTCATAATTATTTGGATCGAGTTGTACTACCATTTTATAGCTTAATAAACACTCCTTAAATTTCCCTAAATTGAACTCTGCATCGGCTTTTGCATACCATAATTCGGGATATTCTCGGAATAGTTCAATTGCCCGATTATAATCGGTCAACGCTTTGCGATATTGTTCCATCGCATCATAGCAGCTTCCACGACCAAAGAACGATTCGTAGTGTGTATTATCTAACTTTATTGCCTGTGTGAAGCATTTTATTGCTTCAGTATAATTTTCCTGATCTTCGTATGCATTTCCTAAGTTATGCAGTGCCGGTACATCTTTTGGTTCAAATTGAAGAGTCTGTTTATAACATTCAATTGCCTCAATCAATTTACCCTGTAATGCAAAGACATTTCCTTTATTATAATATGCGGCAGGAAAATTTTCTTTTATTGCCAATGCCATATCATAACTATCGACAGCTTGATCTAAAAGTCCAAGACGATTTAATACGATTCCCTTGTTATACCACGCATTAAAGTTGTATGGCTCAAGATCAATGTGTTTATTATAACATTCAAGTGATTCCTGAATGTTATCCATAAGGTCATTACAAAACGCCAGTTCAAACCAAACATCGGCGTTATCCGGATATTCTTTCACTAAAAAAGTCAAAATCTCAAACGCTTCGGTAAATCGTTCAAGTTTCTCTAAAATGACTGCTTTATTCAGCAACGCTTCAGTATCAGCAGGATTGAGAATCAATGCTTTCTCAAAATCAGCGAGTGCTTCATCGTTTTTGTTAGAATTATCGAGTGTAATTCCTCGATTGATAAAAAGATCGCTATCATTCGGATTCAGAGAAATTGCATAGTTATAACATTCCAACGCTTCATCGTACCGAAAAAGATTATTCAGAATCATTCCCTTTTTCATCCACGCATCTGAAGAATATGGCGCAAATTCTACCAGTTGTGACGCAAAAGTAAGAGATTCATCATATTTCTCTTTTTCAAAATAAAAACTGATGATTTCTTCAAGGGCCTCGATACTTTTCAACCCATTTCCGCCGCGACGCAGAAGCTCCTTAAAGCGTTCTATTTCCTCATTGCGATCGCGTCGAGGAGAAGAGTCGCCCTCAAAATCATCTTCAAAATTATCGTGTTCGAATGTGGACATTGATGAAATGATTACTAGTTGAATTGCAGTTGTTCTTAGTTCAAATAAACAAAAAAAGGGGGGGGAAGTCAATAATTGTGTGTTAACAATTTATTTTCTTTGAAAATCCGTTAAAATAGACGAAATTTAAGCAGTTTGTGGAACATTAAATCATCACTTAAACCAAAACTTGAAGTATATCAATGACCCCACTTAAAATACGAATTAATAGAATTTCTGAATCAACAATTGATGTTCCCTTGCCAACATATGCTACGAATGGTTCCGCTGGCATGGACATCTATGCCGCTGTTGAACAAGATCTTGTGGTTAAGGGGGGGGTCACGCTTCTTGTTCCGACCGGATTCTCAATGGAAATTCCGATTGGCTACGAAGCGCAGATCAGACCGAGGAGTGGATTGGCATTGAAACATAATATCGGGTTGATGAATTCTCCCGGGACAATAGATTCTGATTATCGCGGTGAAGTGAAAATTGTTTTTACAAATTATGGCAAAAATGATTTTATTGTAAAGCGCGGTGATCGTATTGCACAGATGGTGATTGCAAAATACGAACGCGTTGAATGGGTTGAAACAAATCAACTTTCTGAAACAGAAAGAGGAGCCGGCGGATTTGGACATACCGGAATTTCACAAAAATAAATTCACATAAAACTATGGCACGACCAAAACGAAAAATAGAAACCAAACCTGAACTTCTCAACGGCAATGGAAATCAATCTGTGGCACCGACAACGTTGGACGTTGTTGTCATTTCCACCGGTTTTATTTTATTATTGTTCCTTCTCTATTCTCTTGAAGCGTTGATCTCTCCGTTTCTGATCTTTGGAACGATTATTTTTTTGTTGTATCCATTACGCGAAAATTCAGTTGCAAAGAACGTAATGATTCTTTCAGGGCTTCTATTCTTTCTGTGGTTTTTTTATACCATTGAATCAATTCTATCACCATTTATTCTTTCGTTATTTTTGGCGTACTTACTTCATCCTATAGTGACAAAACTGGAAACATCATGGAAAGTTCCACGATGGAGTTCTGCAATGTTTATTATTTGCGTAAGTGTTGCCGTTGTTATTCTGTTGATCGTATTAGGTCTTCCGCATATCGTCGGTCAATTTGAAGGAATTTTACTTGCGATCGGAACTATTTCTACTCAGTTCGTTGAGTGGGTGCTTGACGGACGTTTTATTAAAGCATTTCAAAAATATGGGATTTCAGAAACACAGCTCCGATCGATGCTGACGACAACAATCGCTCCGCGTGTGGAAGATATTCTTAAAGGAATATTAAAAGGAACATTCGGTATTGTGAGTGGTTTGCAAGTGCTTGTTTCCGGAATTGTGAATATTGTCATCATTCCATTCTTGACTTTTTTCCTGTTGAAAGATTTTCCAATTGTTCGTTATCGTTTGAAGATGATGGTTCCCCGGAAGAGAAGAGAACAATCGATTTTATTTTATCATCGCGTTGATGAAATTTTAGGGCGTTATATTCGGGGGACAACGATCATTGCAATATTTGATGCGATTACAGTTTCCACCGGCTTATGGTTAATCGGAATTCAATATCCGCTTGTCCTTGGAATTCTTTCAGGTCTTTTATTTTTTGTTCCATATTTTGGTTTTCTAACGATCCTAAGTGTCTCTGCTTTTGTTGCATCGCTCAGCATGGGTGTGCTTGCATTACCGGTGATAACGACAGTTTCGTTTCTTGCATTGCTTCACATTATCGAAACATATATCATCACACCGAGAATCGTTGGAGAAAAGATCGGATTACATCCTGTTGTTCTTATTCTTTCCATTTTTATTTTCGGATATTTTTTCGGCTTTATTGGAATGTTGATTGCAATACCGGCCGCCGCCATTATTATTGTATCGGTAAAAGAATGGGAAATGAATCTGCGAAAAGAAGTGAAGCAAGAAAATTTACAAAGCTCGTAAAATTTTAATAACAGTGGAAAAAAAATGACAGGGAAATTATATCTGGTAGCAACACCAATTGGTAATTTAGATGATATGACATTTCGTGCAATTGAGACATTAAAGAATGTTGATATTGTCGTCTATGAAGAACGAAAAGAGGGAAGCCGTTTACTCCGTCACTTTGGAATCGAAAAACCGGTCGAAAGTTTGAATGAACATAATGAAGCCGCATCAACATTCATCATTCTCGATCATTTGAAGAATGGAAAAAGTGTCGCCATTGTTTCAGATTGTGGGACACCTGTCTTTTCTGATCCGGGACAATTACTTGTTCGCAAAGCTGTTGATGAAGGAATTAAAATTGTACCAATTCCAGGCGCATCATCATTGATGCCTGCATTGACAGTATCCGGATTTTCAATTGACCAATTCGTTTTTTACGGATGGCTATCTCCAAAACGTCCACGCCGTATTGCGGAATTGCAGCAATTGCGCCGTGAGCTTCGTGCAATTATTCTTATGGATACGCCATATCGCCTTGTTCCGTTAATGAAGGACATTGCAGAAGTGTTTGGAGATACCAGACGAATCTGCGTAGCATTCGATCTGACAATGGCGGACGAAGAAATTTTTCATGGAACAGCTCCAAAACTCGCTTCCAAATTTGAAAAGGAAGACCGTAAAGGGGAGTTTGTTGTTGTGATTGAAGGAAAAGGGAAATAACTCAATTGCTCTTTCCCAGCTCATTATCTATATTAATTTTGTGAAAGCACTCCGCCAAACATATCAACCAACAAAGGCACCTGAAATTTTCGGTGATCATTGGTTTAATTCTGAACCAATTACGATCCGTGAATCGCAAGGAGATCTAATTCTGCTGTTCTTTTGGGATTACACTTCTCCTTCTTCGTTACGTTTGCTACCGCTTGTCAATGAGTGGTTCCATCGATACAGTCCGCTTGGTGCAAAATTTATTGGAATTCACACCCCCGAATTTTCTTTTGCGAAGGATCCAAACGCTGTGAGTGTGATGTTAAAAAAATACGACATCCAATTTCCGGTAGTCTCGGATAATGAAAAGTTTATCGCAAATGCCTATCGAATTTCGGGATCTCCATCAATTGTATTGGTAGATGCATCCGGTAATGTTTATGATATTGCTCAACAAACATTTTCTACAACACGGCTGGAACGATCGATACAATATCTTCTTCGTCAATCCGGATTCTTCGGTGAGCTTCCGATGCTTGATTCGTTATATAACGAACAATTGAATGACAAATTAACATCGGAGATTTATACGGGATATCTACACGGCTCACTCGGAAACACAGAAGGGTATAGCCCGGAAATTCCATCGATGTACGAAGATCCCCATTATTATATTGAAGGGAAATTCTATGCGCACGGAATATGGCGTGCTTCCAGAAATTCAATGGTGTATGAAGGTGAATCTCAGGATGGATATTTGATCTGTACGAGTAATGGTTCGGATGTTGATGTTTTGATCGGCAGCGATAAAAAAAAATCTGTTCGAGTTAAAATTGGAAATGAACAATTACCCGTTGAATTAATGGGTGATGATATGCGGCGTGATGCAAAAGGTAACTCTATTCTTACAACAGAAGAAGAACAGATCGTCTCGGTGGTGCATGACCAGCAATCTGAAAATCATATCATAAAATTCATTCCGATGAATTCCGGGATAACATTCTACATGTTCTCATTTCATAAAGAACAACTGCGCAAGAATGTTGAAAGACCAATCAGCAAGAACTGATCTGTAATGACAAATCGAGTAACACAACTTCTTAAAATCAATTTTCCTATTATTCAAGCGGGAATGGTTTGGGTTTCCGGATGGAAATTAGCTTCAGCAGTTGCGAACGCCGGTGCGCTCGGATTGATCGGTGCCGGTTCCATGAAACCGGATTTACTTCGTGAGCATATTCAAAAAACTACTACGGCGACAAATAAATCATTCGGTGTCAACATTCCCTTGCTCCGCGGTGACATCGAAGAGTTAATTTCGGTTATACTTGAAGAAAAAGTAAAGATCATTTTCACTTCTGCCGGTCATCCTGGCCGTCATATTGAAAAATTTAAAAATTCCGGCTGTGTTGTAGTTCATGTTGTTGCCAATGTAAAGCAGGCGCTTAAAGCTGAGGTATGCGGCTGTGATGCAATTGTTGCCGAAGGATTCGAAGCTGGCGGACATAATGGACTGGATGAAATTACGACAATGGCTCTTATTCCTCAGATCGTTGATGCAGTGAAAATCCCCGTGATTGCCGCAGGAGGAATTGCCGACGGACGTGGAATGACTGCTGCATTTGCATTAGGTGCTGAGGGAGTTCAAATTGGGACACGATTTGCTGCGACGATCGAATCATCTGCTCATGAGCTTTATAAACAGAAAATTGTTGAGGCGAATGATGGCGATACAATATTGACATATCATAATATTCTTCCTGTCCGAGCTCTAAAAAATCCCTTTATGGCTGAAGTACAAAAAGAAGAAACGCAAAAAGGAATGACGAAAGACCGTATGATGGAGCTTCACGCAAAAGGACGGGAACGTAAAGGAATTTTTGAAGGAAATTGGGAAGAAGGAGAAATGGAAATGGGTCAAAGCTCCGGACTTGTTCATGATATTGTACGTGCAAAAGAGATCGTTGACCGGATGATGAAGGAATTTGAAGAAACTAAACGCAGATTAGTTCCATAATGATAATTTAAAATAAATAAATGAATCACTTAAAATACATTTTCCTATTCTCTTTATTCTTTCAGGTTTCATACTCACAAACATATATGTGGTCTTACATCGGCGATATTGTTCAATACCCTTTAAATGACTTTGGTCAATTTTATATTGATAGTATAAATAATTTTGTAAATATCAAGTCATCATATCCACCATATCATTCTACCGATGAAGGTAAGACGTGGGCAGCGATCAGTAGTATAAATTTAAATTCTCTCTCAGGAGGGGCATTTTATGGCGACACCTTGGGTAGTGGTGTTCAAATTACTAAATGGGATATTTTTAGAGGAGGAGGAATATTGTACAATCAACCCCCTTTATACTTTTTTTTAAATCTTCAGGATTTTATTCACAGTCAACAGTTAAATCGTGGTACAGTTGTTGGTGATTCGGGGAAAATATTTTATTGTTCCACTTTAGGCTTAATATATTCTAACGATAGTGGTTATACTTGGTACTCAACAGATATTTATGGGCAACGAAATAATTCCATTGCCGAAATCATTTACAACGATACTGATTATTACTATTTTTTTCAGGCAGCATCGATTGTTGTTGATTCAATCCAAAATATTATGACTGCTTCACGAGGAAGAGGAATTTTTTATTCTTCGAATAATGGAAACAGTTGGGTACAACAAAATACAGGATTAACAGATACATCTGTTTATTCATTGGACATAGATTCTCATAAAAATATCTATGCTGTTACATCTTCAGGAAAAATATTTAAAGGCTTCACATCAATTTTTCCTTTACCGGTAGAAATTGCTTCTTTCTCATTATCGTTGAAGAATAAAATTATAACTCTAAAGTGGCAAACGGCTACGGAAATAAATAACGCTGGGTTTGATGTTGAACGAATATCAACTGATAATAATCAACAATGGAAAAAAATCGGATTTATTCATGGTGCAGGGACCAGTAATTCCCCAAATCATTATTCGTTTATTGATAATGCTGAGTTAGAAGGAAATTTTCGCTACCGATTAAAACAGATCGATCGAGATGGTCAATTTAAATATTCGCAGGAGGTAACGGTAAATATCATACCTGGAAAATTTTCACTATTTCAAAATTATCCCAATCCATTTAATCCAAGTACGACGATCAAGTTTTCAATTCCAACCGCTGAGTTTGTTTCACTAAAGGTTTTTGATGTTTTGGGAAAAGAGGTAGCATCCCCGATTAATGAATTTCTTCCGGCGGGCACTTTTACAAAAGCATATTCATTCAAAAACCTACCGTCTGGAATGTATGTTTATCAGTTAATTGCAGGAAAATTTGCAGATAAGAAACAAATGCTTTTGGTGAAATAGTTTATCTGCTAATTTTCATTGCAGGAACGCAGAATATAGAAGGAACTCCTAATTGTTGTAATTGATAGCAACCTTTCTTAAATTATACCAGTGGCGATTTGAAAACGACAGCTTGCCCGCCACCTGCATCTCTCCAAAATAGAAGACAATTTTTGGCGGACTTGCAGCCACAATGAGTGGAAATTGCTAAAGCGTCGAAAGGTCTCTCTTTAATTGTACCCCGACGCAACCAAGAATCTGGTGTCGGGGTTTTTCGTTTTATGGAGCAGTTTTCAGTGATATGTTTTAAGTAATAAGCGGCATTATTATGCAAGATTTCAAAAAACTTAAGGTTTGGGAAAAAGCACATCAGTTAACATTAGATGTGTATACAATTACCCAAAAATTTCCTAAAGATGAGATGTTTGCATTGACAAGTCAAATTAGAAGAGCATCATCATCTGTTGCGGCGAATATTGCCGAAGGATGCGGTAGAAAATCCAAAAACGAATTTTCACATTTTTTAGCGATTGCAATCAGTTCGATCAGTGAAGTTGAATATTTTCTGCTCCTTTCAAAAGACTTGAACTATATGACTCAAACAGATTATGAAAAATTAAATAGTATGGCGAATGAGACAAAACGAATGTTAATCTCCTTTCAACAAAAGGTAGAGCAACAATAACTTACTACTTCTAACTTAAGACTTATAACTTTCCACAAATGAATAAAAATTTCTTACAAGTGCTGAACGAAAAGATCGTCGTATTTGATGGTGCGATGGGAACGAATATCCAGACGCAAAATCTTACTGCGGATGATTTCGGCGGCGAGCATTTAAACGGCTGCAATGAATATCTTCTTATCTCAAAGCCGTCTGCGATTGAAAAAGTGCACTCTGAATTTCTTGCTGCCGGAGTTGATGTTATTGAAACTGATACATTCGGCTCTTCATCATTGGTGCTGGGCGAATATGATCTGCAGGATCGTGCGTATGAGATCAGTAAAAAAGGAGCAGAGTTAGCAAAAAAAATTGCGAAGGAATTTTCAACAACATCGCATCCAAGATTTGTAGCCGGTTCGATTGGTCCGACAACAAAACTTCCATCGCTTGGACATATTTCGTTCCGTGATATGGAAAAAACATATTACGAGCAAATTTCCGGTCTTGTTGAAGGGGGAGCCGATCTGTTGATTGTAGAAACGTGTCAGGATGTTCTTCAGATAAAAGCCGCTCTCGGTGCGGCATTCGGATATTTCAAAGATAAACGGATCAAACTTCCGGTGATGGCTTCAATCACCATTGAAACCATGGGAACGATGTTGATGGGAACCGAAGTTGCAGCCGCTCTTACTGCATTGGATCCGTATGATATTTCTGTTATCGGAATGAACTGTGCGACCGGACCGAAAGAAATGTCGGAGCACATTCGTTATCTCACACAAAATTCCCGCATCCCCGTTTCGTGTATTCCAAACGCCGGACTTCCTGAAAATGTTGGAGGCGTTGCACATTATCATCTTTCTCCCGAAGAAATGGTGAAATGGCTTTCACACTTTGTAAACGATTTTGGTGTTAGTGTTGTCGGCGGTTGTTGTGGCACTCGTCCCGAACATTTAAAAGCAGTTGTTCATGCTTTTAGCGGACTCGCTCCTAAGAAAAGAAATATTGAAACGCAGCCATCCGTTTCAAGTTTATATTCCAGCGTTACAATGGAAATGAAACCGGCACCGCTGATCGTTGGTGAGCGGACAAATGCGAACGGCTCCAAAAAATTTCGTGATTTGCTTCAAGGAGAAGATTACGATGGAATGGTAACGATGGCAAAGGAGGCGCTGAAAGAAGGAGCGCACGTTCTTGATGTTTGCGTTGCGTATGTCGGTCGCGATGAAGTGAAGGACATGAAAGAATTTGTCTCACGTCTCAATACTCAAGTTCCATTGCCGTTAGTGATTGATTCAACTGAAGCGCCGGTGATTGAAGCTGCTTTGGAATTATGCGCGGGAAAAGCGATTGTCAATTCCATCAATCTTGAAGATGGAGAAGAACGAATTGAAAAAGTTATTCCGCTATGTAAAAAATTTGGTGCGGCTGTTGTTGCCTTGACGATTGATGAACGCGGGATGGCAAAAACCGCCAAAGACAAGGTTGAAATTGCAAAACGGATATATGATATCGTTGTGAAGAAATATGGAATGAAACCAAGCGATATCATTTTTGATACGCTGACATTTACACTCGGCTCAGGTGATGAAGAATTTCGCAAAGCTGGAATTGAAACAATTGAAGCCATCAAACTGATCAAAAAAGAATTACCTGAAGTGGGATTTGTCCTTGGTGTCAGTAATATTTCATTTGGTCTTTCACCGCATATTCGCCACGATCTCAATTCGGTATTTTTACATTACGCAATCGAAGCAGGACTTTCACAGGCGATTGTAAATGCGCAAAAAATAAAACCGTTGTATAAGATTGATGATCGTGGACGGGAACTGTGCAAGCAGTTGATTTTCGATGAAAGAAAATTTGAAGGAGAACAATGTGTTTATGATCCTCTCACGGAGCTAATGGCTTTCTACGCCGATAAGAAATCGGATATGAAAGCAGAAAAGAAGGAGAGAGCAGGAACAATTGAAGAAATCCTTGCAAATCGTATCATTGATGGCGATCGACAAGATATTACAATTGATCTTGATGATGCGATGAAAAAACATTCACCGCTTCACATTATAAATGAAATTTTGCTTGGCGGTATGAAAGTAGTCGGTGATCTATTCGGTCGTGGTGAAATGCAATTGCCGTTCGTTCTGCAATCTGCTGAAACGATGAAAGCTGCCGTATCTCATCTTGAAAAATTCATGGAAAAGAGCGACGCAACGAATAAAGGATCGATGGTACTAGCGACAGTGAAAGGTGATGTTCACGATATTGGAAAGAATCTTGTTGATATCATTCTTACAAACAACGGTTACAAAGTTTATAATCTTGGAATAAAACAGCCGTTGGAAAATATTCTAAAAGCGTGGGAAGAATTTAAGCCCGATGCAATTGGAATGAGCGGATTGTTGGTAAAGTCCACTGCAATTATGAAAGAAAATCTAGAAGTGATGAATGAGCGTGGACTTACGCCGCCGGTTGTTTTGGGCGGTGCTGCACTGACCCGCCGATTTGTTGAACAAGATCTTCGTTCGTTGTACAAAGGAACAGTGGTGTATGCGTCGGATGCGTTTGACGGCCTTCGATTCATGGATCAATTAAAAACAAAAGGGATTGAAAGTTTTGCATCAACAGTAAAAGAACCTATAGTCTTTGATGAAGATGGAGAAGAATTACTGACGGGTTCAGAGGCAAAGATAGCTGCGGCAATGAGAGAAAATCCGGATAATAATATCCGTTCAAAAATTTCCACCCATGTTCCAATTCCCAAACCTCCATTTTGGGGGAATCGTGTAGTAGAGAATATTTCTCTAGAAGAGATATTCAAATATATCAACGAGTCTGCATTGATCAAAGGTCAATGGCAAGTTCGAAAAGGAAAACGAAGTGAAGAAGAGTATCGTAAGGAAGTTGATGAGAAAGTTCGCCCTGATCTTGAACGAATAAAGAAACAAGCAATCGACGAGCAATTACTTCAGCCAAAAGTTGTCTATGGATATTTTCCATGTCAATCCGCCGGGAATGATCTTATCATCTATAATGAAGATCTAAAAACTGAGAGAATGCGTTTCGCATTCCCGCGGCAAAAAGATGATCGTTTCTTATGTCTTGCAGATTATTTTGCGCCGAAAGTTTCTGGGAAGATTGATGTTGTTCCATTCCATATGGTAACGATGGGGCAGAAGGCTTCGGAGCATTCTGCAAAACTTTTTGCCGAAAATAATTACAAAGAATATCTGTATTTCCACGGATTGAGTGTTGAAACTGCCGAAGCGCTTGCTGAGTTGTGGCACAAAAAAATTCGTGAAGAGTTAGGTATCGCAGGAAAAGATGCAAAAGAAATAAAACGATTATTCAGTCAGGGATATCAGGGCTCACGATACAGTTTTGGTTATCCGGCGTGTCCGAATCTTGAAGATCATACAAAGCTATTCGAACTCTTGCTTCCCGAGCAAATAGGTGTACATTTAACAGAAGAGTTCATGCTGGAACCGGAACAATCTACAGATGCAATTATTGCACACCATCCCGAAGCAAAATATTTTAATGTGAAATAAAAAGGATAATGATATGCCAAACTTAATCTTAATTCGCCACGGCGAATCACAATGGAATCTAGAAAATCGTTTTACCGGTTGGGTTGATGTTCCGCTTTCACCAAAAGGTGAACAGGAAGCAAAATCTGCAGGAGAAAAACTTAAATCATATAAATTCGAGAAGGCATTTACATCAAAACTTCAACGAGCAAACAATACATTGAAGTACATTCTTCAGGCAAGCGGTCAGGAAAATATCCCAACTGAATTTGATGAAGCATTGAATGAACGGCATTACGGTGCTTTACAAGGATTGAATAAAGCCGAGACAGCTGTAAAATATGGCGATGAGCAGGTTAAAATTTGGCGCCGCAGTTATGATATTCCACCTCCAGCCGATAAAACCGAACTTAATCCGGAAGGAAAAAGTGAAAGCTTAAAAGATACAGCTGCACGTACACTTCCTTATTGGGAGAAAAATATCTTCCCCGAAATCAAAAATGGGAAAAATATCATCGTTGCTGCACACGGAAATAGTCTTCGATCGATCGTTATGCATCTCGATAAACTCACAAAAGAACAGGTTTTAGAGCTAAATATTCCAACAGGTGCTCCACTACTGTATGTATTTGATGGAAATGGCACGATTCTTGAGAAAAAATATCTATAAAACTGTTGAAAAGCGTTGTTAAAACAAGATAATTGTGTCTGTTGGATTCGCTTATTGAGTTTAGAATAAGTTTTTGTTATTATTTCATAGATATATATTTAATTCGTTAGGAGAAAAAATTATGGCAACATTTATCACTGAAGAATGTATCAATTGCGGCGCATGTGAACCGGAATGTCCGAACACTGCAATTTATGCTGGCGGCGCGCAATATGATTTTAAAGGACAAAAATTAGACGCAATCTCAAATGATTTTTATTATATCGTTCCAGATAAATGCACGGAATGTGTAGGGCATTTCGATCAAGAACAATGTGCTGCAGTTTGCCCAGTTGATTGCTGCGTACCGGATCCAAATCATCCTGAAGATGAAGCTGTATTATTTGTACGTGCGAAAGAAATTCATCCCGAACGGGCATTCGCAGAATTAAGTGCAACAAACTCACGATTCAGAAAATAATATATAGTCGGTTGATGTTTTTGTGAAGGTCGGTTCATATATTGAACCGACCTTTTTATTTTTGGAATTAATATGAAAATCGGAAACTACGAATTAACTTCTATCGAAACCGGACGCTTTGCCCTCGACGGCGGAGCAATGTTTGGTGTTGTTCCTTGGGTATTTTGGTCGAAATCAAATCCTCCCGATGAGCGGATGAGGATTACTCTTGCCGCACGTTGTTTGCTCATTCGCGGTGAAGGTAAGATTATCCTTGTCGATACCGGAAATGGCTCCAAATGGAGTGATAAGTTAAAAGATATTTACCGTCTTGATAATTCTCATTTTTCATTGGAAGCATCACTTGCGAAAGCGGGAGTAAAACCGGAAGAAGTAACAGACGTTATTCTTACCCATTTACATTTCGATCACTGTGGCGGAAGCACAAAAATTGTAAATGGAAAACTTGAAGTGACATTTCCCAATGCGATACATTATGTGCAGAAATCTCACTGGGAATTATCTCAGAACCCAACCGATCGTGACCGCGCAAGTTTTTTCAAAGATGATTTTCAATTGCTGTTTGAAAAGAAGAAATTAAAATTTATTGAAGGTGAGAAGGAAATATTTCCTGGAATATCCGTTGTGGTTTGCAATGGTCACACAACGGCGCAACAATTACCTAAGATCTCCGATGGAAAAAATACGTTGCTGTTTTGTTGCGATCTTATTCCGACCACTTCGCATATACCATTTCCGTATATTATGGGGTATGACCTCCGTCCGTTGGTAACGATGGAGGAAAAACAACGGATCATTCCTCAGGCAGAAAAAGAAGGATGGATATTGTTCTTTGAACATGATTCTGAAACTGTTGCTGTAACACTGCAAAAGACAGAAAAAGGATATTCAATCAAAGATAAACTGGTTTTCTGATTGCTGAGAGTCTAAATGAGTGATCTTGTTGTTTGTAATTTTGAAGAAGTAAAAGAAACCAGAGGAAAACGCATAGTAGTAGACGGTGAAGAAATTGCGCTCTTCAAGGTTGATGGAAAAGTTTGTGCAATATCCAATATGTGTCCGCATCAGAAATTTCAGAAATTGCACGAGGGAATGTTTGAAAATGGAATTGTTACCTGCCCAATGCATGGCTGGGCGTACGATGTACGGACAGGGATTTCAATCAATGCCAGCGGAAGAGTAAAAATATTTAAGACCGAAGTGAAGAATGGAAGAGTTATTGTTATAAAGTAAAATCATAAGTTTTGTCATGCCTGCGAAAGCAGGCATCCATATTTATGGATAAAAAATATTTTGCCTATTTTCTTGCAAGCCAAAAGAATGGCACGCTCTATATTGGAATGACCAATAATCTTAGGAATCGTGTTGTACAACATAAAGAAGGTTTAATTCCCGGTTTTACGCAAAAGTATAAAGTTACTATGTTGGTTTATTTCGAAGAGTTTAAAGATGTTCGGGATGCAATTATAAGAGAAACACAGACGAAACGTTGGAAACGTGAATGGAAAATTGAATTGATCGAATTGAATAATCCAGAATGGAAAGATTTGTTCTTTGAACTATAAATGGATTCCTGCTTACGCAGGAATGACAATGATTAGAGTTATTCTTAAATCCAAATGACACTTACTGAACAAATAAAGACAAAGGCTCTTGAACTAGGTTTCAGTAAAGTTGGGATTGCAAAAGCAGAAATGTTGAATGTTGAAGGTGATCATTTAAAAGATTGGTTGGGTCGTGGATATCATGCTTCAATGCAATGGATGGAAAAGAATGTTGAAAGAAGAATGGATCCACGAAATATTGTTCCAAACGCACAATCTGTAATTAGCGTTGCAATAAATTATTTTACGCCGACGGAACATAAACCTAAGCTGGATGAAGGAAAAATTTCTCGGTATGCATGGGGCGATGATTATCATATTCATGTGACAAAAAGAATCGAAACGCTTGCCGAGTGCATCAAACAATTAGTACCTGGATCAGAAAATAGATATTACGTAGATACTGGTCCAATGATGGACAAAGTATGGGCCTCACGCGCAGGTCTAGGTTGGCAGGGAAAACATACGAATCTTATTACAAAGGAGTTTGGTTCCTGGGTTTTTCTTGGTGAAATTATTACAACGGAAAAACTCGATTACGATACACCAATGGAAGACTTTTGCGGAACTTGCACTGCGTGCATTGATGCTTGTCCGACAGATGCGATTCGAGAACCGTATATTGTTGATAGCAATAGATGCATTTCGTATTTGACGATAGAACATCGCGGCGAAATTGCAACGGAATTAGGAAAAAATTTCGACCAATGGATTTACGGCTGCGATATTTGTCAGGATGTTTGTCCTTGGAATAAATTTCAACAACAGACAGGACACAATGAATTTTTACCAAGAAGTGAGAACATAAACCCATCATTGAAAAATTTGGTAACTATTTCACAAGATGAGTTTTCTAAACGGTTTAAGGACTCTCCAATAAAAAGAACAAAGTGTCAAGGAATTATTCGCAATGCAAAGATTATTTTAGATAATGTTGAACATTAAATTACCATCCACTAAATCAGAAAAATATGTCTTCTAATCATCGCAAAGTAATTATTATTGGTTCCGGTCCGGCCGGACTTACAGCGGCAATTTATGCAAGCAGGGCAAATCTTGCTCCGCTTATTTTTGAAGGAATTCAACCAGGCGGGCAATTAACAATCACAACAGAAGTTGAAAATTATCCCGGCTTTGAACACGGAATCCAAGGCCCTGAATTGATGGATGTAATGCGAAAGCAAGCAGTGCGATTTGGCACTGAATCGCAATTTAAAATTGTATCGAAAGTAGATTTTGCGCAACGACCATTTAAAGTTTGGGTTGATGAAGAATTGTTTACCGCGGATTCAGTGATTGTTTCTACTGGAGCATCTGCAAAATGGTTGGATATTCCTTCCGAAAAAGAATTTTCGGGATATGGTGTTTCAGCGTGCGCAACGTGTGATGGATTCTTCTTTCGTAATCAGGAAGTATATGTCGTTGGTGGCGGAGATACAGCAATGGAAGAAGCAAGTTTTCTGACAAAGTTTGCGTCAAAACTAACATTGATTCACCGAAGAGAAGAATTTCGTGCATCGAAGGTAATGCAAGATCGTGTGTTAAATAATCCAAAAGTTTCTGTCGAATGGAATTCAGTTGTTGAAGAAGTACTTGGGATTGTGGAAAATAATAAAAAGAAAATGACCGGATTGAAATTAAAAAATGTGAAAACAGGTGAAACAAAAATAGTAAAAGCTGACGGGTTATTTTTGGCGATCGGTCATAAACCTAATACAGAAATATTTGCAGGTATTCTTGATATGCACGAGAACGGTTATTTAAAGGTGCAGGCAGGTTCAACAAAAACAAATATTGAAGGCGTATTTGCTGCAGGAGATGTTGCAGATCATTATTATCGCCAGGCAATAACTGCTGCCGGCAGCGGATGTATGGCTGCGATTGATGCTGAGCGATGGCTTGCTGAACAAGGCTAACTATTATTTATTTTTAGTGTCATACTCTTCTGTCTAAATTTCATTTCAGATTGAAATCTTGTCTTACTTTCCTGTCAGCATATCATCAAAAATATTTCATTCCATAATTTTTTAATAATTTCCCCAACTTTTATTTGGCACGGTGCTTGAATTGTTATTGAATAACATAATCACAAATCAAAAAAAATAAAATTCAAAAAAGGAGAAAACTATGTTAGTCCGATTCAAACCAGTAGAAAGTATTTTTGAGGAGATTGATTCAATCGTTAACTCTGCGCTTGTAACGTATCCCACAATCAATCGAACAAACCGGTTTTCGGGTGTTTCAATGAAAGATACCGGCGAACAAGTTCTCGTGAATGTTGAAATTCCGGGGGTGGTAAAAGAAGATGTGAAAGTGAATGTGAACGACGGTGTATTAACTATTTTAGCTGAGCGTAAGCAACCAAAATTAAAAGAAAACGAACAGTGGATCCGCAACGAGATCTCGTATGGAGCATTTGAACGAGCGATCAAACTTCCATATTCGGTTGATGTTGAAAAGATTTCAGCTACCCATGAGAATGGTCTTCTTCAAATCGTTCTTCCCAAACATGAAAATGCAAAACCTAAACAAATATCAATCAGATAAAACTGACAAGAAAGGAATAGGAATTATGCAAACAGAAATACTTGAAAAGAAAACAATTCATTCAATTTTACCTGTAGCGAATATTTTTGAAACACCAAAATCATATATCGTTTCTTTAGATATCCCAGGCGCAGTCAAGGAGAGTATAAAAGCAAACATTGAAAATAACACTTTGGTTATTTCTGCTTCGGTGACAATTGACATCCAATCAGAAAATTCTGAAGCCTCAAAACAATTTTATCGAGAGTTTTCATTGGCAAATGACATTGATATTGATACTGTTGCTGCTCACTATGAACTCGGTGTGTTGAGGGTTACACTGAATAAGAAACAGCAGTATTTATCAAGACAAATCACAATTAAATAACGTTCAACCTATTTCATTATTCAACGATCAAATATGATCGGATAAGAAAGGAGAAAAACTATGTTACTGATTAAACGAGACCCAACGCAAGAATTGTCGTTGTGGAATCGAGAATTTCCATCGTTCCGTGGATTGCAATCATTACAGTACGATATGAATAGAATCTTTGATGATTTTTTCCGCGGTGATGTTTTTGCAAATGATTCATTCTTCTCACGTGAATGGAATCCTGCGGTGGATATCGTTGAAAACAACGATAGTTACATCTTGAAAGCTGGGCTTCCGGGGATGAATAAGGATGACGTGAAAATCACACTTGAAAATAATCTGCTCACAATTCGAGGTGAAAAAAAGAATGAGTATGATAAGAAAGAAGGCAATTATTCACGAATGGAACGTTGCTATGGTTCATTTGAACGGACATTTTCAATTCCCGGTACGATCAAATCAAATGAAATTGATGCTCAATACAAAGATGGCATTCTTACTGTAAGACTTCCGAAAGCAGAAGAGACAAAGCAGAAGAAGATTGATGTCAATGTGAAGTAAACGATGAGTTCCATGCTTTATTGTGTAATGTCCCGCTAGCCGAGATTTTTTTTGCGCATACTATGCGTTGACCATGCAAAGTTTGCGTAGTAAAATATTACAAAGTCTAAAAATTGAAAAATTATGATGAAAATATCTGGCACGACCATTGTAATATGAAGTGTAGAAATGAATGATGCAACCTCTGATCATTCATCAATAATTAACTCACTCACTTATTCACATTTTATTCAGGGATTTTTTCTATGAACAAAATATTTGCGGTTGTGTTCTTTGCATTGTTGCTTGTGGGATGCGACAAAAGTAATCCAACAGGTACAACTGATGCATCGTCTTCTGCGGTTGCGTACAGCGAAACATCGATGCTGAAAATGGCAGTCGAAACAGTGGACGGAATTGTTGTTACAACGGATGCAGATTCGGTTCGTCACGATTCGTTACGTAATGGTCGCATGCTTGGTTCGTTAAAATTTCATTTAGGTTTAACGGACGAACAATTTGATAGCGTAAAAGTTTATGGAGCTACATTATTTGCATCACTGAAAGAGATTCGTCAACAAGTTGAAGATACACTGATCACTAAAATTCAAGCGCATGAACTTGTAAAAGCGGCACGCGATCAATTTGTTGCATCTGTTCAATCAATTCTTACTATCGACCAATTGGCACTTTTTGATACATGGGTCGTTAAGTTCTGGAATAAACAAGGCCACAGAGGAGGTCATCGAGGTCACGACGGACATGGGGGTCACGGTGGGCCAGGTGGTCATGGTGGACCTGGCGGCGGTAGACACTAAAAATAAAAAGAGGCGAATGTATATTCGCCTCTTTTTATTTCAGACGTAACGACAATTTAAATCCTCTGAATTGAGGAGAGATTTGTGGCAACAAAGAAAAATAATCAGAATGATTTCGATGCAGATATGGAATCACATAACCTATCGAACTTCCCACAGCAGCACCTACTATGATATCACTAACAAAGTGGGCGCCCGAACTTACCCTTAATATAGATACTGTCGAAGCAAGGCCAATAGAGCCATACCAAACATAAGCTTTGTATTTAGAATTCGGATAGTAATCTGAATAGACATTAGCAAAGAACACGCTAGTTGCAAACGCCCACGTTGCATGTCCGGAAAAAAAAGAGCGTCGTGCCTCGTTATTTTGTTTTTCAGAAAGGGGTGCTTTAGTTCCATAGACGAACGGCCTAATTCTTTGAACTCCACCTTTTCCATATGAAGGTGTGAACGTTGCAAATAGTATTGTCTCTAAATACATTGTGGTAATGGTGCCGGCATCATGACGAATGTTGTTATCAAACATTAACAACAGCGGAGACACGATTGATGTGCCAACGAGAATATCACTCACTCTTGATTGATCCTTGGAATATAATCCTGCCGAAAGACGATCGATTGGATTAATAGTATTTTTTGATAAAGAATTTATTTCAGTGATCGTTAAATTCGTAGTACCTTCATCAACGACTGATGCGGTGAACGCTACAATAATTGAAATACCAAATATTGGTCCATCGACAGACCAACTATTCTTATAGGGACTTTTAAGCTGATCATTTTCTTGCGCGTACATTGAACCTGATATGCAGAAAGCAAAGAGGGCAATTATTGGGGATTTTTTCATAATATAGCTTAAATATTGAAAATGGGTGCAAGGTAAAACATTAATCACTTATGAGTCGATTGATATAAAAATACTAAAATATACGTAAGATAAAAAAAGTCTTGACTCTAAAATTTAAAAAAGTTAATATTCTAACCACCAATGTAAACCTTTACATTTTTCCCAAATAAAATTACGTTTGGTTGAAATGTTCTACCCAATAATGTAAAGGTTTACATTGTAAGCTGCCAAAATTACTTTTAGTCTGGAATTATTATGCAGTTCAATATCATCGACGTAGCAAAAAAAGCCGGAGTTTCTATTGCAACTGTTTCACGGGTAATCAACGGCAGTGATAAAGTAAAAGCTGAAACTCGAAAGATAGTAATGGCTGTTGTGGAGAAACTTCAATATGTGCCGAATCCGGCTGCTCGCGGTCTTATTATGAAAAGGACAGAAGCGATTGGTTTACTACTGCCGGACTTGCATGGGGAATTTTTCTCTGAAATTATTCGCGGTGCTGATAGTGCGGTACAATCTCAGGGATATCATTTGATTGTTTCCAGTTCTCATAATGATCCAAAAGAAATTGAAGCGGCATTGCGTTTTATGCGAGGACG
>JAUXTU010000055.1 GCA_030679145.1 Bacteroidota bacterium | reverse complement strand
AATTGCTCACGTGATTTTTTATCGACGTGCGGCGAACGGTTCACTGTGAATACCGAACGGCGTGTCGGAAGCGGAATCGGACCGGATACAACAGCACCGGTTGATTTTACCGTCTTGATTATTTTTTCAGCCGACTTATCGATCAAGTTATGATCGAAAGAACGCAATTTGATTCTAATTTTTTGACCAGCCAATGTCTCACTCCTTGTGCAATTTCCCTGCCTGCAATTTTGCAGACCGGAATCTTGACAGAATTATTTTTTTACTCTACGATCTTTGTTACAACACCAGCACCAACTGTACGACCGCCTTCGCGGATAGCGAAGCGAAGACCCTCGTCCATAGCGATGGTTGTGATCAATTCAATTTGCATGTTATCAACGTTGTCGCCAGGCATAACCATTTCAACACCGGCTGGCATTGTTACAACACCGGTAACGTCAGTAGTACGGAAATAGAACTGTGGGCGGTATCCATTAACAAATGGTGTATGGCGTCCACCTTCTTCTTTTTTCAATACGTATACCTGAGCAGTGAATTTTTTATGCGGTGTGATCGAACCCGGTTTTGCAACAACCATTCCGCGTTCAAGATCTGTTTTTTCGATACCACGCAACAAGATACCAGCATTGTCGCCGGCACGAACTTCATCAAGTTCTTTACGGAACATTTCTGCTCCAGTAATAACAGTTTTTTTATGTGCGCCTAGTCCAATAACTTCAACTTCATCACCAACTTTTGCATGACCACGTTCTACGCGACCCGTTCCTACTGTACCACGACCAGTAATAGAGAACACGTCTTCAATTGGCATTAAAAAAGCTTTTTCAATATCACGTGTTGGAACAGGAATATAAGAGTCAACAGCAGCCATCAATTCAAGAATCGGTTTGTATGCGGGATCATCGATTGGTTTGTTGGCAGCAAATGCTTCAAGAGCTTTTGTAGCGGATCCACGTATAATTGGAATTTCATCTCCAGGAAAATTATATGAAGTCAATAATTCGCGTAATTCCATTTCTACCAGGTCCAATAACTCAGGATCAGCAATATCAACTTTGTTCAAAAATACCACAATCTTTGGAACACCAACTTGACGAGCAAGAAGAATATGCTCTTTTGTTTGCGGCATCGGACCGTCTGTTCCTGCAACGACAAGAATTGCGCCGTCCATTTGAGCGGCACCAGTGATCATATTCTTGACATAGTCAGCGTGACCAGGACAGTCAACGTGAGCATAGTGTCGATTATCTGTGGAATATTCGACGTGAGCTGTTGCAATTGTAATACCACGTTCGCGCTCTTCGGGTGCATTGTCAATTGAATCGAATGTTCGGACCGTTGAGAGTCCACCACCTTTTAGAGAAAGTGTCATTGTAATAGCTGCAGTCAACGATGTCTTACCATGATCGACGTGACCAATCGTTCCAATGTTCACGTGCGGCTTACTGCGGTCAAATTTTTCTTTTGCCATGAGGATTTCTCCTAATTTAATGTGTGAATGATTTTTTCTAAATTTTCAAAACTAAGCGTTCTTACCTTTTACTTTTTCAATGATCTGTTCGGAAACGGATCGCGGTGTTTCATCATAATGATCGAACTGCATAGTATAGAGAGCTCGACCTTGAGTCATTGAACGAAGCGATGTTGAATAACCAAACATTTCAGACAATGGAACCATTGATTTAATAACTTGTGCATCTTTGCGCGGAGTAATACCTTCAATTTTACCGCGACGCGAGCTCAAATCGCCCATTACATCACCAAGATAGTCTTCTGGCGAAACGACTTCGACAGCCATAATTGGTTCAAGAATAACCGGATCCGCTTTTCTAGCAGCCTCTTGGAATGCCATAGAACCAGCAATTTTGAAAGCCATTTCCGATGAATCAACATCGTGATACGATCCATCAAATAATTTAACTTTAACATCTTCAATTGGATATCCTGCAAGAATACCGTTCTTTAAAGCTTCTTGAATTCCAGCAGAAACCGGTTTAATGAATTCACGCGGAATAACACCACCAACAATCGCATCTTCAAATTCATATCCTTTTCCTTTTTCATTCGGCTCAAGTTCAATCCAAACGTGACCGAATTGACCTTTACCGCCTGATTGACGAATAAATTTACCTTCAGCAACAACTTTTTTGCGAACCGTTTCTTTGTACGCAACCTGCGGTTTACCAACATTCGCTTCAACCTTAAATTCACGCTTCATTCGATCAACAATAATTTCCAAATGCAACTCACCCATACCGCCGATGATTGTTTGACCGGTTTCCTGATTTGTTGATACACGGAATGTCGGATCTTCTTCAGCAAGTTTCGAAAGAGCTTCGCCCATCTTCTCTTGATCAACTTTCGTTTTTGGCTCAATCGCTTGGTGAATAACTGGTTCCGGGAATATCATTTTTTCAAGAATGATCTGATCATCTTCACTGCACAACGTATCCCCGGTACGGGTATTTTTGAATCCAATAGCCGCAAGAATATCGCCCGCATATCCTTCTTCAACATCTTCACGATGGTTTGCATGCATACGCAATACCCGACCAATACGTTCTTTCTTTTCACTTACGGAATTATACAAATACGAACCGGCTTTTACAGTTCCACTATAAACACGGAAAAATGTCAACCGACCCACGTAGGGGTCAGTCATGATCTTAAACGCTAAACCAGTAAACTTTTCATTATCAGCAATTTTGCGGCTCACAGTATCTTTCATATTCGGATGATGACCAGTGATCATTCCACCCTGAATATCAAGTGGCGACGGCAAAAAATTGACAACAGAATCAAGTAACATCTGCACACCTTTGTTCTTAAACGAAGAACCACACAATACTGGAACAATTGATACCTTCAAACATGCTTTTCTCAGAACATCAATAATCTCTTTTTCAGAAATCGCTTTGCCCTCAAGATATTTCTCCAATAAAGAATCATCTTCATCAGAAACTGCTTCTAACATTTTGATACGATATTCCGCAGCTTGTTTTTGCAGATCATGAGGAATTTCAATTTCATCCCACGTCATTCCATTAGAGTGATCGTGAAAAACATGAGCTTTCATTGTTACAAGATCAATAATTCCTTTGAACATTTCACCTTGTCCAACAGGAAGCTGAATTGGAATTGCATTCGCGCCAAGACGTTCTTTCATCATCTGCACAGCACTAAGAAAATCTGCACCAACACGATCCATCTTATTCACGAATGCAATGCGCGGAACACCATACTTATCAGCCTGACGCCACACTGTTTCTGATTGAGGTTCAACACCACCAACAGAACAGAATAAAGCAACAGCACCATCAAGAACACGGAGCGAACGCTCAACTTCAATCGTAAAATCTACGTGACCAGGCGTGTCAATAATATTGATGCGATGATCTCTCCAAAAACAGGTCGTTGCCGCAGATGTAATTGTTATTCCGCGTTCTTTTTCCTGCTCCATCCAATCCATTGTAGCCGCACCATCATGAACTTCACCTACACGATGTAAAACACCTGTATAAAAAAGAATACGCTCAGTTGTAGTGGTTTTACCGGCATCAATATGTGCCATTATACCAATATTGCGCGTATGATCTAATGAAAATTTACGAGGCATACTATTCCTGAGACTCAAAAGTAGACAATAATCCTACTCCTAAGTATAATTTCTCTAAAAAATTAAAAGGTCTTTATAATTACCATTTAAAGTGAGCAAACGCTTTGTTTGCTTCAGCCATTCGGTGTGTATCTTCTTTTTTCTTCACCGAATTGCCCTCGCCGTTTGCAGCCGCAATGAATTCCGCAGCTAACTTTAACGACATAGACTTATCCGAACGTTCTGACGAATAGTTTAGTAACCAACGAATTGCGAGAGCGGTTCGTCGTTCGGGACGAACTTCTGTAGGAACCTGGTATGTTGCTCCGCCGACTCTCCGTGCTCGAATTTCAATCACAGGAGAGACATTATGCACTGCTTTTTTAAAAACGTCAATAGGAGTAGTTGTTTTTGTCCGCTCAGCAATAATTTCAAGAGCATCATAAAGGATGGTTTGAGCGCGATGCTTTTTACCATCTTTCATGATATTATTGATGAAGCGATTGACTAAAACATCCCCAAATTTTGGGTCTGATATTGCTATGCGTTTGGAAGCGTGGCTTTTTCTCATTGGTAAAGGTCAAACTATGATTATTTTGGTCTTTTTGCACCGTATTTAGAACGGGCTTGCTTTCGATCTTGAACACCTTGCGTATCTAGCGTTCCGCGAATAATATGGTAACGCACACCGGGCAAATCTTTTACACGTCCGCCGCGGATCATCACAATAGAGTGCTCTTGCAAGTTATGACCTTCACCGGGAATGTAAGCGGTTACTTCGATATGGTTTGTTAAACGCACACGAGCAACTTTACGAAGTGCTGAGTTTGGTTTTTTGGGCGTTGTTGTATACACTCTCGTACATACACCACGTTTCTGCGGGTTGCCTTCAAGCGCCGGAGATTTGCTTTTTACAGCTAAATTTGCGCGACCGAGTCTAACTAATTGATTAATCGTTGGCAACTACATACTCCAAAATTTATTATTTTTATTAAGTTTTAAGTCTTTTAATATAGGGAAAAAAATCTTTTTTGTCAACTACTGAAAAAAGATTTTTTAATCTTCTCTCAGTTTATTACGCAGTAACCTTACTCTTCTTACGTGCCTTTTTTACAAGCACTACTTCTTCTTCTTTCATTTCGTCTGTTTGTTCATCTTGAACAATCTGTTTTTCAACATACCTTGAAGGTTTTTTTGAAGTTACCAAAACTTCACGGAATTTCTTTAGACCAGTTCCTGCGGGGATAAGATGACCCATGATAACATTTTCTTTTAATCCAAGTAAATGATCTACTTTTCCTTCAATTGCCGCATCAGTCAAGACTTTTGTTGTTTCTTGGAATGATGCTGCAGAGATAAAGCTTTCTGTAGATAGTGAAGCCGTTGTAATTCCAAGCAATATCGGTTCGGATAATGCTGGTTCTGCATCACGGAATTCTATGGTCTTCTTTTCTTTTTTCTTTAATTCAATGTTTAATTCTTTTGCCTTTTTCTTTTCGGAGAGCATGTTATTCTTTAATTTTGAATCTCCTTTGTGCTCAACGAAAACCATTCCGTCAAGTTTACGATTTTCATCTTCAAATTTTGCTTTGTCAACATAATCTCCTTCAAGGAAGTGATTGTCGCCCGCGTCGGTAACGCGTACTTTTTGCATCATTTGACGAACAATGATTTCAATATGTTTATCATTGATCTTCACACCCTGCATACGATATACTTCTTGAATTTCATTCACCAAATATTCTTGTACAGCGCTTGTTCCTTTGATGCGAAGAATATCATGCGGATCGATTGCACCATCACACAAACGCTCACCGCTGCGAATGAAATCATTCTCTTGAACGAGAACGTGTTTACCAAGAGCGATCATATACACTTTGCGTTCACGGCTATCATGACTTGTAACAATCACTTCACGATTACCACGTTTTTGAGCACCGAACGAAACAACGCCATCAATTTCACTGACAACCGCTGGATCACCAGGTGAACGTGCTTCAAATAATTCTGTTACACGCGGCAAACCACCGGTGATATCTCGGGTTTTACCGATATCGCGTGGAATTTTTACAAGAACAGTTCCAGCAGCAATTGCCTCGCCATCATCAACAAGGATATGTGCACGAGTTGGAATAATATAGCTTGCAATTTTCTTTCCATTTTTATCCGTTACCATAATTGACGGACTTAAATTTTTGTCGCGTGAATCAATAACAACTTTTTGAATATGTCCTGTCTGTTCATCGGGTTCATTGCGATACGTTATATTTTCTTTCAGATCAACGTATTTAATTTCACCGGCATATTCGGAAATGATTGTTGCGTTATAAGGATCCCATTCGTACAACAATTGACTTTTTTTAACTTGAGCACCATCAGGTAATTGTAGGATTGCGCCGTATGGAACATCATATTTTGTCAAGACTGCATTATCATTATTCAATACTTGGATTGTACCACTGCGTCCAAGTGAAAGAATTCTTTCACCTTCATCTGTCGTAATTTTAATCGCTTTAACACTATCAAATTTTAAATATCCATCAAACTTTGAAGTGATGTGCGATTGGTTTGCAATCAAACTTGCGGTACCGCCGGTATGGAACGTTCGAAGTGTCAATTGCGTACCTGGTTCACCGATTGATTGTGCAGCAATGACCCCGACAGTTTCACCAACCTCAACAAGATTTCCTGTTGTCAAATTTCTTCCATAACATCTTGCACAAACACCGCGTTTAGATTCGCAGGTTAACACCGACCGAATTTCAACTAACTCAATGGAAGTTTCTGAAATTTGTTGTGCGACTTCTTCATCAATAATTTCACCAGCTTTTAACAATACTTTGTTGTTCATTGGATCGCGAACATCATGAACAGAAACTCTGCCAACAATACGTTCTGAAAGCGGTTCTTTTACATCTTCACCTTCTTTTAATGCACCGGTAAGTACACCGCGGAATGTTCCGCAATCAACTGATGAAATAATCGCATCTTGAGCAACGTCAACAAGGCGTCGGGTCAGGTAACCAGCATCCGCTGTTTTTAATGCTGTATCTGCCAAACCTTTGCGAGCACCGTGTGTAGAAATAAAGTATTCAAGAATTGATAACCCTTCACGGAAGTTTGCAATAATCGGATTCTCGATCAGTTCTCCTGTTGCTCCCGATAATGATTTTTGCGGTTTAGCCATCAATCCGCGCATACCAGCCAACTGACGAACCTGCTCTTTAGAACCACGAGCACCGGAATCGATCATCATATAGATAGAGTTAAAACCTTCTTTTGAATTTTGAAGTGAATCAAATAATCGCTCTGCAACTCGACTCGTTGTACGGGTCCAAACGTCGATGACTTTATTGTAACGTTCACCGTTGGTGATGAAACCATTTTGATATTGCTTCTCAACCGAATCAACTTCTTTTTGTGCTTTGTGGATTAATTCTTCTTTCTCTTTTGGAATTGCTACGTCAGCAATATTCACAGAGAGACCGCCGCGCATTGCGTACGTAAATCCAAGCGTCTTCATATCATCAAGGAATCGTGCTGTGCGTTGATTGCCGCTCTTTCGAAACGCTTGTGCAATAATTTGAACAAGACGTTTCTTGCTTAGCAATTCATTAATGAAGCCAAGATCAGAAGGAACAATTTGATTGAAGATCACACGACCGGTTGTCGTTTCAATCATTTTCCCTTCGTAACGAACTTTAATGCGTGCATGTAAATTTAATTTGTCTTCATTGTATGCAATGATAACTTCCTCAGCAGAATAAAATGAAGATCCTTCACCTTTGGCACCTGTGCGAGATTTTGTAAGATAATAACAACCTAACACTTGATCTTGAGTAGGTGTAATAACAGGTGCACCACTCGCTGGTGAAAGAATATTGTGCGATGATAACATCAGTACCCGAGCTTCAAGCTGAGCATCAAATGATAATGGAATGTGAACCGCCATCTGGTCGCCGTCGAAGTCTGCGTTGAACGCAGTACACACCATCGGATGAATTCGAAGCGCTTTACCTTCAACAAGTACTGGCTGGAATGCTTGAATACCAAGTCTATGAAGCGTTGGGGCACGATTCAAGAGAATCGGATGCCCATCAATAATATTTTCAAGAATTTCCCAAATTTCCGGACCCTTTTTCTCCACCATCTTCTTTGCGCTCTTCACGGTCTTTGAGAATCCACGCTCGATCAATTTGCGAATGATAAATGGTTTAAATAATTCAACCGCCATATCTTTTGGAAGACCTGCTTGATGTAATTGTAATTCTGGTCCGACAACGATAACCGAACGTCCGGAATAATCAACACGCTTACCGAGCAAGTTCTGACGGAAACGTCCTTGCTTTCCCTTCAACATATCGGAAAGAGATTTCAGTGCACGATTGTTGTCGCTTCGAACTGCATTATTCCGGCGCGAATTATCAAACAATGAATCGACAGCTTCTTGCAACATTCGTTTTTCATTACGAAGAATAACTTCAGGAGCTTTGATATCGATAAGACGTTTTAAACGATTGTTGCGAATGATAACGCGGCGATACAGATCGTTCAAATCTGATGTAGCAAAACGTCCGCCTTCCAACGGAACAAGAGGACGAAGTTCCGGAGGAATGATTGGAATAACATCGAGTACCATCCAATCCGGTTTGTTTGCCGGTCCGCCTTCACGCTCACGAAATGCTTCAATAACGCGGAGACGTTTTAGATGATCCAGTTTTTTCTGCTGCGAAGTTTCAACGCGAAGCTGTGCGCGAAGCTCTGCAGACAATATTTCAACATCAACTTTCTTCAAAAGATCTTTAATCGCTTCGCCACCGATTTTTGCAACAAATTTCTTTGGATCATCATCTTCAAGATCCTGATTCTTTTCAGGAAGCGATGAGAGAATTTCAAAGAATTGATCTTCCGTAATAAGATCTTTCTGTTGTAACCCAGTTGTTCCAGGGTTTGTTACAACATACGATTCGTAATACACAATCTTTTCAAGATCCTTGTTGCTGATTCCAAGAATGTAGCTGATCTTGCTCGGCAATGAACGGAAGTACCAGATATGAACGATTGGAACTGCAAGCGCAATATGACCCATACGTTCACGGCGAACACTTTTTTGTGTTACTTCAACACCGCAACGATCGCAGATAATACCTTTATACCGAATGCGTTTGTATTTTCCGCAATAACATTCCCAGTCTCGTGTTGGACCGAAAATACGTTCGCAGAATAATCCATCACGTTCCGGACGGAATGAGCGATAGTTGATTGTTTCCGGTTTCGTTACTTCTCCGTATGACCGTGTCAGAATAGCATCGGATGATGCAAGACTGATACTGATGCGGGAAAATAATTTTGTATTCTTACTGTTGTCTTTTGAGTGGAACATTTATTCTACTCTCCATTTTATAATAGATGATGAACAACGGTGTTGTTCATTCAATTTTTAATCAATTTTAACTTCTAACCCAAGGCCTTGCAATTCGCGCACAAGCACGTTAAAGGATTCCGGAATATTCGCTTCCGGCTGGTTCTCCCCTTTAACAATCGCTTCATACACTTTCGCTCGTCCCATAACGTCATCAGATTTTACAGTCAACATTTCTTGAAGCACATGTGCGGCACCATAAGCTTGAAGTGCCCACACTTCCATCTCTCCAAAACGCTGACCGCCGAATTGTGCTTTACCGCCAAGTGGCTGCTGCGTGATCAACGAGTACGGTCCGATTGACCGGGCGTGAATCTTATCGTCAACCAAGTGTGAAAGTTTAAGCATATATATCTGACCAACAGTTACTTGTTGATCGAATGTTTCACCTGTTCGACCATCTAACAATGTGCTGCGTGAATCAACATTGAGATTTGCTTTCTTCAATTCTTCCTGCACATCTTCCCAACTTGCGCCGTCAAAAATCGGTGTTGCATATTTAATTCCAAGTGCTTTCCCTGCCCAGCCGAGTGCCGTCTCAAATAACTGACCGATATTCATACGAGAAGGAACACCGAGCGGATTCAACACGATATCAACCGAACGACCATCTGGCATGAACGGCATATCTTCCGACGGAACAATAGCAGCAACTACACCTTTGTTTCCGTGACGACCAGCCATTTTATCACCAACAGAAAGTTTACGTTTCTTTGCGACGTATACTTTTGCCAACTGAACAATTCCCGGTGGCAATTCATCACCAATAGTGATCTTGTTTTTTTCGTGCTTGTATGCTTCTTCGATATGATTTAATGAATCAAAATAATGTTGATAGATTTTTTCGATCAAATTATTTTTTCGCTTCTCGTCAACCCATTCATGTTTTGGATCCAATTTGTCAAGCTTTTTGTTGTCAACAAATGTATCCATCTTAAACTGTGTTCCGCTGCGGAATATCATTTCACCGTCAAGATTTCTAACACCCGCTGATTTTTCTCCGTCAAGAAGTAACCCGAGCTTGCGTGCTAGTTTTTCATAATGCGCTTCTATATTCTGTCCGTGAATCTTTTCAAGAATATCAAGGCGCTTCTTATCTTCTTTCTTTGTATCAGCATCTTTTTTCTTACGGCTGAACAATTTTGTTGAGATGACGATACCCTTCATACCTGGCGGTGCTTTCAATGAAGCATCTTTCACATCACCAGCTTTATCTCCAAAAATTGCTTTCAACAATTTTTCTTCAGGTGTCGGATCGGTTTCTCCTTTAGGAGTAATTTTTCCAATAAGAATATCACCTTCTTTTACTTCAGCACCAATCCGGATAATTCCATTTTCATCGAGATCTTTTGTTGCTTCTTCGCTGACGTTTGGGATTTCACGGGTCAATTCTTCTTCACCGCGTTTTGTATCTCGAACCTGTAATTCAAATTCTTCAATATGAACCGAAGTGAAAACGTCTTCAGAAACGATACGTTCGTTCATGATAATAGCGTCTTCAAAGTTGTAACCGCGCCACGGCATGAATGCAACAAGTAGATTTCTACCTAATGCTAGTTCACCTTGATCTGTTGCGCAACCATCAGCTAGAACATCACCTTTTTTGAAGCGTTGACCGGGGATAACAACCGGTTTCTGATTCAAACCGGTATCTTGGTTTGTTCGGAAGAATTTCACCAATTTGTATTCAACGCGGCGTTTATCTTCAAAACTTACTAACTGCTCAACGTTATCTTCATCGATATCATAGAGAACAATGATCTTTTCACCGGACACATTTTCTACAACACCGCTGCGTTCTGCAATAACACACGTGCGTGAATCGCGAGCGATCTTTTGTTCTAAACCGGTGCCAACTATTGGAGCTTGCGGTCGAAGCAACGGTACAGCTTGGCGTTGCATATTCGATCCCATCAATGCGCGGTTAGCATCATCATGTTCTAAGAATGGAATAAGTGCTGCTGCCGCACTGACAATCTGCGTTGGCGCAACGTCCATATATTGCATCTCATCAGGAGATTGAACGACGAAATCTCCCGCTTTTCTTCCTTGAACTTTCTCAGTTAAGAATTTTCCTTTTTCATCGATCGGAGCATTTGCCTGAGCAATTGTGAATTCATCTTCTTTTTCTGCGTTTAAGAATTCGATCTCGTCAGTTACTTTTCCTTTTTTTACAACTCGATATGGAGTTTCTAAAAATCCATATTCATTCACACGAGCATGCATTGATAATGAAGAAATAAGACCAATGTTCGGTCCTTCGGGAGTTTCAATCGGACAGAGACGGCCATAATGTGTATAGTGAACGTCACGAACTTCGAATCCTGCGCGTTCACGTGTTAACCCACCCGGTCCGAGCGCTGACATCCGGCGTTTGTTCGTCAACTCTGCAAGCGGATTGGTTTGATCCATATATTGCGAGAGTTGATTCGTTCCGAAGAATGTATTGATAACGCTTGTAATAGTACGAGCATTAACAAGATCACCCGGAGCAACTTTTTCTTGGTCGCGAACATTCAACCGTTCACGAATCGTGCGGGTCATACGTGCAAGACCAATATTGAACTGAGCAGCAATTTGTTCGCCAACAGTTCTGATGCGACGATTTCCCAAATGATCGATATCATCTACCGAAGTTTTGCCTTGTTTCAAATCGAGCAAATACCGGATGATTGCAATAATATCTTCTTTCGTAAGAGTGGTAGTTGTTTCAGCAATATCAAGTTTCAATTTTGCATTGATACGATGACGACCTACATCACCAAGATCATATCGCTTCGGGTTGAAGAACAATTTGTCGATCAAACTTTTTGCTGTTTCAAGATCAGGAGCATCGCCAGAGCGAAGCTGACGATAGATTGTTTCAAGAGCATCCTCTTCACTGTGAACCGCATCCTTCATTATTGTGTTTGCAATAACTGAACGATTTCCCGGTTCTTCTGATTTCAGGAATCGGATTTTTTTGATATCTGATTTTTTGATTTTTTTTACTGTTTCGTCAGAAACAAGCGTATCTTTGTTAATAATGATCTCGCCGGTTTTGCGATCAACAACATCACCGCAAATAATTCGCCCGATATAATCTTTCAGATCGATATCTGCAACTTTCACTTCTTCAACAAGGTCAAACAATTCCATGATCTCATCATCAGAAGAATATCCAAGCGCACGAAGCAGTGTTGTAACGGGAAATTTCTTTTTGCGATCAATATACGCATACATCACATTGTTGATGTCTGTTGCGAATTCAACCCACGATCCGCGGAATGGAATAATGCGTGCGGAATAGATCGGTGTTCCATTCGGATGCGTTGACTCACTAAAGAACACGCCGGGCGAGCGATGCAGCTGACTCACGATAACACGTTCTGCACCGTTGATGATGAATGTTCCTCGGTCTGTCATATACGGAAGATTGCCGAGATACACTGTATCTTCGATCGTATCCGTATAGCCTTCACCATTCTCCGCTTTTTGCGAGAGACGTAATTTAGCTTTGAGAGGTACTGCGTATGTCAGTCCGCGCTCTTGGCATTCACGTACAGTGTATTTTGCTTTCTCTACATAATATTCAACAAACTCCAAAAGAAAATTCTCTCTTGAATCCGTGATTGGAAAATTTTGGAGGAATACTTGCTGCAAACCTCTGCTCTTGCGTTTGAACGGAGAAATTTTTTCCTGAAGAAAATGTTCGAACGATTCCATCTGCACGTTAAGCAGATCGGGATATTCGACAACTTCATTGATTGTTCCAAAACTATGGCGGCCGGTTTTCGGATCGAGATGTAATCGGGATTGGCTTTTCAAGTCAATCACTCCTTCAGGCGAACCTGATAATGATGTTGGTTATTGTAATGATTGTTCAACGCAAAGCGATGAACAAAACGAAATTTTTTTGAAAATCAAACAACATGAGGCGTTATGACAAAAGAATACACAAGCCGAGGTCTCGTTTTTGTTGAAAACGAAACTATCGGCTTGGTAAAGTTCACTATTCTATTGAATTTTTTATAAGCAACATTCCAGAGTAATGAAAAAGGTAAGAGAAGAATTACTTCAGCGCAACTTTTGCGCCTGCTTCTTCAAGTTTCTTTTTCAATGCATCTGCATCTGCTTTGCTCAGACCTTCTTTAACGACTTTCGGTGCACCGTCAACAAGATCTTTCGCTTCTTTCAATCCAAGACCTGTTGCTTCGCGAACAACTTTAATAACGTTGATCTTTTGTGCGCCGCCTTCGGTCAATTCAACTGAGAATTCGGTCTGCGCTTCTGCTGCAGGTGCTCCGCCAGCTGGTGCTGCTGCTGCCATCATCACTGGTGCCGCTGCTGATACGCCGAATTTTTCTTCGAGTGCTTTCTTGAGTTCTACTGCTTCAAGAAGTGTGAGTTTTTCAATTTTTTCTACTAATTCTGCTACTGCTGACATTGTTGTATCTCCTTATTTCTAGATTATGTTTTTAAATTCTTATTCCATTCAGGAATTTGCTTTACGCGGCTTTTTTCTTTTCAATAGCATCGAGCACTCCAACAACATCACGAACCACTGCGTTTAATACACCAACAACGCCTGAGATCGGTGAATTGAGTGAACCAAGAATTCCAGCAATGATTTGCGGACGTGAAGGCAATGCGGCAAGTTCCTTTAATTTGGAAGCTTCATACACTTGCTTTTCAACAACACAGATCTTTACTGAAAATTTTTCGTTTTTCTCTTTGAACTTTTGAATGATCTTCGCCGGTGCAGCAGCGTCAGAATATGCAAACGCAATACCGGTTGGCCCGACAAGTTTATCCAACACCTTATCGTACCCGGAAACATTTTGCAATGCTTTTTTCGCGAATGTATTTTTAACGACCCTATATTCAATACCGGATTTTCGGAACTCATTGCGCAAGACATCTATTTGCTCAACGGTGATTCCGGAAAAATCAGTAAAGAACATTCCTTGTGCCTTGGAGACCATCTCCTGAATTTCGGCGACCTGTTGTTCTTTTTCTGATTTAATCATAGTTATTATTTTTTTTCTTGATACAATGAGAAGCCCTCGATTTTTTCACGAGGCATCCTATCAGTTTATTAAAGTATGAGTGCGTAAATTCTTTATGATGATTGTACGGTTGTTCGGTCAATCTGAACTCCCGGTCCCATCGTTGATGAAATGAAAATACTCTTTACGTATTGTCCTTTCGATGTCGATGGTTTCAATTTTCCAACAGTTGCAAGGAATGCTTTCACATTATCGACCAGTTTTTCTTTATCAAAATTTGCTTTACCAACCGTCGCATGAAGAACACCAGCTTTGTCAACTCTAAATTCGATCTTTCCGGCTTTAACTTCTTTCACTGCGGTTGCAACATCAAGTGTTACTGTTCCACTTTTTGGGTTTGGCATCAAGCCGCGCGGTCCGAGGATTTTTCCAAGTTTACCAACTTCAACCATCACATCCGGAGTAGCAATGATAACATCAATATCTGCCCAACCGCCTTTGATCTTTTCAACATATTCTTCAAGACCGGCATGATCTGCACCTGCTGCTTTTGCTTCTGCATCTTTCGGTGATTTTGCCATTACCAATACGCGAACGGATTTACCAATTCCGTGTGGAAGTGCAACTGTTCCGCGAACTGCCTGATCTGCTTTTTTTGGATCAACACCAAGACGAACAGCAATATCAACTGCTTCACTGAATTTCGCTGATGCAACATCCTTGACAATTCCAACTGCTTCCTCAACAGAATATATCTTCTTGGCGTCAAATTTCTTTACTGCATTTTTGTATTTCTTACCGTGAGCCATTAGTTCTCCTCTGTGGTCCAGACGTTATATTCTAGATATAACTCCCACTATAAATGAATGATTAACCTTCGACTGTAATTCCTAAACTTTTTGCTGTTCCTTCAATCATGCTCATTGCTGCAACTACATCCGTAGTATTTAAATCCGGCATTTTCATTGTCGCAATTTCTTTCAATTGAGCTTTTGTTACTTTACCAACTTTGTTACGGTTGGGTTCACCTGAACCTTTTTGAACTTTAGCTGCTTTGATCAATAAAACTGCGGCCGGAGGAGTTTTGGTGATAAATGTGAATGATTTATCAGAAAATACCGTAATAACTACAGGAATAATTAAGCCGGCTTGCGACTGAGTTCTTGCATTAAACTGCTTGCAAAACTCCATGATATTCACTCCCTTTTGACCAAGGGCCGGACCAATTGGAGGTGCAGGGTTAGCTTGCCCTGCAGGAATTTGCAACTTAATAAAACCAACGACTTTTTTTGCCATATTGTTCTCTACTAATAATTAAATTATTAAACTATTTCTCAATCTCTACCTGACTAAAATCAAGCTCAATTGGAGTCTTTCTTCCAAAAATGCTAACCATAACCTTTAAACGTAACTTTTCTGCATTAATCTCTTGCACAAAACCAGTGAAATTATGAAATTGGCCACTGATAATCTTCACCGGTTCGCCGATATGAAATGGCACTTCAAATCGTTCCACTTCTGTTCCGTCCTCTTTTTTCTCTTCAATCTTGCCGATTAATCGCTTAACTTCATCGGGTTGGAGCGGAACAGGACGATCTTTTGTACCAACAAAGCTCAATACTGATGGAGTATTAAGAATCAGATGCTTAGTCTTTTCGTCAAGAATAGCTTCAACCAGAATATATCCAGGAAAAAAATTCTTCGTCTTGCTCTTCTTTTTTCCATCTTTAACTTCAAAGATTTTTTCTGCGGGAATAAGAATTCTGGTAAGCTTCTCTGTCAAACCAAGCTCTTTCGCTTCGTTTTCCATGGCAAGTTTTACTTTATTCTCATGTCCCGAGTAGGTACGAACAACATACCATCGATGTAAAACGGCAGTTTCCACCTAAAAGAGTCCCTTTATTGCTTGACTAACGATGGTGTCAACTACATAGACAAAAATGGCAATAACTGCGCAAACACTAAGGACAACAAGGGTTGACTCCTGTAATTCTTTTTGTGTCGGCCAAGTTACTTTACCCATCTCTTTGTAGACGTCAGTAAAGAAGTTGATAATTTTTTCTTTCATAATAACCTTGACACTTCTGCACGGGTGGAGGGACTCGAACCCCCAACCAACGGTTTTGGAGACCGCTACTCTACCAATTGAGCTACACCCGTACGAAATTTATTTGGTTTCTTTGTGAATAGTGTGTTTGTTGCAGCGGGAACAATATTTTTTATACTCAACACGATTTGTTTGTTTCTTTTTATTCTTCGTAGTTGAATAGTTACGTTCCTTGCAAACGGTGCATTCGAGGGTAATTATATCTCTCATACTTCATTCCTTATCTATAACTAAAACTAACAAAACATTACATCTTTTTGAGCGGAAGACGGGACTCGAACCCGCGACCAACAGCTTGGAAGGCTGTGACTCTACCAACTGAGTTACTTCCGCATCTAAATTTTGCCGCCAACAAAACCATACTCAAAATCTTTTAGTAGAGCTTGCGACCGGGATTGAACCGGTGACCTCGTCCTTACCAAGGACGTGCTCTACCAACTGAGCTACGCAAGCAGGTTTTTGCGCTGTGGGTAGGGAAGGATTCGAACCTCCGAAGCCCGAGGGCGACAGATTTACAGTCTGTTGCGTTTAACCACTTCGCTACCTACCCTAAACTATGGAGCTGGCAAGGGGATTTGAACCCCTGACCTGCTGATTACAAATCAGCTGCTCTACCAACTGAGCTACGCCAGCACATAATATTTCAAAGATCTAAAAATCCAGTAAAATCCAATATTATTGATTTTTACAGAAAATGTATTGTGGTGGAGTTAACAAATATATACTTTTTTCCTACAAAGTCAACTGATTTAGCGTTAAAATTTGCTAACCTGAGATTGGAACATTGAGCTTATTTCTAAAGCTTTTTGGTTGTATAGAATTGCTAAAGAATCTCTGTCATATGCCTTCTCGTACATTTCCCTACGCAACATCCCATCTATGGTCAATTTTTTGATTTGTAGGGAATAAACATCTGTGTTTGGAGAATTTCGAAATTGTATTTTAGGGAATGCCGCCGGACTATACGCAGTATCTTTCATTAATCGGAACAACAATCCTTCCGGAATTTTATTATATCCAATCGTGTATTGCAATTCAATTTCTGGTGTTATATAAAAATGAACTGACTCACTCTTTTCAATAAAACTTTTTAACATCTGTGAATATCTTCCCTCAATGATAGAAAAATCATATGGAAGTTCATGCTCAAATTTAAATAGCTCCTGTTGAAACAATTCAACTTCTTGTTTTGATTTGTCCATTAAGGTTGGGTGCATTTTTTTCAATTGAGAAAAATACCACGACCGTCTAAAAAGTTCTTTGTCCAATACAATGACATCAGGGCGAATGTTTTTAACATGTTGAAGGTAATATGATGCGGAAACAAAGTAGTCCCATTGATATGAAAGAACTATTGAATTCTTTGGGAGGTTGAGTAAAATATTATTCGTATAATCTTCAACAAGATAATTATTACTCAGATCAACTTTGGTGTAATTGGTAACGAGTTGAACAGATACCAATCCAACCATAACAACTGCTGCAATTGTATTTACCAACTTTCCTTCAAAATTATCAAGGATTTTCTGCGTCCCAATACTGACAAAAATTGCTAGAGAAATAAACGCCAAGAGAAAATAGGAATCAATATCATGGATATCATAGTTGATGGCGTATAAGACACAAGAAACAAACAACAATAAAGTAAATACAAATATCCTTCGGCTTGAAAAAAGCAAAATGAAAAAACCGACAACCGCTATGATAAGAATTATAAAATGAAATTCGTTAGAAAGATTTTCAGAAAAATAATTCAATTGTTTTCTTGCGGCATCGCCTGAGGAAAACATCCATACCCGAAATTGTTTGCCAGTAAAATGCCACCAAAATTTTTCGATCGATTGTGGGTTCCCCCAGTTCAACAACGGAGATTGTGAAGCACGAATTGGCAAGTAAAGATAAACCGAAATTCCGGCGAGGAATGATGGAATTAAGAATAGCATTTTCTTAAACGCATTTTTAGTAATTCCAAATTCAGCAAAGAACCAGTACATCAACGCGGGAGCAAGAAGAATTGTTGTGAGATGATTTGTAAATGATAATCCTACTAAAAATGCAAAAAACACCCATATCTTCTTATCATTCTTATTGATTGCTTTTACAAAAAGAAATAGTATTAAAGAAATTAACAGAAGATGTAATGAATATACTTCAATGGAAACAGCCTGTGTCCAGAAAGATTTTGAAAACGCTAAAATTAAAACTGAAAAAGACGAAGCAAATAAAATAGAATTGTTTTTCTCTTTCTTAAAATACTTAAACAGCTCAAGGAGAAAAAAAAAGAAAACACTCGCTGCAATTGAGGTCAACAATGCAGAAAAGAGATTCAATCGTACTATTTCTTCACCCCCAATCGGAAGCATCGAAAACACTCTACACAACAGAGTAAATAATGGATAACCGGTTGGATGTGCAATTCCAAGAGTCATCGCAACAGCTGACAACTCTCCGCTATCAATGAATCCTACAGCAGGTGCAAGGGTTCTCAAATAGACTGAAAAGACAATCAACCATAGCATAATTGCAGATACGGATATTTTATTTATTTGTATGTATTCTTTCATTATTTTCCAAAAAAAATGCCACACGATTCACAAATAAAATACAAAAATATTCGTGAAAACTGCGGCAAATTAATTTTACAACAATTTTTTATTGATTACATATTAAAATAATAACTCATTTTAACCAGGAAAATATTATCGGCTTTTGCACTAATTAAGCGATCCAGTGAACGACCAAATTGTGCGTTTCCATTTGATTCTGCGTCAAATCGACTTTGTGTCCACACAAAATAAATAGCTGAGCCGGGAAGATATTCCCAACGCAATACAGCATTTCCGCGCAACTCTTTAGTTGTGGTATTGCGATTTCCAATAAATGTGCTCGGAGAAGATCCAGAAGCTCCGTCAACATCAACTGTTTGACCAACAATAATGTTATTTTCTACAGAATCGCTTACTGTTGAACCATTTGTTCCATACACGAGATAATCATTAGACTTCGATTTCATCAACACTTTTAGATTGGAATATGATTGTGAAGCGATTAGCGGCTGTAGATATAATTGCAAGCTTAATGTTGGTGTAAATGTCCAGTTAAGGCGAATGTTCGCAGATAATTCATTGTAATCTAGTTCTGCAAAAACATATCTACTCCCAAATGTGTTCACTGCCAATGGATCTGAATAGACTGTCCCAATCCATTGCAGTTTAAGGTCATCCTTTGAAAAGTTTGGGCCAATAGAAAATGTTAGATTTGAAACAGGACGGTATTGGGTCCAAAACCCAAACCAGGTTGAATTGCTTTGAGTAGATTTTTCATTCCCGCCATTTATTTCGATAACAATTGGCTTACTATAATCCGATGAAAACTCAAAATTGTAATTGAATGCCGGCTTATTTACGGTTAACGGACCACCGCGAGTTCTGCGATTACTGTAAAATTCATTTGGATTCAGATTTAGATTCCAATTCAGAGTATAAAAATTCATGAATTGAACAAAACCAAAATGCACCAAAATACGATGAACTAAGTTCTTTTCGTAATCGTAACTTTGTCCAAAACCCCCTCCCAATTCTTTTCTTCTAAAGAAACCATCGGGTTCAGTCCAATTATACCCTGCGCCAATATGCATGTTGATCACATCGGCACGCGACTGAAAACCAAGATCATTCACTTCATAATTTGGATCTATTAATCCAAATGAGGAATTAAAGAAGAAGTTTCCTTTTTGTTTGATCAAATAAAAACGGGTTGCATATCCTGTTAATGATGTTACATTGGTATCTACATTTAAATGACTGGCATCCGGTCTCTGAAAATAATGTTGTGAATTTGTTTGTAAACTGGTTATTCTAGTTTTGCTTCCTTCAACGCGGGAAAGATTTGCGTATCCTGTTATAACCCAAGTTTTGTTGGTATCGAGAAATGTCCAGCCATCCATTCCAACAAACAATCCGTTATCATTTAAACTATTTTTAAGAACATTATCAGAAAACTTTCTTTGCGTGAAGGTACTTAACAATCCTATGCCTTGTTTCCCATCATTAAAATCACGCTGAATTCTACCAACTCCATAATATGTCAGCGGTTCCACTTCAGCTTCTGAACGAAGATTGTTGGTTTTATATTCTGCAAATTCACGAGCGGTAACTGCATGAATCGTTCCGACATTCCATCCATTAGCAACTTTTCCGGAAATTTTTCCTGCGCCAAGAATTTTGGTTGCGAATGGTGATTCTAAAAAATCAACATTACTTAATGTATCATTCCCTATCGGAGATCTTCCAATTCTTCGGCTATAAAACGGTGTTGTATAGGGGAAATTGAAATTCCAGAAATTACTTCCTCCACCTTGGCCGTAATTTGTGAAAATGTTTGCACCTTCTACAAAGAACGGACGTTTCTCTTGAAACATTGATTCAACATCGGATAAATTCACTGTTGCAGGATCAACTTCGACTTGTCCGAAATCAGGATTAATTGTTCCATTCAAAACAAGATTGCTGCTCAATCCATATCGAATATCAGCTCCGAGTTCCTGCTTATATTGTGATCCATTGTTAAAAGGATTTCCCGGTGCGGGGTGAGTGTATTCTGCTTTCGATGTAGCAAATGGTAAAACCTCTAACGCGTTCGCAGGTTTCACTCCCTCTATTCCCACAAGTTCGGGAAATCTTGAAACAAACCCGCTTTCCATTCTTGGAGTATACACGATATAATCTATTTCATTTTTTCGACCAATATCACGGCGGAAATTTATCCCCCATACTTGTTGATCTTTATCCTGGAAACGAAGTTGAGAAAAAGGAATTCTCATTTCAGTTGTCCAGCCTTGCTCATCAATATTTGATTTACCTTCCCATACACCGTCCCAATCATCATCATCCCAATCATCATTATAGAGAACACCATCACCGATGGTACCGGAGGGACCAATCACAAAATAATTTCCGCTGCGTTTGTCTCTGTACGGATCAAGATGAACACCAAACCAATCCGCTGTATTCAAATTATCTCGTCGATCAAGAAGTGCCATGATTGAATCAGGAGATGAATCAAACATTCGAGCGGCAATGTAAATTGCCTCATTATCATATGCTATCCATACCTCTGTTTTTTCGCTCGGAAGTGATCCTTGAATGGGATCTTTTTGTTTGAAGTCAGAAATGGATTGTGAAGTTTGCCAAATTTTTTCCTCTAATTTTCCATCAACGATAATTTGTTCATTAAGTTTATGCGCCTGAATTTTCTGCTCGGCATATGAAAGCGTCGCAATCACTGCAAAAGATAGAATCAAACGACAAATACTATTCATTATTCCTCCCTATAACTCAAAAAGCGGCAATAGTTATTAAGGCTACGCCGCTTCAGTGAGTTTGTTTCATTACTATTCAAAATTATTTTTTCTTGATGTCGATATAACCATTGACTGTTTCAAGAATGATAGTTTCTCCGCCGCCATTGATGACATAGCGTGCGCGAATCTCTTCACGATCTTCGTCTTTTTCATACGATTCTGCTTTGAAGTCCGAACGAATTTCGTATTTGGATTTTCGCGATGACGATCCCCAATTATCTCGTAAACGAATTGTCGCTTCAATTGTCGCTTTTGCATTTTCCGGCAATGAAAGTCGAACATCACCACCGGCAGTTTTCAATTTGCTATTTCCTTTTCCGCTGGGAATTAATTCAGCATTCACATTTCCACCTGCCGTACTCGCCTCAATTGATCCGGTAATATTCTTCAGATCAATATCACCGCCCGCGGTTTTTGCTTCAACAGTTCCGGAAGCTCCTTTTAAATTGAGATCTCCTCCGGCTGTTCTGAGAAATGCGCTGCCACTAACTTTGCCGACTCGAACATCACCACCCGCAGTGGAAAGTGAGGCATCGCCGCCAATATCACCAACTTCAATATCTCCGCCGGAAGTTCTGGCATCGAGTTTCTTTGCAACTTTGTCTATACGAATATCACCACCTGAAGTATTTACTGACGCTTCTCCATTGACATTTGCTAGCGTAATATTTCCGCCGGATGTTCGAAGATCTGCTTTCCCGTCAATGTCACCGGTACGAACATCACCGCCAGATGTGGACATATTTACCATACCTTTGACTTTTTCAATTGTAATATTTCCACCTGATGTTGAACCTTTAACATCACCAGTAATATTTCCCTGCAGTTCTATATCTCCACCCGATGTTCGTAAATCGAGTTTTGTCTGCGAAGGAACAGTGATCAAGAATCTTCCGTCGCTATGATCCCCCCATTTCGGGCGATAAGAAACTCTCACTTCATCTCCCGATTGAGTCAGCTTTACATATTCCATATCTTCTTCATCAATTCCATCGACAACAACATTGATCTCATTCTTTTCCGATGATTTGATAAGAATCTCGCAGCCACTGACAGAAACTTCAAGGGAACTTCCTTTTCCAACCGTGAATGTTTGTTCTTTGCGAGATTGCATACTCGACGAAGGCGTGGGGGTTGCCAATCCAGCATGTGAACTTGATTGCCGTGGTGGTTTTGGCGGCTTGGGTGTTCCCTGATCACTAGCAAACATCAAAGCAGAAGCAAGTATCACACACATCACCAACAGTTGAATACGTTTCGTTTTCATTGATATATCTCCTTTACTAAATTGACCGCACGATTGCGGATATAATTGTTTTGTTCTTTTCCAATTTGTTGTTTCAGTGCATTGATCGTTACATCATCGAATTTTGTCCCGTCCATTTTTATAATTTCAAGCGCATTGATTGCCGCAACACGAATTCCTGAATTTTCATCCTTTGCAATTACGTGCAACAATGCGTCGCGAATATCAGTGCCGAAATCACACCGCTGAAGTACTCTCAATGCTTCACTTCGCACACCTGGATTCTCATCAGTTGTAAGAGATTTTATCAAAGTAGTTTTGATTGCAGGATCAACGATCTTTTTATTTTCAGATTGATTTCGGAAGGCACTGACCGATGAAAGACGGACACCTGCATTCGATTCATTCAGCAATGCATGGGTTAAGACTTTTTGAATTTCGGGATCATCAATCTTTCCTTTGATGTGCATAGGCGCAACGGCATCAAATTCAAATTCTATTTCGCCGTCACTTGCATCACAGTCGATAAATCGAACATTTGAAATTGATGTTTGAGGTTTAGCATCTGCTGAATTTACAACTGGTTGAAAGATCAAACTTTGTTCCACCGTTTTTGAAGAGAATGAATAATATCCGATCATCATTCCAAACAGAAGAATGGTAACACCGCCTAATGCAATTTGGGGTTGGAGGAATTCCGCGGCCACACCAATAATTTGATTTATAAATGACTTTTTATTCCGCTCTTTGCGTAACGCTTCACGTAACTGACCGCGGGCATCATTCAACAAATCATCCGATGTTTTTGAAGAGGTGTTCTGCGAAATGAATGATCTCAGTTTCTTCAATTTCTGATATTCTTTGTTCAAATCAGGATGCTTCTTGAGATATGCATCAAGTTTTACCTGATCTTCATTGCTCAGCTCACCATAAATCGAAAGCTGCATCAATTCTTTGTATTCTTCTTTTTTCATAATATTACTCTATAGCTAAAATATTGGCTGCCTATTGTCATTCTTAACGAAGTGAAGAATCTCGTTTTTATTTTTTGAATGGAAAAGCAAGATTCTTCGTCGCTTCCGCCTAAAAGATGGCGGACAAGTCGCTCCCCAGAATGACATTGATGTGAGTTTTTCAGATGTCTCTATATGTTAATCATATAAATCTTTTAAATGCATCCTCATTTTCTGCGTGGCTTCAAACAGGTATTTTTTCACTGTTCCTTCGGCACAATTCATCATTACAGCAATGTCTTTTAATTTATAGTCCTGATAATGTCTTAGAGTGAACACCAACTTTTGCTTTGGAGATAAATCTTGCAAAGCATCTTCAATCCTTGATGAGATTTCGTTCCCGTACATTTGTGAATCTGCTTTACTGTCACTTATAGCATATGCAACAGTGGTTTCGTCATCATTCTCATCATCCAGTGAAACGTGGGAAGTTCGTTTTTTCTTTTCCCGATGCGTTAAACAAACATTGGTTGCGATCCTAAATATCCACGTAGAAAATCCACTCTGCTGCTGAAACTTTGGTAGTCCCTTAAAAACGCGGATGAACGTTTCCTGATAGATATCCTTTGCATCATCGGCACTGCGGGTATAACGTGAAGCAATATTGAGCACATCTTTATCGTATCGAAAGATTAGCTGCTCAAATGCAGAAAAATTTCCTGCTTTGGATTGCTCTATGAGTTCGGTATCCGTATGAGCCATATGACTGCGTTTATGTATTAGACTTTTAATACTGGCAAAAGGTTGTGGAACAATTGACTGCTTATTTATTGAACCGTATATTATTCAAATAATGATGGATTTACGATGAAAATATTACTCGGTTGCATTTTGTTTTTGCCAATATTGTCGCTTGGACAACTGCGGGAATTTAACTTCTATATTGAGAGAAAAGATTCAATCGTTACGCTTCATCTTGCATCAATGGAAACGTTCCCCTGTTTGGGATATTCAATCAGAACATTTGAAATGTGGGATCACGATACGTTAGTTATAGATATTCGAGGATTCATCAAACCATTGAAGTGTTACAGTGTTGTTGATGTAGCGAAAAAAAGCCAACGGATCATTGGATTGAGATCGAAACAATTTGCCTTGAGAATTCGATGGAAAGAAAAAGAAGATCGTTGGCTCATCGATGCAACTACAGAATCAGTCACTACAAAAGAACAGAGTGTTTCCTTCACTTCATGGTTTAGAGATTAAATCATGGCTTATGATGCAATCAAATTATTTTTCTTTTCTTTCATCCAACAAAATGCATACAGCATTACCGGAAAAACGCTTACGATAACAAATGGAGCGGCATTTACTCCCGCTGCATAACTGAAGAATAACGTTGCGCTTACTGCAACCACTCCACTCCCTATCTTTTCCCACTTCAATGTTAACAGATAACCAATTAGCAGAAGGAAATGCGCGCTTTGCGCAAACCAAATTTTGACTGGTGGATTATTATTCACTTCGACGAAGAACCACGAAAGATGTTCAATAAAAAAAGCACCCCACAACATGAATAATGCGATGCTGAGAATTCTTCCGGTGTTGCGGGCAATTTTAATTTGATTGGTAAGAAGCATAATTCCTCCTTTGTAAACACTTGAGGAAGCTACAACCAGAAATGATGAACTAATTCTTACGAACTACCGGATTGCTTGATTCAATCATCAGCATTCTTCGAGTTGGAAATTTCTTTTTTTCTTGTAATTGAAATTGTACATCAAAAACAATTTGAGAAGCACGCTTCTGACCATTGTACATTTCCGGAATCCATTTTATTTTTCGAAGTGTGGATTTCACTGAATTGCCGAAAATTCCATAACCGCCAAAATCAATCGAGGTGACATTCCCAAGAGAATCAATTTCAACACTCACTCTCGCAATATCTTCAACTCCGGCACGCCGCGCTATTTCGGGATACACGATAAGACTCTTCAACGAATCCCACCCAATCTCGGGCTTTGCTTCCACCAAAGCATCTTGTGAATACCCAAACGAAACCAATAATAGAATGGACATGAAAAGTGATTTCATAGATAGCTCCTTGTTAATGACTGTGCAAATGTCATTGAATTTCAAGAGAGAATCAAGTCCAAAATCAATTCTTTCATTTTCCGTTGTGTTCAGCTATATTTCGACAAAATTAAATCTGTTCAACCGACGGAGGAAATATGGCTTATGAAACTCTTATACTCACCAAAGAAAATGGCTACGCACTTATTCAGATCAATCGCTCACAAGCACTCAATGCACTTAATTCGCAAGTCCTAACTGACATCTATAATGCACTCTTTGAAATAGACCACGAAGATGAATTTAAGTGCTCTATTATTACAGGAAACGAAAAAGCATTTGCCGCCGGCGCAGATATAAAAGAAATGGCCGATAAAAATGGAAAACAGATGTTTAATGACAATCAGTTTGAATCGTTTTACAAAATTCGTTCAATTAAAAAACCGATCATTGCGGCGGTGAATGGATTTGCACTGGGGGGCGGATGCGAACTTGTGATGGCGTGTGATATGATCATTGCAAGTGAAACTGCAAAGTTCGGTCAGCCGGAGATTAATCTTGGCGTTATTCCCGGAATGGGAGGCTCGCAGCGATTGACGCGAGCAGTTGGTAAGTATAGAGCAATGGAATTGCTCCTTACAGGTGATATGTTCTCCGCTGAAGATGCATTGAAATGGGGATTAATCAACAAAGTAGTTCCGAGTGAGTTTTTAATTGAAGAAGCAAAATCACTCGCAAAAAAAATTGCAAGTAAGCCAATGATGGCGATTCGAACTGCAAAAGAAATGATCAATAAAGCAGATGATCTTTCGTTACACGAAGGATTAGAATATGAGCGAAAGAAATTTGCAGATCTATTTGACACTGAAGATCAAAAAGAAGGAATGAAGGCGTTTGTGGAGAAACGAAAAGCGGTGTGGAAGGATAAATAATGATTTTAGTATATACTATCTATATAATTGAAAAATAATCATGCCCCAATACGATTTCAAGAGTCTATCTAGTTATGATTTCGAAATTCTAGTAAGAGATTTGTTACAGAAAGAACTACATGTCACTTTGGAAACATTTAAAGCTGGAAGAGATAATGGAATTGATCTTAGGTTCTCACATAATAATAATCAGACAATTATTATACAATGCAAACATTATGCATCTTCAAGCTTTAGTGTTTTAATCTCCCATCTAAAGTTAGAAACTATTAAACTAAATAAATTAAAAACTAAACCAAATCGCTACATTCTGGCAACCTCCTTAGGACTTTCTCCAGACAATAAAAATAGAATCCTTAAACTTTTTACCCCATTCATTCTCAAAGAACAAGATATATTTGGAAACCAAGATTTAAACAATTTGTTGAAAAAATTTCCATCTGTTGAACGCCAAAACTTTAAGCTATGGCTTACCAGCGCAGAAGTATTAAATACTGTATTGCACAGTAAGATCTTTAATCAAACTCAAATAACAATTGAAAAAATTAAAAGAAAATTAAATTATTACGTTCAAAATGAAAGTTATCGTGACGCTCAAAAAATCCTACGGAAAAATCATTATTGCATCATTGCCGGTATACCCGGAATAGGCAAAACAACCTTAGCAGATATTTTAATAGTAAGATATCTCGGTAAAGGATACGAGGCAATAAAAATATCAAAATCTATTAGCGAGGCGTTAGAAATTATAAGTGAGACAAAGAAACAAGTATTTTACTACGATGATTTTTTAGGGCAAACATCTTTAGAGCACAAGCTCGCAAAAAATGAAGATGAAGAACTGCTCAATTTTATTGATTATGTTAAAAGGAAAAAAAATAAACGATTTATATTAACGACAAGGGAGTATATTTTAAGTCAAGCAAAAAATGTATACGAAAAAATCAGCCGTTCTAACTTTGATATTCATAAATGTGTAATTGATTTAGAAAAATATACTAAGCTTCAAAGAGCAAAAATTTTATTTAATCATATTTATCATTCCCTATTACCACTTCATATAAAAAAACAACTTTTAAAAGATCACTCGTACAAGAAAATAGTGGGACATCCCAATTTTAATCCTAGAATAGTAGAATGGATGACGGGAGCCGAGTTTTATACCCCAAAGCCTAAAGAAAATTATGTAAGGGCTTTTTTAAATAATTTAGACGATCCAAGTAGGCTTTGGAAGCATATTTATGATAATCAACTTAGTATTGCATCAAAAAAACTTCTTGTCGTTTTGACAACCCTACCAAGCGAAGTGTTAATTAAAGATCTCGAACTGGCATTCGATGCCTTTTATTCAATTAAGAATACAACTTCTTCTTTTGATGAACAAACATTTACAAATTCGATGCACGAACTTGATGGCAATTTTATAAAGACGGAAAAGATTGGAAGAAACATCATTGTTTCTTTTCATAATCCATCAGTTAGAGATTTTTTAGAAAAACTACTTAAGGACAATGATAAATTAATTAAACAAATATTTAACTCTATCGTCTTTTTCAACCAAATCGAAAAAGCTTGGGAAATACTTAAAAATTATTCCCATAAAAAAGATAAAGAAATAAAAAAAGAATTTTTACTCAACGCTCAAAAGTCAATCCGTTCGATGGATTGTGAAATTTTAACTTGGTACGAGGAAAAAAATTTATACCGATGGAAAAAGATACCCATGGATAAGCGAATTGCTTTTATTCTTAATGAAATGAAATATTTCACAAAAGATGAACAGATGTTAATTATTGGAGACATTATCGATAATTTGAATAAACTAATACTAAGTCATCAAATTGAAAAAACATTAATAGTTTCCATATCTCAATCAATTGAAAATATTAAATCCTTAAATAATTCAAAAAAAGATGATATAATTCTAAAGTTGAAAACCACTCTATTGGAACGCTCAAATTCGACACAAGATTTTGTCGAACTAATGGATTTTTATACAAGACATAGCCAAATCATAACAGAAGAAGATGAAGATGATATTAGGAATAGATTTGAAGAGTTTAGCAATGCATATCAAGAAGAACTCACTAATAGAAACGACGATATTTATACTTTTGAAGAGGATTTAAGTAGAATAAAAAAGATAAGCAGATTTTTTAAATCAGATTCTAATGATCTTATTACTGAGTTAAATGAAAAAATTAATTCAATCAAAGAAAATGAAGATGAGCCAGAAGAAGAAAACAATGATGATTTAAATGATAATAGCAATAGAGAGAAAGAAGAAAACCAAGAAATCGAATCATTATTCTCAACATTATTGTATCATTAAAAAATATCTCATGAACAAACTTTAATAGGAACTCTCGTTTGTTAATACTGAAAATCAAAAAAGAAGGAATGAAAGCATTTGTGGAGAAACGAAAAGCGGTGTGGAAGGATAAATAATTATAAACAGTTTGCTATAAATTTGCACTTGACTCTTTCAAAAATTAAGGGGAATTTTAAAGTACAGTTTAACAGAAAAGCTTAGTCCGCTCATCTCCAAAAGGAGGTTATATGAAACACCTCGCGATAATTTTCATTGGAACTTGCCTTTTTCTTTCAACCCTCAATGCTCAATATTATTATTCAGATCGCTCGTTAGAAAAATCATTTGAGCAAACGAGTTTTTTCTTTACACCGAATTTTGTTAATCCTTATGGATTGAAAGGATTATCTTCAGTTGCACCGGGTCTCATTAACGATCCCTTGCTCAATCTAAATATTAATCCGGCAAATGTGTATTCAGATTCGCTATCAGAAAATTACATTTATATAGATTTTCGAACGAATCCGGATATTGCTAAGCAACAAAATTATTTCGCCACTCCACGCATCACCGCAGATATTGCCGATTTGCGGATAGCTCCTTATCCAACATATTATATTAACACTCAAAAAAGTATTGAACCGATCTTTTCTGCTGCTTTTCTTACACGACCGATGATCAGTACACTCCCTGCTTTATCGCTCGGTATTACGTACCAAGCGATTTTCCAAGACGAGGAATATTATTCTATTCCACAGGATATTTACAACAATATGCCAGGATATGATTATGCTGGTAATAGAATCACAACATTAGAAAGCGGACCAATCATCAATAGAAGCGGCGGTGAAAACAATATGCATCACACCGGTCATTTCTTTTCACTGTTCGCCGGATATGATCTTTCAACCGATTTCACCGTTGGTTTGAAAGTAAACCGCTCGGTGTTTGACCGGAACGGCGAAGTCGGATCCAACAATCTTTGGACAAACTCTCAAGCGAGTACTTCAACGTGGTACAATCTTGAGTCGCGCGGGCAAACATATAACCATTGGGATCTGAACGGCGGGTTGCAATATCGCATAGATGATGGAAAAATTATCGGAGCAAATCTTGGATTACTCACCGGAACAGCGGTGCAGAATCTCAATCGGCGTGATACTTCGTTTTACGCGGATGGAAGTGTAAACAAACCCCCATTGTGGAATTACAACCGCCGGTTTTCGAAAACAGATCAAACATGGAACCATAACGGCAACACATATTACGGCGGTGTGAATTTCTTAACGCAAATTGGTCCAGGTAAAACAGTAACATTCGTATATCAAATGCAGACACAGAACCTCGACATTACAAATGCATCTTTTATCAACGACTCGTCCAATTATTCAAATCGGTACGAATATCTAGGGAACTGGAACCAAAACGAATCTCAGTATTCGGTATCCGATACGCGAAATGGAAAAGGAACATCGGAACGAATTTTTCACCGCGGAATTATTTCGCTGAATTGGAAATTTGATCAAAAAAGAGAACTTTACGTGGGGATATCGGGAGAGTCCGACATTACAGAGCTTTCTACATCCGATGGAACAATAGTTCTGAATTCTTCTTATAATTCTTCCAGCTCAAATAATTCAACTTCCAATTCAATTTTTAAACTTTCCGAAGGCAAAAATGTAGATTGGCGTTTCGTAACAAAACTTACAACTATTCAAATTCCTCTTATCTTTACCTTAAAAACGTCAGCAGTCGGGACTTTGCTTTTTGGAATTAACAGAAGAATGACTGAATGGGAAATTGAAGATGTCACAACACAATATTTTTCTTACCGCACACGCACAGAATCAGGGACAACAACAACTCAAACTAATTTTGCAGAACAATACACCACACCAAAAAAACGACTGAGCGATATTGAAACATCGTTCATTGGAGGATTTACGGTATCCCCAACGCCATTATTCAATTTGCGCCTCCTTGTTTCACCGTCAATCAATGATCGTCCATATTCCGATCCTCTTTTCTCGTTTGCATGGTGGATAGGAATCAGTATTTATCCTTGAAAATCAAAAAAGAAGAGATGAAAGCGTTTGTGGATAAACGGAAACCAATGTGGAAGAACAAATAGTTGATCAGAACGTAATAACCTTATCAGCCCACTCCACCATTTCTAAACAATCTATCATCGTTGAGATAGGACAAACTTCTGTGCTATCTTGATCTCGCGATTTAATGCATGTGCCGCACGCTAAAACGATTCCTTTGTTTTGGATAAATTCATCAATTTGTTTCTTCGCGTTATATTTTTCATGAACAATACTTTCAATTTCAACACCGGCGCTCATAAGAAATATCTTTACTTCGTGTCCTTGTTTTAATGCTGTGTTACCAAAGCGAACACCATTCCAAGCTTTTTCCGGTTCATTCGTTTCAATAATGATTCCTATTTTCATTTTTCCTTCTCCGTTGCTAATATTTTAGCAGCATGATAAATTAATTCAAGGGTATCTACACTTCCCATTTCCTCCCCTTTTTCAAAATCACCTTTGCTTTGTGCCATTGTGTTAGTGAGGTGTGCAAAACAGATTACATTTTTATTTTTAACTTTTGCAAAAGCATAAAGTGCAGCGGCTTCCATTTCAACACAGGTAACTTTTTTGTTCTTTGCAAACTCAATAGCTGAAATAGTTTCTCTAAATGGAGCATCGGTTGTCCAACTTGTGCCACTCTCAACTAATAGTGATGAATCATTAAAAGAGTTGAGTAAAATATTCAATAATGTTTTATTGATGGAAGCATCTTCATTGGGAGGTAAATAATGATAACTCGTCCCTTCATCTCGAATTGTTCGATCTATTAAAATGAATCGGGAATTATTTTGAGGCGAATTAATAATGCCCGCCGACGTAACACTTATGAGTAATTGACAGCCTGAAGCAAACAGTTCTTCCGCAACTAAAACCGCAAATGATGAGCCAACAACACAACCCACCACACCAAATTCTAATTCTTTATACGTAAAACTGTAAAGTTTTGTATGATAGCAAGCCCAACACTTATTTAAATCCGCTTGCCCTGTTCGTAAAAGATACTCAACCAAATCACCATCGGGATCAAGGATACAAACATTGGGGATTCGACAATGTTCAATTGATTTTTGTCTCCTCGCTTCACGTAGTAAATTCTCCGGAGTAAAAACCGATGGTTCTTGATAGTTTTTATTTTCTAAAAATTTGTCCATTTTCGATAGTTACAGTGAAATCATAATTTTATCGGAATTCTTAACATCTTTGCACCAAGTTTTAACAGAAGACCAAAAATGTTTTTCTTCAATCCAAATGGTGCAAGCCACCATTGTTCAAAAATTATTTTCCCCCAATGCCACGCTCTGCCGATATTACGTAATTGAAGTGTTGGGTGTGGATCGTTTAAGAAATCACCATATGCAAAACCCGCCATTCCTTCCCCCGCTTCAAGCATGCAATATCCGGTTCCGCAAAATTGTGCAGTCGGTGATTGTCCGTTGATTTCATCTGTTATGCGCTTTGCGACAATTTCAGCCTGATCGTGAGCAAACACTCCTGCCTTAGGAAGCATCATCGGAACGTCTGGTTTCCATCTTCCGGGAATTCCTAATGCCGTAACATCTCCAATTGCATATACATTTTCAGCATTTGCTTTAAGCGTGGAGCGGTCAACAGGAATCCATCCCGCTTCATTTGATAAACCAGATTCACGAACTATACGTGGAGCGCGGTGTGGTGGAATTGCTACAAGCATATTGAAATGAAATGGATCTTTTCCTTCAAATGAGATCTCACGACTTTGTGAATTTACAGAAATTATTTTATGGAGAGGATGAAACGAAATTCCTTTGGTTGCAAGCATTTGTTTCACTGCTTCGCCAAGTTGCGGACCGGCAACGGGCATAGGCTGCGGCTCTGGAGTAAAGAGATGGATTTTTATTTTCTCCTTCATTCCACGTTTTTGGAAATAATCAGCAATCAGCATGGCTCCTTCGTGCGGCGCGCCTGGACATTTGTATGGCATTGAACAAACGACAATGCCGATTGTTCCTCCTTCAAAATCAATCAGTGCCTTTTGTAGTCTCACTGTTTCGGTGAATGAATAATATGAAAATGCGCTTTCCGACAAACCGGGAATTAACTCGGGAGCGAGTTCTGCTCCAAGAGCGACGACCAGATAATCGTAATTCAATTCCTGATTTGAAGCGGTAACAGATTTTCGTGATACATCAATTTTAGTAACCTCGGCATGAATTACTTCGATTCCATCTCGAACCAAACTTTTCAGCGGCGTTGATATCTTTTCCGGCGTGCGGTCTCCCGTCATCAACCATAGATATGATGGAGCAAATGTATGCACTGCATTTTTCTCAATTAAAACGATTCGATGTGACAGCGGTAAATTTCGCCGGAGTTCATTGGAGACAACAATTCCGCCAACTCCGCCGCCAACAATAACAATAGTTTTTCTGGTCACAATACTATTCCTTTCACGCAATATTTTTCATGAGTTTGCTCTTCTTGGTTTGATGTTCTACAAGCACTTCGCGCATCAAATCGCACGCTTTTATCACTTTGGGATTAGAAATACTGTAATAAACATTCAACCCATCCCTGCGCGAATCTAGAATTCCGGCTTTACGCAGTACGGCAAGATGTTGTGAGACATTCGCTTTCGGGATTTCCATCGTATCGACGATATCTCCAACGCTTAATTCATCATTTCTGAGGATACTGAGTATTTCCAGTCGTTTTGCGTGGGAAAGTGTTTTGCACACTTCGGCGTGAAGTTGAAAGATTTCTTTGCTCATGCTATCCCCATCGGTAGTAAGTTGCTCAATTTCATAGTTTCGATTTATTGCAACTAATATAGATACTTTTAATCTGACTTTCAATTACAGAATATAATATATCGTTTCGATACACTCACCGACACCCTTGCCAAAGTTTTTTTCAAAGTTTTCCAGAGAGTATAATGATTAAACATCATTAACAAACATTAATTGGAACTCTGCCATTCTTTGTGTATATTTAAGCGTTGCAAATATGCAACACCGCATCTGAAAATCTAACACTGTCTCAGAAGCGGATATACGACACGCTTCTCTGATGGCAATTCGCATTAGGATTTTCCTTCCGCACACTGCATCCAAAAAGCAGCGAGTCATTTTTTAACACAACGTTTGCCTTAAATCAACACCCTGCGAGTATTCTCGTTTGAGATTCTTCGCTACGCTCAGAATAAGAGTGATTAGTCTGTTTCTGCGCTTTGTTTGCGGCAAATAATAAACAAAAGGATCTAAAATAATGGCTTTTCAAGCCCTTGGTCTTAACGACCGACTTGTGCAAGGAATTCTTGCGACCGGGTATTCTACCCCCACTGAAATTCAGGCACGTGCAATTCCGCTGGCAGTCGCCGGCAAAGATATTATCGGCAGTGCGCAAACAGGAACGGGTAAAACCGCTGCGTTCACACTTCCAATCCTGAACCGCTTGGCGGAACAGACAGAAAAATCGCATCACATTAAAGCACTTATTCTTACACCAACACGTGAACTTGCTCAGCAGATCGAAGATGCCGTAAAACAATACGGACGATTCCTTCCGGTGAAAGCTCTTTCAATTTATGGTGGAACTAATATTCAGAATCAATTAAAACAATTATCACGAGGCGTCGATATTCTTATCGCTACACCGGGACGATTGATCGACCATTTAGAACGCAGAAGTGTCAACCTATCGAATGTTGAAGTACTTGTACTGGATGAAGCAGATAGAATGTTTGATATGGGATTCATCGATGATATGCGATTGATCATTAAACAAACTCCGGCAACACGGCAAACATTGTTATTTTCCGCAACGATGGGAAAAGAAATTCGCGCATTGGTAAAGAACATCCAAAAAAATCCGGAATTGATCGAAGTTGGTCATCAGCGCACACCGGCAACAACAGTAACGCAGCATTTTTATACTGTGAATGATGACAAAAAATTGAGCCTTCTGCTTCATATTCTTCAAACAAAAGAATTGGACTGCGTGCTGGTATTTTCCAAAACGAAAGTCGGCGCAGAACGAGTTTCAAATAATTTACATAAGAATGGAATCAAAGCAATATCGATCCATTCGGACAGAACGCAGGCACAGCGACAACGCGCGCTTGCCGGATTCAAGCAAGGTCAATACAAAGTTTTAGTGGCAACGGATGTTGCAGCACGTGGAATTGACGTTGAAGGAATTTCACACGTCATCAATTATGACATCCCAACCTATGCAGAAGATTATATTCACCGCATCGGTCGAACGGGGCGCGCACTTTCAACCGGAGATGCATTAACCTTTGTTACGCGAAATGAAGCACGACACGTAAAAAAGATCGAGCAGTTCATCGGAAAGAAATTTGAAATTAAAAAATATCCTGACTTTGATTACAATAAGGTAGAAGAAAAACCTGTAAAGCTGGCGGGATCTGATCATCAATCAAACGATGAACCGAATTTCAACAGAGAACATCGCGGAGAAAACAGAGACCGTTTCAAACGAAATGATCGTGGAACGGACAGACGTTCAAGTTTTGGAAGTCGTCCGGATCGCCGCGAAGGTTTCAAACGAGATGATCGTAGAACCGGCAGCAGCGGATTTGGCAGCGGAGAAAAACGAAGCACCGGATACCCAAAACGGGATTCATTCGGCAGCGGTGAACGCAAAGAAGGCGGATACGCAAAACGTGAATCGTTTGGCGGAGATCGCAAAGAAGGCGGTTTCCCGCGACGTGATTCATTCGGTGGTGCTCGTAAAGAAGGTGGTTTCCCTAAACGTGATTCGTTTGGAGGCGGTCGTAGAGACAGCGGATATCCAAAACGTGAATCATTTGGCGGAGAGCGCAAAGATAGCGGATTTGTGAAACGGGAATCATTCGGTGGAGAACGTAAAGAAGGCGGATATGCGAAACGAGAATCATTTGGCGGAGAACGTCGAAGCTTCGGAAAGAAACCTTCATTCGGAGGCGAGCGGAAAAGTTTTGCAAAACGGGATTCATTCGGCGCAGGCCGCAGAGAAGGCGGATTTGCGAAACGTGAACCGTTTGATGCACAGAAACGAGAACATAGTTTTGAAAAAAGGGAATCATTTACCGAAACACGAAGTTTCGACAGACCGAAACCGCATGGCGGACCGGACTGGAAGACATTGATTCCGGAAGAACGAGAATTTAAACCGCGCGAACATAAGGTCGTGCGTAAAATGGTTAGCAGAAAGAAGAAGGATTAGTAACCCTGTTATTTATGCTGGTGAGTCACGCTGCGCTTTGACAAAAGCGTGACTTAACGAAACTAAAAAGAAGCGGCCGGAAACGGTTGCTTCTTTTGTTTTAAAACGGGTTGAGACAAAGAAAATCTTTCTGTATGTTTATATAACGATTGGAGAACAAATGACACTCACAAAAACAAAATCTCACATAAAGATTAAACGCAAAGATTGGGAGAGTATGAAGACAAACCCGGCGTTAAGTGAAGCGATTGAACTTCTCGAAGATATTTCTGATCTCGAAAAAGCAAAAAATATTCGGGGCAAAAGTGTTACCATACAACAATATTTGAAGAAGCGTGGCTTACACAATTAACATTAAACCCTCTGCTCAAAAAGACCTTGATGCCTTGCCTGACAAGGAAGCCTTCAAGATACTTTCTCGCATTGCACAATTGGAATCAGACCCACGCCCGATAGGAATTCAGAAACTGCACCATAAAGAAGGTTACAGAATACGCTCTGGCAATTACAGAATTCTGTATGAAATTGATGACAAAAAAGAATCCATTTTAATTTATCGAATCAAACATAGAAAAGAAGTTTACCGTTAATTCTGTAACAAAAGAAGCAGCCGGAAACGGTTGCTTCTTTTGTTTTAAAGCGGGATAATTGTGGAAAGCAAATAAATACACACCCCTAAATCCCCTCTCCCAACGCAATTTCATTCGCACAGAGGGAACTTTTAGATTTGGATTAAATTATGGAATACACAACAATCCTCTACTCCGTTTCAGACAATGTTCTCACCATCTCATTGAACCGCCCGGAAAGTTATAACGCGGTGAATGAGCAGATGAAAAAAGAATTGCTTGAGGCTTTTAAACAGGCAGAGAAAGATCCGGCAGTGAAATGCATTGTACTACGAGGTGCCGGAGAAAAAGCATTTTGCTCCGGACAGGATCTGAAAGAATATCAAGAAGCAAAGAGTTCGATGAAAGAGATGCTCGAAAAAGGATACAATCTAATCATCAAACAAATGCGGACAATGGAAAAACCGATCATCGGGATGATCAACGGTGTTGCAGCAGGAGCCGGATTCAGTTTTGCACTTGCGTGCGATATGAGAATCATGTCCGATAAAGCAAAGTTCATTCAAGCATTTGTTCGGATTGGATTAGTTGCAGATTCAGGTTCACATTGGTTTCTTCCCCGACTTGTTGGAACTGCAAAAGCATTTGAATTTGCTGCGACCGGAAAAGATATTGATGCGATAGAAGCAAAAGAAGTCGGACTTGTCAATCATGTTGTTCTTCACGCTGAACTGGAAAAATTCACATACGAACTTACGAATAAATTAGCGAATGGCGCAACCAAAGCGATCGGCATTATTAAACGGACTCTCAACAAATCTCTCATAATGTCATTTGATGAACTTCTTGCATATGAAGCAATGATGCAGGAAATTGCAGCACAATCGCTCGATCACAAAGAAGGGCTTGCGGCGTTTATTGAAAAACGTGCGCCGAAGTTTACAGGAAAATAATCCGACAATCTTCAAATCATGGATATTGAGACTTTTCTTGACCTCATCCCACAGTCACAAAGTGATCAATTATTAACAACATGGGGATTTGATCTTGTCCGAGAATACTTTGATGTTGCACAACAGCTCCCTCCCACCAACTCCCCTGTCATCGAACTTGCAACCGGAACAGGACGGATGTGTGCAATTCTTTCCTGTATGTTCCCTTCAACTATTTCAGGAGATATTTCTTTAGCCGACCTTCCCCGCACTTTGCAGCGAGTTCCAAAACAATTTTTAAGCAACATTCAATTTCTTCAATTGAATATGGAAAACCTTCCTTTTTGCTCTGACAGCATCATTTCACTTGTCTGTATGAACACAATGCATGAAGTTGAACATCCGCAGAAATGCCTTCAGGAAATGATTCGAGTAATGAGTCCAGATGGTACGTTAGTGGTCGGTGATTTTAATAGAGCTGGTTTCAATGCAATGCAAAAAATCCATGAGATTGTTTACCATAATGATCATCATAAAGGATTCATCTCAAACAATGAGATTAAAAAGATTTTGGTTTCCTCATTTCATTCCGTCCGTTCTATTACAACTCCATTAAATATCACATATTTTTCTTCATTAAAAAAATAACTTTAAAACGGAAAATATTTTAAAAATCAGCGGTTGTCATTTAGACAAATTTTTCATTTATTCATTAGTGTATTCGTTTCAAATTTTCACTAAATAAAGTGTATCAGTTTCATTCAGACAAAAGTCTCTGAAATCAACGAAAGGTATCATATGCGTATCGGAATTCTTACCGGCGGCGGAGACGTTCCCGGATTAAATCCTTGTATCAAAGAAGTGGTTTATCATGCAGCAAATGCCGGAGCAGAAGTTTTTGGCATTCGCCGCGGCTGGGGCGGATTATTGAACTATAATATTGATGATGTTGAAGATCAAAAGAACTGGATCATTCCCCTGACAAAACAAAACACTAGAACTATCGATCGTTCCGGAGGAACATTTCTTCATACATCACGAACAAATCCGCAAAAAGTAAAATGGACAGATATTCCAAAATTTTTGCAGGACCCGAAACGTCCGCCAAAGGATGGAGACCCAATCAGTGATTTTACTCCGCACGTTCTGCGCGTTCTGGAACATTTGAAGATCGATGCATTGATTGCCATTGGCGGCGACGATACACAAAGTTATGCTGTCCGTTTGCACAACGAAAAATTTCCCGTCGTCTCTATTCCAAAAACGATGGACAATGATGTGTATGGAACTGATTACTGTATTGGATTTTCCACCGCAGTAACACGCAGCGTTGAATTCATCACTAATCTTCGCACATCAACAGGTTCGCACGAACGTATTGCCGTGATCGAACTCTTCGGACGTAACTCCGGTGAAACTTCGCTCATCTCAGCTTATCTTGCAGGGGTTGATCGTGCGGTGATCTCTGAAGTTCATTTCGATCCGGAAAAACTTGCCGCATTGTTAATGGATGATAAAAAAACAAATCCGAGCGGATACGCCATCATGACAATTTCCGAAGGGGCGCAAATGATCGGCGGAAAAGTTGTTGAATACGGACAAGCGGATGCATATGGACATAAAAAACTTGGCGGAATCGGACAAATAACCGGTGAAGCAATTCAGAAAATTACAGGACAACATATCATCAATCAACAAGTTGCGTATTTGATGCGGAGCGGTGAACCAGACGCTCTGGATAGAATGGTGGCAATGTGTTACGCAAATCTTGCAACGGATATGGTAATAAAGAAACATACCGGAAGAATGGTTGCGCTGCGTGACGGGAAATATACGACTGTTCCCCTTCATTCGATCACCGATGGAGTGAAACGTGTTGATGTTCAAGAATTATACGACTCTGAAAATTATCGACCGCGCATCTTGAATGTAATCGGAAAACCGATGTTCTTGTATTAGCCACGTTTGGAGACTTCCGAGATCTCAACGGTTTCGGAAGTCTTTATCTTCACACTTTCTCTTTGGTTTTCCACCAATCATTCTGTAATTTCTTTCCACAGTTCATCATTATTCATTCATTATTTATCATTTTATAATGGCTATTTCAATTGGAATTGTCGGTGCAGGAACAATGGGGGCGGGAATTGCTCACATTGCGGCGTTGAATAAGTGCACCGTTTCGCTCTATGATATCAACGAAGAAGTGATCCGCCGCAGTGTAGAAAGGATCAATTTTGAAATGAAACGAAGCGTCGATAAGAATAAGATCTCCGACGACGATATGAAGCAAGCACTGACCCGTATCAAAAAGCGGACGAATATCAATGATCTTGATACATGCGACATTATCATCGAAGCAGTGTTGGAAGATCTTCGGGTAAAGAAAGATCTGTTCAAAAAATTGGACCAGATCGCGCATCATACGGCAATTCTTGCAACAAATACTTCTTCACTTTCTATAACTTCAATCGCTTCTGCAACAAAAAAACCGGAGCGTGTTGTCGGTATGCATTTCTTCAATCCAGTTCATTTAATGAAACTGGTTGAAGTGGTCAAAGGTGTACGAACTTCTGCTGAGACTATAACGCAAACTATTGCTATTGCAGAAAAACTCGGCAAAAAGACAATCGTTACTAAAGATACTCCCGGTTTTGTTGTGAACAGAGTCGCCCGTCCATTCTATACTGAAGCATTGAAGATATTGAGTGAGAATGTTACCACTGTTGAAGAAATCGACCGCATTGTAAAAAAGAGCGGCGGATTTAAAATGGGACCGTTTGAATTGATGGATATGATCGGCAATGATGTGAATTTTTCTGTGACAGAATCAATGTTCCAGCAATTCTTCAACGATGCACGATTCCAGCCGAGCCATATTCAAAAACAATTGGTTGAAGCAGGAATGTTCGGCAAAAAAACAAAACAGGGATTCTATAATTACGAAGAAAAATGAGAAAACAAATCAAAAGTGAAAAGATAAAAGTCAAAAAAAGACCAACTGCAAAACACAAACTGCAAACCGAAAATTCCAAACCGGTTGAGCTTAAACAACTAGTTTGTCTGCTTGGCAATGAAGCTTTGGTGAAAGAATATTCCGCCGCATTCCAGGAAAAAGGAATCGCTGTTCAGGAATTAAAGAATCTTGCGTCGCTCAAAACATCAGCAAAGAAGATCACCGCAGCATTTGAATTAACGTTGGAATCGAACGGACAGAAGAAGAAAAATCTTCAGGCATTCGATGAAACACTTCCCGAACATGTCCCGATCATTTCTTCTTCTCTTACTGAAACGATACTATCACAATCCCATTTATTGAAACACAAACATCGGTTTATCGGAATAGCAGCATTTCCAACGCTGTTGGCGCATCCGTTGGTTGAACTTGCTCCATCAATACATACATCAAAGGAAATTGCAGATGTTGTGACAGCTCTGTTCGAATCGATCAAAAAAGAGACTGCAATGGTGCAAGATGGTGTTGGGATGGTGATGCCAAGAATTCTCTGCCAGATCATCAACGAAGCATTGTTCACAGTGCAGAATGATGTTGCCACACCAAAAGAGATCGATGATGCTATGAAACTCGGAACCAATTATCCTCACGGACCAATCGCGTGGGGCGAAATGATCGGATTTGCAAATGTTGTTGCAGTATTGGATGCATTATTTCAATCACATCATGAAGAACGGTACAAAGTTGCGCCAGTGTTACGACAGATGGCGATTGCCGGAATCTTCTGGAAAAAAGAAGCTTAGGCTAAAGTAACCTTGACAAGGTTTTTTCTTACCACACTACAACTCTTACGTCTTTAAGCCGAAGGCTTATAAACCTCCGGCTCAGGAGTCAGATATGAAAATCACATCATCTGCGTTTCAAGACGGTCAAACTATTCCAATCAAGTATGCAGATTATGGCGTTGCCGGAGGAAAAAATATTTCTCTCCCATTCAGTTGGACTGATAATCCTCCGACAACAAAATCGTTTGCTCTTTCCATTATCGATCCTCATCCGGTTGCTAAGAATTGGATCCACTGGTTCGTTATCAACATTCCCCAAACTGTGATGTCATTACCAGAAGGTGCATCGCAAAAAGCAATGCCTGCCGGAGCAAAAGAATTGCTCAACACTGATAACACACTTGGTTACGCCGGCCCTGCCCCTCCAAGAGGTTCAGGAACACATCCGTATGTTGTGACCATTTATGCTTTGAATGTTGAGAAACTTACACTTCCTGAAAAAGCAACTCTTGCAGAATTCAATAAAGCTCTTGAAGGAAAGACAATAACAACGTCAAAAATGACTGGAATGTATGAACGGTGATTAATTACGTCAGTAGGACACTATCGTTTTAAAGTGTAGATTAAGTAGAGCGAAAGGGACAAATCATGGAAGATAATACTACACACATCATTGCAGGCAATCTTACCACCGCATACTTTACCGTAAACAGCGCAGCGATCAAAGGTGAAATCAATAACAGCGGTAACAGACAACCTGTACCGCCCGAAGCAATTTGGGCAATTTTTCAACAGTTTGTTACACTTGTTGAGCATGAACTTAAAGTAAAAGTGTAACAATAAAAATATAGTAAACGGATTTAAAACAAAAGCGCAGACAAAAGTCTGCGCTTGTTTTATGTTGGCGTTGATCGTTTTATATCTTCCCACCTGCTGCTTTTAAAGTATTCATCATCAACATAGCAATTGTCATCGGACCAACACCGCCGGGAACCGGAGTAATTGCCGACGCAATTTCTTTCACATTCTCAAAATCCACATCACCAACGAGTCTTGTTCCTGTCTTCGTTGTTGCATCATCAATGCGGTTAATCCCAACATCAATCACAACAGCTCCCGGTTTCACCATATCTTTAGTGATTGCGTTTGGTTTCCCGATCGCAGCAATAAGAATATCTGCCTGTTTTGTATAGTAGGAAATATCTTTTGTACCGGTATGTGCAATCGTAACAATTGCATTCGCCCATTCTTTTTTCTGCACCAGTATGTTTGCAATAGGTTTCCCAACGATGTTACTTCGTCCAACAACAACAACATGCTTTCCGGATGGATTGATCTTATACCGTTTCAATAGTTCCATAATGCCGTACGGTGTTGCAGAATAGAATGTATCAATCCCGATCATTAACTTCCCGATACTGATGGGATGAAATCCATCCACATCTTTTGCCGGCGAGATCGTTTCGATCACTTTTTGCTCATCGATATGTTTTGGAAGGGGAAGCTGGACAAGGATACCGTGGATTTTTTTATCATTGTTAAACCGCTCAACCATTGAAAGCAGATCAGATTCTGAAATCGTTGCGGGAACCTGCTCAGTAACAGAATAAATTCCTAACTCTTCGCACGCTTTCCCTTTACTCTTTACATATGCCTGTGATGCAGGATTTTCACCAACAAGAATAACAGCGAGTCCGGGAACAATTCCTCGCTCGGACTTCATTTTTATTACCGCGGCTTTTACTTCGTCTTTAATTTCCTGCGATATTTTTTTACCGTCAATGATTACCATAGTTTTTGCAATGTAGTGTCAATATTTTTTACATCTCCCTTCCCCCCTTCTCCATCACACGATCCTCGCTGCAAGGGGGGAGTATAAATTTCTCTGCGACTTGGCGTCTTTGCGAGAAGATAAAGTTAAAATTTTGGAAAAATCAATTGTTCAAATTTCACGCACTTCCCAGTTTCCACTTCAACTTCTGCGATCACTCCGCAGAGACGAACATCATTCATTGCGGTTTCGTATTTGTGCGGAGTTTGCGTCAGGAACCGTTTGATTGCAAGATCTTTTTTCATTCCCAACACTGAATCGTACGGTCCGGTCATCCCGACATCAGTGATAAATCCCGTAGCCCGTGGAAGTATTCTCGCATCAGCGGTTGGTGTGTGCGTATGTGTTCCAACAACAACGCTTGCACGTCCGTCCACATACCATGCCAACGCCATCTTTTCAGCAGTCGCTTCTGCATGAAAATCAATGAATGATATTTTTGTCTGTTCGTTGATCTTTGCAAGCGCCCAATCCACGGTGCGGAACGGATCTTCGATTGGCTGCATATAGGTTCGTCCCTGTAAATTCATCACACCGACTTTCACGCCGCTTTTCAGTTCATAGATCGTATAACCAATTCCTGCTGTTCCATGAGGAAAATTCAACGGACGAAGAAGATGTTTGAACGAGGTATACACTTTCCTCATATCCCAGCGATCAAACGTATGATTTCCACCGGTAATGACATGAACACCGAGATCGAATAACTGTTTTACCTGACCTTCCTCAATTCCTTTTCCATCGGCCGCATTCTCTCCATTTGCAATACAAAAATCAATCTTGTGTTTTTCAATAAGCCCTTTGAAGAGACTTGTTACAAGATCCATTCCCGGTTTTCCGATAATGTCGCCGATAAACAGTATGTTAATGGTTTGTGACAATAGGTCTCGCTTTCTGTAAAAAAAATCTTTTGTTGTTATATTTCAGTTTTGGATCGGGAGATTTGGTATTTAGATATGAAACTGCACAGTCGCTTTCTGATAGTATGCAGTCAAAATACTAAAAAGTGGTTGGGCTTGCAAGAAGTTATCCTTTGTCAGCATTGTCCCAAAAATTAGAACAATACGACAAAGGAAGATATTTGATCAGTTCTTTATTCGCGGATGGAAATATCGCTTGCTGAAAAATTCATCAGCAATAATGAAGATAAAAAAAGCTGAGAGTCCTATAAAGAAAAACTTTCCAGACGTTGTTTTTGCTGCTTGGTTGACCGGATGAGTATATTGTTTGGTCCACGAAGCAATTGTTTCTATTGCAGAGTTGTATGCAATACTATACGATTCCATATTCTTTGTTAACACATTGGATCCGCTGCTGGATGATGCAGGGGAAGAAACCAGCACAATTCCGATCATTGACAGCACCAAAACCATCGCAAAGAGATTTGAAGAATTCTTCAGCGCCCGTAGCCAGAGCGATTCCTCTTTTACAGGAACAACATCCTTCATTACATTGGATACAAACCTTTTTGACGGAGAAACAGCGATATCGTTCCGTACTAATTTTTGCATCGCTTTCAAGAGTGCAATCTCTTTTTGCAGATGAGAAGATTTTGAGACCATCACATCGATCTCTTGATACCGCATTGGATGCAATGTTCCATCAAGATATTCCATTAATTCCTGAAGTGTGGGATTCTTCATACATTCACCATTTGTTTCATTTCGGAAAAATGCCGCAACACCGCTGAGCGTAATTGCGTTCGCGCTCGAAACAATCTATTCTTTACGGTGCCAAGCGGCAGACCTGTAACACTGATAATTTCTTCATAACTCATTTCCTGCAAAAAGAACATCGTCAAGATCATTGAATAACTCTCTTCCATTGTGGAAATTTCCCGCCGGACAATTTCAGAGAATTCTTTGCTTTCAAGCTCTATATCCGGCTCATCATCTTCAGAGGGAATCTCTATCTTCAGTTCACCGTCGTTTTCAATATCAATCGACAAAAGATTATTGCTCCCCCGTTTATTCAATACCGATGAACATACATTGAACACTATTCTATAGAACCACGTAGCGAAAGTTGATTTTTTCTCAAAACTTGGCAGTGCCTTATAGGCACGGACAAACGCATCCTGTAATGCTTCTTCTGCCTCACTCTTATTTTTCAACATTCTCATTGCAAGAGTCATTGCTTTATCCTTATGACGTTCCACCAACTCGGCATACGCCCGCTGGTCTCCATCGATCACACGCCGGATAATTTCATTGTCAGTGGTTTTCATTCAATTGTTCTACTGAACATACACTGAGTTAGACTTTGATTCTTTCGTTCAGGTTTCAATATTCCGTTGTTTTATTTGAGAAATATTTTGACAAATAATTGAAACCTTGCTGTCAATCTTCAAGTCAAAGTAATAAAGCAAAGAACAAACATCAATAACTAAATCGAGGAGGTTTTATGAACGAAGAGATTCTCATACCTATTTTCATGTTCGGCTGTATCGCTTTAATATTATACAAATATTTCGATGTGCGCCATAAAGAGCGAATGACAATTATTGAAAAAGGATTGGTCAACGAAGATTTGAAGCATCTTTATACACACGGATTGAAAACAAATCCTTACTCCTCACTTAAATATGGAATGTTAGCCGCTTTCATTGGGGTAGGAATTTTGGTGAGTGCATTCATGTCGCAAATGTTCTTCGCACACGAAGAACAAATCACTGCCGGTATTATCTTCCTGTTCGGCGGAGTTGGTTTGATCACATTCTATGCAATAGCTAAGAAAAGAATGTCAGAAGATGAAAAGCAGCGGTCATAATCAGTTGTACACAATAGCAAAACAAAAAGGTCGAGTATATACTCGACCTTTTTGTTGTACCAAAACATTTTGTTCTTATGCTTCCGGTTGAAACTTGTGAACTTCTTCAACCACAACATCAACAATCTCGCTCTCTTTGATTTTACGTATCATTTGTCCTTTTCGATATAAAATTCCAACACCTTTTCCCGCTGCAATTCCAATATCGGCATCGCTTGCTTCGCCGGGTCCGTTCACTACGCAGCCGAGCACCGCAATCTTCACCGGTTTCTTCACACCTTCAAGACGTTTTTCCAACTCTGCCATGATTCCAAAGAGATCGATCTCTAAACGACCGCAGGTAGGACAAGCGATCAGTTCAACGTTGCGTGTTGCAAGTCCGAGTGAACGAAGAATTTCTTTCCCGACTTCAACTTCTTTCACCGGTTCATCGGTCAACGAAACACGGATCGTGTCGCCAATTCCTTCAGCCAATAATGTACCGATTCCAACTGCGGATTTGATCGTGCCGATTCGTGTCAGTCCTGCTTCTGTTACACCAAGATGAAGAGGAATATCTGTTCTCTGTGCAACTAAACGGTACGCTTCAATCATCAATCGAACGTCAGTTGATTTAACAGAAATAATCACATCGCGAAAATTAAACTCATCGCAAATTCCAACGTGGCGCATTGCAGATTCGTACAATGCTTCGGCAGTCGGATAGCCGTATTTTTCAAGAATATCTTCTTCAAGCGAACCTGAATTCACACCAATACGGATCGGAATTCCTTTATCTTTTGCCGCACTCAACACCTGACGAATCCTGTCTTTTGATCCGATATTTCCCGGATTGATACGGACTTTGGCAACATTTGCTTCAATTGCTTTTAATGCAAAAATATGGTTGAAGTGAATATCTGCGACGATTGGTAATGGAGATTGGCGAACGATCTCTGCCATTGCCTCTGCAGCTTCTTTATCGTTCACTGTTACACGAACAATATCACAACCTGCTTCTGCCGCATCAACAATTTGCTTTACCGTTCCAACAATGTCATCTGTCTTTGATTTCGTCATCGTTTGAACAGAGATCGGAGCACCTCCGCCGACTTTGATCCCGCCGATGTTTACCTGACGTGTATGACGTCGGATGCCGACTTTGTAATTGGTCGGAAGTGAATTTCCGTTTCCACTTTGTGCCGGTTGAATTACAGGTAAGATATTTTCCATATTGTTTTATGAACGCTGAGTAACAACGATCATTGCACCTTTGAATTAATGATAAATATTAATTTCTTCTCAAAACAAAATCAATTCAATTTTTTACTCGCTTCAAAAAGCACTTTCTTCTCTTCTTCATTAAGACTCTGGTAACCATCTTTGCTGATCTTGTCAAGAATATCATCGATCTGTTTTTGAGTTTTTAATTGCTCTTCATTATTCCGAGTTTGAAAATCATTGATATTATATATCTTTGCATCAGTAACATCCCCATAATTTACTGTCTGCTTCTTTGTATTGCTAAATGTTGATGCAAACTTTGAAAAAACATTATCGCTCTGTGCTCTTCCGTAAAGACTGTCAAACCGGTAACCATCAGAAAGCAAATACACAAAACCAACTAGTGCACCTCCAAGATGTGCAAAGTGTGCAATGCCGTCCATGCTTCCAACAGAAAATATTTCAAACGCCATATACATCACAACAAAATACTTTGCTTTGATCGGAAGAAGAAAATAGACATAGATCAGGCGTTCGGGAAACATCATTCCAAACGCTAGCAAAACACCATACACCGCTCCAGATGCTCCGACTGTCGGACCAACAGATGTAAACATTGGAGCTATCAATAAATTTGCCAATCCGCCGCCAAATCCGCACAGCAGATAATAGATGAAAAATTTTCGTGAGCCCCATACATGCTCGAGTTCCATTCCAAACATCCAGAGTGCAAGCATGTTAAAAAGAATGTGCGTAAAACTTGCATGCATAAACATATAGGTGAACAATTGCCAAAAACCAAATCCTGCACCGAACGGCCACAATGCAAATGCCTGAAAGAAAAATTGTTCAAAAGAAAATTCACCAACATGGAAATTTCCGAGAAACATCATTCCCAGGAATACTGCACCATTAGCGATCAGCAGCGATTTTATTACCGGTGGAAAGAATTGAAACCCTCCGAAGAAACTTGGACGATTAAAATTACCTGGACGATTATAAGCCATAGAGTAGTGTAGTAAGACCTGCCACGTTTTAAAAACGTGGCAGGTCTGAGTTTATAAATTATTTATTATTTAATGCAGCAACACCCGGAAGTTCTTTTCCTTCCAAAAATTCCAGCGATGCTCCGCCGCCGGTTGAAACGTGCGATACTTGCTTTTCTAATCCGGCTTTAGCAATTGCAGCGGCTGAGTCTCCGCCGCCAACGATCGTTGTTGCTCCAAGCTTTGTTGCGTCAACCAATGCTTGCGCAATTGCATTTGTTCCTTTTGCAAAATTGGACATTTCAAACACACCCATCGGACCGTTCCACACAACCGTTTTTCCTTTACGGATCTCTTCACTGAACAATTTGACCGTTTCGGGACCAATGTCCATTCCAACACCATCCGCAGGAATTTCATTCACATTTACGATCTTTGTGGGTGATTCATTATCAAATTTTTCTGCAACGACACAATCAACCGGTAGAAGAAGTTTGATATTCTTTGCTTTTGCTTCATCGATCAATTGTTTTGCAAGAGCAATCTTATCCTCTTCTAACAACGATTTCCCTATTTCCATTCCCTGCGCTTTATAAAAGGTGAACATCATTCCGCCGCCGATCAGCAGCGCGTCAACTTTTCCCATTAGATTCTGAATAACATCGATCTTTCCGGAAATTTTCGCCCCGCCCATGATAGCAACATACGGTTTTACCGGATGACTTGTTGCTTTCTCAAGATAAGCCAATTCTTTTTCCATCAAAAATCCGGCAACTGCAGGAAGTAAATGAGCAACTGTTTCTGTTGATGCGTGAGCACGGTGAGCAGAACCAAATGCATCATTCACATACACATCACCATATTCTGCAAGCTGTTTTGCCATTACTTCACGATCTGCCGCTTCTTTTGAGGTTTCTTCTTTATGAAATCGGGTATTCTCAAGCAATAATATTTCTCCCGAAGCTAACGAGTCAACCATCTTTTTCGTTTCTACGCCGATCGCAGCGGGAGCAAGTTTAACGGCTTTCCCCAGTAATGAAGATAGACGTTCAACGATCGGTTTCATTTTATGTTTCCCTTCGATGAATGCTGCTTCATCAAACGATTTACCATCTTTATCCGCTTTCTCTTTTGCTTTCTTCGCATCTTTTTTGGGATCACCGAGGTGAGACATTAAGACGAGAGATTTCGGGTTGTGCTCAAGAATATAATTGATGGTTGGAAGCGCTGCTTTGATGCGTATATCATCTTGAATGACGCCATTCTTTAACGGAACATTAAAATCAACACGTAATAAAACGCGTTTGTTTTTAAAATCAACATCTTTGATCGTTTTCTTATTCATAATAATGATCGCTTTCTAATGAAACAAAAGGGCTGAGCCCGAAAGACGAGATCAGCCCTTGCTTAGGTTTTATTTTTCATTGCGAAAATTCTCGCATTCGCAAAGTTCACGTTCTTACTTTGCGGTCCCTGCCATTTTGCTTAACAAATCAACAACGCGGCATGAATAACCCCATTCATTATCGTACCAAGAAACAACTTTGAAGAATCTCTTTTCACCTTTCAAGTTGTTCTGTAAGGTTGCAAGAGAGTCATAGATTGAAGAACGATTATCGTGAATGAAGTCTGTTGACACAACTTCTTCATTCGCATAGCCGAGAATTCCTTTAAGATATGTCTCAGAAGCTTTTTTAAACAGACCATCAATCTCTTCGATTGAAGTATCGCGTGTTGCGCGAAATGTAAGATCGACTACAGAAACATCCGCAGTCGGAACACGGAATGACATTCCGGTTAATTTTCCTTTTGTCTGCGGAAGAACTTCACCAACCGCTTTTGCTGCACCGGTTGTTGAAGGAATAATATTGATCGCTGCTGCACGTCCGCCTCTCCAATCTTTCTTTGAAGGACCGTCAACGGTCTTCTGTGTTGCTGTATAGGAATGGATCGTTGTCATTAAACCGGTTTCGATTCCAATTCCTTCTTTCAACAGAACGTGAACAACGGGAGCCAAACAGTTTGTTGTGCATGATGCGTTGGAAACGATGATGTGTTTTGCAGCATCGTACTCATTATCATTCACACCCATAACGATCGTTTTTACATCACCTTTTCCGGGAGCGGAGATAAGAACTCGTTTGGCACCGCCGGCAAGATGTCCTTTTGCTTTTTCGGAATCGGTGAACAATCCGGTCGATTCGATAACGATATCAACGCCGAACTCTTTCCACGGTAATTGTGAAGGATCTTTTTGTGCTAAGATACAGCGAATTTTATTTCCATTGACAACAAGAACATCATCAGCTTCAAGTGAAGGATTGCTCTTTTCACTGCTCAATGTTCCTTTGAATTGACCGTGAACTGAATCATACTTCAATTGATATGCAAAATATTCTGCATCTGTGCTTACATCAACAACAGCAACAACATCGATAGTTTTTCCAAGAACACCTTTATCAACCATTGCGCTGATCACTTGGCGACCGATTCTGCCAAAACCATTAATACCTACTTTAACTGCCATAACTGTATACTCCTAGAAGAAAAGTGCGTAATTTTGTCCATTTGCTGCTGAAAATTACCAAGAAATTGAGTGAGAAGCAAACATTGAAACTCTGATGATATTCTGTTATTTTCATTTAATGAAAATTCTTTCCCTGTTCTCCTCGAAAAAAATTAAACCTCTGTGGCATCATTCATCAAAAAACGTTTTATGGCGCGTCATGTTTTCGCACAATGGAAAGATCATTATTGAAGACAGGGATACAGAGACAAAATCTGCTTCTTTCTCTTGTTTGGATTCAACAACAGGAAAGATACTCTGGAAAGAAAAAGTTCTTGGTGAACAATGGTGGATTGGGCTTGATGGGATAACGGGCACTCGATTATATTTGCACGGTTTTAAAAAACCAGATATGCCTGAGAACAAAAATATCATTGCGGTTGATGTCAGTTCCGGAGAAATATTGTGGCGGAACAATGAGAGTACATTTTTAGCAATAGACTCGCCGTTTATTTACGGGTATAAAGACCTATTTGAACGGCGGGTCTATTATCGAATCAATGAATCCGACGGAAAAACGATCGAAGAGCTCATTTCGTTACCGGAAGAGATCGATCCGAACAGTCAACATGAGAAGGTTGATTTTATTCTTCCTCAATCACTTCCGAAATCAGAAGTTGAATTATGGAATATCGTTCGAAGAGAGATAGAATGTACTACTGCAGAGCATGCACTCATTGGAAAATATTTTCTTTTTAATGCATATACACCTCATTCCGATCCTGCTAAAGGATTGAAAAATATATTCTATATCATTGACAGTGCTACCAAGAAAAAAGTATATTCCGATGTGATGAATGAGTTTACACCATATGCCGTTCCCGATTCTTTTTTTATTGATAAGAATAACAATGGCGAAGACAACTTTTTTGGAACACTCTACTATATAAAAGAACGAAAAACACTCGTTACCATACAACTTTCGTGAAAACAAAAACATTGTTCACTTCGCGAAATGTATTTACCAGGAAATAATTATGGAATTTGGACAAATCACCTTCAGCATAGTTTTTCTTACTTCGTTGACATTCTTTGGAATAAGTATAAAAAAACTTATCACTACACTGCAGCTTGGAAAAGCAGATAATCGATTCGACAATATCCCTGATCGGTTGAAAAATGTATTTACGATCGCATTTCTTCAAACAAAATTATTACGTGAACCGGTTGCAGGAATATTACACTTATTCATTTTTTGGGGATTTTTAGCTCTCTCGCTTGTTGTTGTTGAAACTATCATAGAAGGTTTGTTTGGACATTTTTCATTCTCTTTTCTTGGAACCGGATACAAAGTAATTACATTCTCTCAAGAAATTTTCTGCTTACTTGTAATGGTTGGCGTTTTCGGTTCATTATGGAGAAGATTCATCACAAAAGTAAAACGCCTGCAAGTGGATGCTCACGGAAGCAAAGATGCGGCGATGATCTTGTCGTGGATATTTTTGATCGTTACATTCACATTATTCCAAAATGCCGCCCGCATCAGGATGAATATGATTGAGGTAGGATGGCAATATCCAATTTCATCCACCTTATCAACTTTTTTCGAATATAACAGAACAACATATATCGCAGAAAATATTTTCTGGTGGGGACATATTACTTTTGTTCTCGCATTTTTGAATTATCTCCCCTATTCAAAGCATCTTCATGTTCTCACTTCGGTACCAAATGTTTTCTTTTCATCGCTGAAACCAAAAGGAGCGTTGAATCCGATCAATCTTCAAGATGAAACATTGACGAAATTCGGTGTAACCGATGTTGAAGACCTCACATGGAAACAATTATTAGATGGCTACACCTGCACAGAATGTGGACGATGCGAATCTGTTTGCCCTGCAAATATTACAGGCAAACCACTTTCGCCGCGTAAAATTATTGTTGATACTCGTAGAAGAACTTCTGAAAAATCTCCGGTGATGATCGCCGGAACTGCTGAAGCAAATCAACAAATTATTTCAAATTCATTATTGGACAATTATATCACTGAAGAAGAATTATGGTCGTGCACTACATGTATGGCGTGTGTCAACGAATGTCCTGTAATGATTGAACACGTGGATGAAATTGTTGATATGCGTCGCGGATTAGTGTTGAATGAATCCCGATTCCCTCCTGAATTAAAAACAGTGTTTGATAATCTTGAAAGAAACTATACACCGTGGGGATTCTCGCATTCAACGCGTGCAGATTGGGCTGAAGGATTAAATATTCCCACAATGGCGCAAGTCGGCGACGCAAAGAATATTGATGTGCTTTTCTGGGTTGGATGTGCAGGAGCGTATGATGCACGATACAAAAAAGTATCAGTTGCTTTCTCTAAATTGATGAAACATGCCGGAATTTCATTTGCAATTCTCGGGACTGAAGAAAAATGTAACGGCGACGCAGCACGCAGAATGGGGAATGAATATCTGGCTCAAACAATGATGGTGGAAAACATTGAAACCTTGAATAAGTATAATGTGAAAAAAATCGTTGCCACTTGTCCGCATTGTTTCCATTCATTAAAGAAAGAATATCCGCAGTTCGGCGGGAATTTTGAGGTTGTTCATCATACTGATTTTTTAAATTCGTTAGTGGAAGAGGGAAAAATCGTTGTTCTATCTGAGAAAAAATCTTCGGGAACCGTCACATATCACGATTCTTGTTACTTATCCCGTTATAATGGTGTTATTGATTCACCAAGAAAAGCGTTAGAAAGCACCGGAGCTGAACTTGTTGAAATGCCACGTTCAAAAGACAAAGGACTATGTTGCGGTGCGGGAGGTGGAAGAATGTGGATGGAAGAAACAATCGGTAAACGGATCAATATTGAACGAACAGAAGAAGCTCTTTCAACCGGCGCAACGACTGTTGCATCTGCATGTCCTTTCTGTATGACAATGATGAGCGATGGTGTAAAAGCAAAAGAGGCTGCTGAAAAAGTACAGGTGCGCGATGTTGCAGAAATTTTATTGGATGCTGTAGAACGTACATAACAATATTGTGAACACAACTCCTGACATATCGAAGCCAAAAGAACGAATGCCAAGCGTTGAAGAACGCCTGGAATGGTTTACCGAATATGAAAAGGTAAAAAAAGTACCGACAGTCTGCAAAAAATTCGGTATTAGTCGAAAGACATTTTACAAATGGTGGAAACGATATAACAAGGATGAACATTCAACTGAAAGCCTAAAGAATCGATCACGAAGACCCCATCACAATCCCCGTGCTACACCCGAACATGTTATCCAACGTTTAAAGAATTTACGAGAACAAACAGGTTTCGGTCAGAAACGGCTGCAATTATATCTTTCAATTTGGTACGGCATTGATCTTGCTGAAAACACTATCTGGAAGATACTGCGCAGAAGCGGTATTGATATGAAGGGAACAAAGACAAAACGGCGTAAAGTAAAACCACACGATGCGCTGCTTCCCGGAGACCGTGTAATAATCTTTGTAAAACAATTTGAAAAACCGATCAACAGGCAGCGATATTTTTATTATGTTGCAGTGGACGAATGTTCCCATCTTCGTATTGCACAAATGTATGCTCGTCATTCAACATTATCAGCATTGGATTTTGTCCAGAATCTATTGACGATGTTCCCTTTTCCGATCCATTACGTTCATACTCCACTGGATAATGCATTCACCAGTATTGCAACATCACGATCTACCACGCACGCGTTCACACAAAATTTGCGGCGACTTGGAATAAAACAACACACACCAACACGTAAACAATCACAATCAAAACTGCATCAAGAACGGATTAAAATATTTGACACGCCCGATTCATTTTTATCTTTCTCATTCAATTCTCAGATCGATGCCGAACGAGCAATCACTAATCATCTTTTTGAGTATAACAACATTCAACCAAGAAAAGAGATCGGGATGATGACCCCAATTGCTAAACTGCGAATGTTCGAACAATTCATTGATATAAAAGAATTTAATCCCAAAAGAGAAATGAATTGAGTTTTCTTTACGTCACTTCAAAAAAAAACCTACATCAATAATCTTATGCTCTGCTGCAAATTTCGGAAAAACTCTGTATGTCAACTCAATATTGAATGACTGCTAGTTCGTATTGAATGGATATTTGCCTCACCCGCTTGAACGCCAAGACCCATACCAAGACCGATCAATAAACCATCAACAAAATTATCACGAAATACCTCTGAAGGAATCTGACTGGACACCTGTATTACTCCAACGATCAATGTTAACAACACAAAAACAGCACCATAGACGATTCCCACCACTATGAATTTTGCCCAATGAAACGCGGCAAGTTTTCGTTCAAATAAAAATGCCAGCCAGATCACCGGAAGATTCACACCAAACGACCAGAATCCCGCATTCAACATCGGCATCCAATTTGAAGCAATGATGAATTGGATAACGCTCGTTGTAACAGCAGCAGTAGTGCAATTTGAAAGACCATACACATGATAAAAGGAAAAGATGAATGCTCCGCTAAGTCCAAAAGCAACAAATCCAAAATTTATTCCAGTATAATTAAAAACATCACTGCCATGCAGCATTAATCCGAATGTAATGCTTCCCAATGTTCCGGTAAAAGTAATGAGCAAAAGTTTCCATAGCTGACTGAAGATATTTTTCATAGTAACCTCCAAAGTAATTTTCTGTTGAACACAAAAAAACCTCTTTCATGCATTCGCGATCCGGAGGTTGAGCCAATAATGTACAAACCATATCCTCTGGTTCGTGTATATCGTTACTAGAAGGTAGATAATGATGAAGAAAACAGCAATGCAAAAAAATTCATCATTTTTTCTATTCACCATTACAAGACATTCTTGTCTGTATGGTTGAACTTTTGAGCAAAAAATGATATATTGATACACATTTTATCATACAAAATGATATACAGTCTGTATGAGAAACTTATGGCGGGGTAGCTCAGCTGGTTAGAGCGTCGGAATCATAATCCGTAGGTCGGCGGTTCAAGTCCGCCCCCCGCTACGTAAAACAAAAACATCGAAGCTTGTCTTCGATGTTTTTGTTTTAAATCAATTGAAAGCTTTGATATCCAAGCCGAGCGTTTTTTGCGAGGTCCCGCCGTCCTTTGGCGGGATCCGCCCCCCGCTACTAAAAAAAGGCTGTTCCATTACGTATTCAGTTTTTTTATTTCTGGCGACACTTCAATTTATGCTCATATTGCGCCTTCTACTTTACAGAATGCCGTCCATCAGATTCCAACTATGAGAAATTAGAAATACATTCAATATCTGAATTGAGCCCCGCAATAGCGGGGTTTTTATTGCGTTTATCCTTATATGTGTTTAATTTCAGTGACCCTATTGGAATAAGTATGGAATTTAAGAAGTTTTACGATTGGTATAAAAAAGCAGTAGAATACTTTGACACATTCTATAAAGGGATAATATTTATTGGAGTTATAATTACAGGCGTTACTACTGTAGTATTTCTCATTAAACCGTATCTATTAATTACAGCATTCGTTCTTTCAATAATTGCATTATGTGTTGTCGTATATTCAATCATTGCTCTTAAAAAAATTAAACCAGAAGTACAACAAGTTGAAATAATTGTGGAAAAACAAATTGAACCTAAAACACAATTACCGATTGAAGTCGTACATAATAACTTATTATGGAGATACAATCCAAGAACATATACTTCAGAAGATATGCCCTACTGTCCTGAGCATAAATTAGAGTTGATTCCTGATTGGAGTGATGGTGTTATGTTTTCAACATTTATGGAATTAACCTGTCCAGAAGATACTTGTAATTTGCGTTATACATACGAAAAAACAGATTTTGAAGTAATGAGGAAAGGTGCTACTAGTAAACTTAAAAGAAAAGTTGAGTTAGGATAATTATATTAATAACTTTTCAGACATTCAGGATGAAGATAAGAAAGAAACCTTCTACTACAGTTTACATAATTGACTATCTGTTATTATTGATTCAAAACTAAGAAATTATCAAACTATTATTTATGCCATACGAAATTAACACAGGAAGTAACGTAAGTTCAAATACGCTTTTTCATTTTACAAGTTCAATTGACAATTTGTTAAATATCTTAGAGAATGAATTTAGTCCAAGATTCTGTCCAGAGAATAAAATAGGACATATTCTAAACCCAAATAATCCCTATGTAGCTCCAGAGTATGCATATCCAATGGTTTGCTTCTGCGATTTACCACTTTCTTTAATTAAAAATAATATATCGTTTTATGGAAATTATGGAATTGGTTTAAGAAAAGAATGGGGAATAAGAAATGGAATTTCTCCTGTCCATTATGTTCACTATAATTCTAATACAATACACGGAATTGAGGATATATTTTTTAATTTAATGAGTGACACACAAACGGGAGACCCGGAAAATGGACTTATTTTCAATACGGACGTTTCAAATGATATTAAATTACTTCTGAGATATCTGAAACCATATACAGGTTCCACTAAGAAAAATGATACAATTTATAACGATAGGAATTTCTATAATGAACGAGAATGGCGTTTTGTTCCTATAGACGACAATTATGCACCGATTGTGGAAATAAATTATAATGAGTTTGTATCGTTATCGGAAGAAAATAAAAAACTAGAACATATAAAAATATCTTTTACTCCAAGTGATATTAAATATATCATAGTTCAAAGAGATATAGAAGTATTACAAATGGTTACCGAAATTAGGCGAATAAAAGCAAAATACAGTGAAGACGAAAAAATGAAATTAATAACACGAATAACAACAGTAGAAGCGATTGAAGAAGATATTTAATCCCCATACTTTGTGACAATATCTGACCTGACCCCGCTATAACAATACCATACAAAAATTACATTGTATGGCATTGTTATTTTTATAACGATTTAATTTGCTTGTTGAACAGGAAGATTGTCTTTTCTGTTTTCTTACTGTCCAAACAAAATAAGCTGTCTCAGCATTTAACGATGGTCATATTTTTTTTCGCCTGCCTCAACCTTTACTGATAATCTATTTTCCTTTGATGGAACCGGGCATGTTGCAAAATCTGTAAATGCGCATGGCGGATTGGTCGACTTATTAAAATCGAGAACGATCGTTCCGTTCACCGGCGGATCTGCATCTAAAAATCTTCCCGCCGCATACGATTCTTTTCCGTTTGTTCGATCAGCAAATACAAAAAAATATTCAGTTTGAGCGCTATCAACTGTTGGTTCCAGCCGGAATTCTTTCCCATCTATTGTAAAGATTGCAACACCGGGTGCAATTCCTTTCCCAAATATTCCGGGAACAATGGTCGGAATCTCTACTTTTTTTGGTTTCGCATATACTTCCCAGCGAGCCTCAACTCTCCACTTAATAGAGACAGGATATCGTTCAACTCCATTAAAATTTTTTCTCGTAGGAGATTCAGAATCCCATATTCGCACACCGTATTTTCCATCGCGCCGGATTACAACAAATGCCTTTGATCCGAATAGTATCTTATCCTTTTCAGGTTGAATAACACCGGACGTAAACGGTTTTCCATGGGAAGTCGCTTGAATATTATTTTTCAATGCAACGAATAATTTTTCATTTTTTAAAGTTATACTCCCAAGTAAAGGAATGGCGTTTTTTTCTTCTTTAAGCCAGACGAGATCGATCAAACTTAACCAACCATGTTCTTTCTTCAAATTTTTAATCTGCTCATTGTGCCAACGGTCTATTTCACTCCTATAGTTTTGTTCATTCTCATCGCTAAAAAACTGATCGTTATTAATAAGTCCGAACGAAGTAAATAACGCAATGAAAAGTGAGGTGGTATAAATAATCGAATGCATAATAATCTCCCTGCAATGGAAAATTCATTCAGATTTAGTTATGATAGTTGGATGATGACAAGATTATACAAAATTTAAATCATATTTGTTCCATGAGGTGAACGATAAATTAACAAAAAAATTTGGGAAGCGGAAGATTACACGGGGAGCGTAATCAAGAAAATAGAGCCTTGTGGTTTGTTGTTTCTTACCGTAATGGAACCATTATGCTGCGAAATAATTTGCTGCGTTATGGCAAGCCCCATACCGGTGCCATTTAATTTTGTTGTGAAGTACAGATCGAATATTTTTTCCTGCAGTTCAGTTTCAATTCCCGTGCCTATATCTGCTATTTCAATCTTGATTTCATTATTGATCTTTGCTAGCGTAAGTACGATCGAACCATCTTCTGAAGTCGCATCTAACGCATTTTGAAGAAGGTTCAATAATGCTTGTGTCATTTGCTCAAAGTCGATAGAAATTGGTATATCCTCAGAATGAGATGTAAAATATATTTTTCTTTCTTTCGCCTGAGATTGGAATAACATTGAAAGATGATTTATTAACATCAATGAAGAGATAATCGATGGCTTGATCTTTTTCGACCGCGCAAATGATAAGAATTGCTGAATGATCCCGTTTACTCGAATAGATTCGTTCTTGAGGACACTATTCAGTTCTTTGTATTCCTTTAATCCTTTTTTCGGTAAAAATTCTTTCTCAAACCGCTGAGCGATCATTGAAATTGCATTCAACGGATTTCTGATCTCGTGAGCAACACCTGCCGCTAACTCTCCCATTGCCGTCATCTTTTCTTTTCGTTGAACTTCGCGCTCTAATCGTTTTGATTCCGTAAGATCTTTAATCAATATTGTTCGGCTTTCAATTGAACCATCCTTTTTAAGAGTTTCTGATACAGAAATTGAAAGAATAAATTCATTTCCGTTTACAACTAATTGCTCATTAGTATCTTTATTCTGAACAGTGCTAATATTGCGAATTGAATTGCGTAAACCATCAGGCAATTCTTCAATAGATTTACCTAATACATTCTCTGCTGATATTCTAAAAAATAATTCTGCCTGTTGATTGAAAATTGATATTCGCTGCTGATCGTCAAATGTTATTACAATATCCTGCATGGAATGGAGGATATTCTCGGTAAACTGTTGCACTCGTTCATATTTTTTTGACATTAACTGAAAATTTTGGTTGGCTATGATAGCAGTAAAAATAACAGCACCGATAGAAATTAATACTATCGACATAATGAACATTCTTCGCCACATTCGACTTTCAACAGAACGGATTTCATCCATAGATATTCCGATTCGTAAAAGACCTACGACTGACTGTTCAATTGTTAATGCTCGAATAACTTCAAACACTTCACGGTCATGAAATAGTGATCGTCGTGTAATGGAAGAATCATTCGTCAACACTCTTAGCAAAACCTGGTCGTCATCGATCCTCGACATTTCTGTGATGCCTTGTGTAGCAGCAATAATTCCCAAACTATCCTGAAGCACAACATATTCTATTCCACTGTTATTACTTAGGTCGTTAATGAGACGACCAATACCAATATTTTTTCGGAATTCAACAATCTCTTTAGCATCAAGTGTAAGAACAATAGCACCGTGATTCCGGCCTGTCCGTTTTACTGCAACAGCAAATCGTTTGCCATCCATAAAACGGGATTCTTTGAACCCAATAGTCATTTGATCCAATTCACCGCGCAGAATTGGCGCAAAAACCGGCGATGAAATATTTTGATCGTGCATTGCGGCGCCATATCCAAGCGGGATATGACTGCTGGCAATTCTCTTTCCCTTTGACTCAAAAATGTGAATGCGAAAAATTCCATTCTTGTTTGCAACGCGAGCAAGATCGGACTGTTTTAATTTTTTCGCACTATCCATTCGCGCAATGAATGATGCATTGTTATAAAGACGTTCGGCAAGTTGTTGCTCTATGTAATCCGAAGACAAAACTATGTTGGAACTGCTTCGTTGTACAATTTCAGCAAGGGAAATTGAATGTTCTTCTAAAAGATGAAATAGCTCTTCCTTACTCTGCTGTAATTCAACATATGCGGAAGTAAACATCAACACAGCAATACTGATCGTAATAGCAATGATATAACGAGGTTGGATATTTGATAGGAACTTCACAGGAGTTTACTATTTTTTAAAAGTGATGTAATAAAAATTTGAAAGAATGTATTGCCAAGATACAAAAAACAGAGTCAATTATTGCAGGATTTCATTGCTTGAATTAAAGTGGAAATGTATTTCGGCTTATTATCGTAGAACGTTTTTAGATATTTTTCCTAAAAATATACTCTCATCCATAACTCTAAACGCTCTTTTACTTGTTTGTCGCCATATTCTGTTTGATCGCCACCTATAAGTGCGCTTGGCCAAAAAATAAATTCAACGTTTGTAGCCGGTTTGTAATTCATTTGAAGTGATAGGAGAAAACTCTTGTCTGCCAGATTGTAAATCGTGTAAAGAGACGGCGTGAAGTAGAGCATGTCAAACGGTTCGGGATAGATGATTTTGAGGTACAAATAATCCTCCATCACCGTGCTGCTACGAAAATATGTTTGACTGACTCCGAGTGCTTGTTGCATGATGAAAGGATTATTATTTGCGGTACTCTTCTGTAGATAGTCACCATACTGTTCGTATTCACTTCTTGTCAATCCAAGTCCGTTATGATAATATTCTGCAATAACGGTAACATTGGTCTCACTTAAATACCGTAAGCCAAACAGATATGAATAATTATCGACTGACTTAACATAAATAGAATCGTTCAAAATTGAATACCGCTGTGAATTCAGATTTAGACTGACCTCTCCATGAATCTCAAAATTCTCTTTAAGATTTCTGGCAAAATCTACCCCGTATCGTTTCGGTTTATCATCGCTGTAATATGTCATCAGATCAATGTCTGTATCCCATAACAGAAAATACGTTTTCAAAGCTACATCAGTTTTCTCAACGTCACCATACCTGCTGTTCAATAACTCAGATGAGGGAATCACAACGAACATCATTGCGAAACTTTGCAGCACATCAGATTGAAAACTTTTTAAGTATTCAATATTTGCAGAGAGCAGTCCTGCCTGAGCAAGTTCGGGATTTTCCGGATCTTTGATGGAATTGACAAAACCAACCGGATTGAACGCATACCCTTTTCCCCAACTATACATGCGTTTACCAGACTGCAAAGTAACATTAAGCGACGGATTGAAACTTCCGTAGGATTCAAACAAATCGAATTGTGCATTAGCATCGCTGTAATATGTCGCATGCGTCTTTAGAACAAATCCCAAATCACTCGTTCGGTATTCGGCATTCAGATACGGTTCTATTTTATATTGCGAGATTAGAGTTGGTGATGAACGTTCCTTGAAGAATTGAAGTTTGTATTGCGATGAGTTTTGGTCCATTTGGAACAGAGTATATTTAACATCAAGATTGCCACTCCATTCAAGTTTCTTTTCTTGCTCCTGTGGAGTTTCCGAAAGTTCTTCTTCTTGTCCGAACAATACTCCCGTTAAAACGAACAACAAAAACAATATAAGCCATTGGGAACGACGCACTATTTCAAATCTCCTAATCGACCCATATAGTTCAGTGTAAATACCTCGTCGGGGAATTGCCGTTTTTTAATAGATTGATAAATCATCAACGATCGATACCCTTTGTATAACGGACTGTATGTTTCTATAACAGAAGGTCGAATCAAGCCCCTTCCAAAATCTTTATCCTTTTTGAATTCGAGCGTTTTGATAAGCATGCCGCTGGAGGAATATGCTTCAACCTTACGGAGTATATTTTTGTCTTTCGTGATCCACATCTTTAGTTTATCGTACGCAACAGATTTGTTCTTCGCTTTCAAGTCGAGCAGATTCTCTTTGTCCGTTCCCTCGCCAAATGATGCGTCGTATTCTGCAGAATATTCCAACTGCATAATATCTGCGTTGTTAAAAACCCCTCCGACAACAGATTGAAGGCTCGTAATTCTTACCGGCTTGTTCACATTGGGAATATATAACCACATATTTTCACCAACACGAAGCGTTGATCTTCCTTTTTCGCTTGCCGGCGCAATATAAAGTAATGCTATTTTATCTTTTCCTTTTTTAACTGAAAAAAATGCAAACTCTTTTTTTGAGCCGTCCGGTTCTTCATTAATTAGTTTACGATAGGATGCGTACGATTCAGGCATTAAGTTATCATCCACAGTTTTAAGGAGAACATTTGCATTCTGAGAAAGAACAAAAACGCTGTAAAACAACGTTATTAAAAATGCTTTGATCATTTGTTTCATGCGTTTATACTCTTTCTACTATCCATTATCTTTTTTCGCATAATAAGTAAGCCAACAATAATTCCCCAAACCACCGATCTCATCATCATTGCATTTTGACTTGAAGGATCAATAAGCGTTCCCCCTGTAAACATATGTATTGTTATGAGTAATAATATTACGAGGTTTATTGAAAACACGCCGATTGCTATTGGCAAATTGTATCGATTTTCACGAAAGATCAAAACAGCCACAATGATGTTTATAACACCCATAATTGTTTGACTGATGAGTAGCGGAATAAAAATTATTTTATCTGGAATGGAAAAACCTAACAGTGTACGTATTCCCGAAAGCAACGACATTGTACCCAATGCCGTTGCTAGAAATAATGTGATGATTTTCAGAAATGAGGTTGATGTTTTCATGATTCGTTATATGATAATAGGATTTCTTACTCGATCCGCTTTGTTCAACAACCTTTAATAAATTTTATTTTAATTTTGATAGAATGAAAGTTTACTCATGTTTCTTTAGCATAACAATCCCAAACCAAGCAGAAGATGTTACAATGGAAATTCCGCCGATTATAACGAGAAAAGGCGGCAATCCAAATAACACTTCACTTAATATTCCGATAGGCATCAACATTCCGGCAAGAGCAAGGCGTGAAATCCATTTTGCATCCGTTACGGTTAACGATAAATTCATCAGCAAATAACCGATGACGATATTGAGAAATGCAAAAAGGTTGCCATGCGCGTGAGCAAGTTTAGATTCAAAATGCGGTCCTGTTAAACTTCCCAAAATCCATTCTTCTTTTCCCTGTGCGAAATCGCGCAGATAAATAAGGACAAATCCATAGAGCATAAATCCGGCTAAGAACAAGAAGCCTATTCCAATATTTAATTTCCCAGTTTTCATAATGAATCTCCCTTTATGATTTATTTTATTATTCTGTAAATTTACTGAGAAGCACGGAAACAGCAGGTTCAGATTTTATTTCATGAACGGTGTTTGGCTCAATTGTTACGATTACTCCGGAAATCAATTCAAGTGATTCTTTTCCATTTCCAACGCTCAAAGTCCCTTTCCCCGAAATGCACTGAATGGTGATAGGTTCAACGGCTTTATGGGATTCAAGTACACCGTTATTCCGTAACGTTATCTGAACAATCTTTCTACGAGGTCCCTCAAATAATAAATCTATCTGTTTATTGTTTCCTTCACCGATTTCTGTTTTCAAATTTAAAATTTTCATATGTTCTCCTTTTTCTGTTGCGATAGTACTTGTGAAAATGATAACTATAGTTAAGAAAATACCACTTATTGTCCATAGTACTCGTTTCATACAATTTGTCTTTCATATATAATTGATGATTCAAACCCTAAACTCATAATACGGTTCAATCTACACATGTCCCAGTGCATCAACAGGTTCCATTTTTGAAGCTTTATACGCCGGCTGTGCACTTGCAAATACTGATACAAGCATAACAATAAATACCACCCACAAAATTTCACCTGCGGGAATACTTGGAGCAAGTGAAATATTCATTCCACCAAATGAAAAATTTATCTTTATAAAATTCATCAGCCAGAGAATTCCAAGTCCAACAACCGTACCGGCTACTGTGCTGAGTAATCCCATCGAAAAACCTTCGACAAGGAATAATGCTAAAATGCGCGATGGCGGAGTTCCAATTGCAGCAATCGTTCCAATCTCGCTGATACGTTCGTACACAGACATCGTCATAATATTGAGAATGCTGACAAGAACAATTGAAATGAGAATGAATTTCACGACAATAATGAGCAAATCCACAATGCGGGCAATACTTGCAAATGGGGAAAGCTGTTCCCACGTGTGAACTTCTGTTGGCGAATTTGGTGTATTAAATTGCTGCTTCAATTCTTCAGAAACATTCTTGAGTTGATCGAAATTTTTGAGATGCACTGCAATTTCAACAATTTCTGGATGATCCATTCGCAGCAACGCCGTTGCATCTTGTATATGAATGTAGCCGTCTTTCCCCGACGGACCAAAAACATTTTCCATTTTCGCGGCGATACGCAAGGTTATGCCGTTTACTGAACCTTCTTTATTTGTTGCGATCAATACTATTTCGTCGCCAACATGAAGTGAAAGACCCTTCATTAGATTTTCGGGAACAAGAATTTCACCGGGCTGAATAAATTGCAGCGGATCAGAAATAGTTCCTTTTATTCTTTTTATCAGATCAGGGCACGTTGCAATTTCATTCTCAGGGGTAATTCCACTCAATCGGATATTTGATGTCTGTGCATAGTTACTGATCATCGCGCCAAATTTAACGCGCGGACTGTACGCAGAAACTTCAGGCATTGATTTCAGTTTTTGCTCGACCATTGCCAGTTCGGTTGTTGATAGTGTTATATTCAACGGCAGATTATCAATCGACTCAACGTACCCTTTTTTGTGTATCTGTAAATCGCCGAGTGATGAGTTCGTAAGAATTCCGATCATCTGTGTTTTGAATGAGATCGCCAGTCCGCCAAAAACAATGACGAGGACAACTCCGAAAGCAATAAGAGACGATGTTAATAATGTACGCCGTTTGTACCGGAATAAATTTCGAATGCTGATTTTAAGTAAGTTTCCCATAATGTTCGGTTATTATTTGTTCTTCACTTCCCGGTGTGTAATCGCTCCGTCTTCGAGTGTATATAGAATCTCTGCTTCGCCGACAATTCTTGGATCGTGTGTAGAAAAAATAAATGTCGTACCAAATTCATTCTTCATTTCGTGCATAATGGTAATAACTTTAAACGCGGTAACACGATCGAGATTTGCTGTCGGTTCGTCTGCAAGAACAATTTGCGGATTGGTGACTAATGCACGCGCAACAGCCACGCGTTGCTTCTGCCCTCCGGAAATTTGATTTGGAAATTTATTTTTTTGATCAGCCATTTCAACTTTTTCTAAGAGTTGCATTATCCGATCGTGGCGTTCTTTCGTTTGAATCCGGTCGAGCATAAGAAGTGGATACTCAACATTTTCATACACCGTTAAAACAGGTATGAGATTGAAATTTTGAAAAACGAATCCAATGTTTTTTCCACGAAAGGCAGCGCTTTCGGCACGGCTGAACAAACCAACATCTACATCATTAATCAGCACTTTCCCTTGCGTGGATTTATCCAAACATCCTATCAAATTGAGAAGCGTTGATTTACCGCTGCCTGACGGTCCAATGAATGACACAAATGAACGGGCATCTATTTCAAGATCGATGTTTTTTAGCGCTGTAACAGGTACTTCCCCCGTTTGGTATTGTTTTGTGATATCTTGCAGCTGAATGAGGCTCATATTTGGATTCGTGTGATGTTCTATCTATCTAGTACTAATAATATGATGCTACCAAGTGTATAACGGTTCAACAAGATTTCATACATTTGTTCTAACTAAATAATCGTCAAATCCTGAGCATAAACCTATTTTCCGAAGGATTTGGCATTTATTCAAATATAATGGTCAATTAGAAAACGGAACACTTATTTCTAATGTGAAAGCGTTATTTTTGTAGCTGTAAAATGAATCGTTTGAAGAGTTTTGAATAACATCAACTGCACCCTTAAGAGAAAATCCGAGATCTTCAAAATTTTTTCGCAATCCAATATTGAAATATGTTCGAGCATCAATTCGTTGATCAGCAACTACATTTCCATCCCAATCGTAAGCTGACAGTGACGAATATAGTTTATTCTGCAATCCGCCGGATAATTTTAACATTATTGTTTCCGAGAGAAGCGATGTTATTGTGGCATTCGTATGAAATCCTTCATATCCGTAATGGTCATCAAATAATTCATCATCCGAAATAAATCCATAATCCGAACTGAGATACCGTGTCTGTTTTTGAATGTTCCATTGATACCGTTCCGTAATGCTCACGCCTAATTCATCCGTGATACGCTGACCAAGTTTTATCATTCCTGTTAATTGTGTAACACTCGGCAGCAGTGAAGACATGACACCTTTTCTCATTGATGAACTGGAGCCCGACGGAGTAGTGGAATAAAATTTTGTCCCAAGATCGGCTTGCACTATTGCAGTTGTTGTTGATGTCGCAGCAAATGCCGCGTGAGCAAATATTGAATGTTCTGTAAAACTAAAATCATTCAGTGAGACAAATCCAACCGATCTGAATGAATAACCAAACTTATTGATTAACCAATCCGCAGCAAAATATTTATAGTTGATGAATCCGGATAGCTGTGAATGATTGAAGATCACATAATCATCTCGGTTGATACTTGTTCCGAGTAATCCGCCTACGTTTAGAGCATTTTGATTCTCGCTTCCATACAATTGTGTGTATTCAGTATTGATTGAATGAAAATGATTAGTCCGCTGCAGGAAGGATTCAAAATAGGTAAACGTTCCATCGTAATATAAACTCGTGAAATTACTTTCATTATCCCATGAGTATCCGCTGTTAAGATTGAATGTGGTAACATTGCTTTTTATTTGAAACGCATTATTATTCACATTGTCATCAGCCATTGAACTTATTGTTGGACGAATATTGAATTGAGCAGAAAGAGATTGTCCGAATACGAACAACATAATAATTGCTACAGCGAGAATTGATTTGATTGTTTTCATTTTTGCCTTCCTTGTTGGCGTTTTCCTGTTTGATTGGTTGATTGTCCTTTGCCGCGTCGAAAACCGAGACCTTGTTCACGGTTATCGCAAATACCGTCTCCGTTTGCATCAATAAATACATCGCGTTGTCGTATTTTATTTACCTGAGGTGAATCTTGAATACCATCGCCGTTCTGATCAACAAATTTATTTCTTTCTTGTTTATTTTTCTGTCGCGAAGAAATGCTGTCCGTCGTTTGGGCAATTGAACCACTTACTACGATAATGAGAGATATTAATATGATTGAGATAGTTTTCATGCAAGTCCCTTTAATTCTGTTACAATACTTTCAATATCTCGATCTGAATATCCCAGCCCTTTTAGAAGAGTTTCGAGCGTATTGGTTATTGGTTCTCCACACGTCAAACAGGTTATTCCTTTACGATTCAAATATTCGATTGATTCAGGAACCTGATGTACAAGTTCTTCAACGGTTATATCAGTATTTATTCCGGCTCGCTTGAGTTCTATTAATTCTGTTACAATATTTTCAATATCCTGAATAGAATATCCTTTTTCTTTCGAAACTGATTCTAATGTTCCTACCATCGGTTCTCCACATACCACACAGGTTATTCCTTTTCGATTCAAATATCCAATTGAGTCGGGAACTTCAAGCACCAGGTCTTCGGGAGCAATGTTTCTGTCTATCATAAATCTCTCCATGTGTTGTATAAACGCTGAATATTTACAATACTTCTGTTTGTTGATTTGTGTATGTGGAGGGTTCACACCCTCCACATACAATACTATTCAGTTTATCTACCGCGCTCCATCGGTGTGGAAATGATTTGCTCATACTCTGCCGCCGTTAAATATTGTGGAACATACGTTACACCCTGTGCTTTTAAATTCTTCACAAAAGCCCGCAAATGATTTCTCGATCCGCGCATAAGATTATCATATACAAATGTAATATCTTCATTATCCGTTTCTTTTAAATGTTTTTGAAGATCAACAATATCAACTTCTTCAATTGTTGCTCCAACTTCTAATGCATCTACAACACTCTTGTTCCCCTCTACTATAAGAGTATTATATAGATTTTGTAATATTTCATCTTTAAATACTCCCGCGCCATTTACATCAACAGGATCTTGCAATGAATATCTATTCACCAATGATAGAATTGCATTCATGTGCATTTGTTCGCTTCGAGAAATATTTGAGAATGGGCGCAGATTCCATTTTACATACAATTCAGAATAAACATCGCGCGCAAGTTTTTCTTCTTCTCGCATATAGAGCAAACCATTCCCCTCTTCAACTGATAAAGAGTCTGATGCAATTCCATCCAAAGAAGCCACCATCAAAGCAGCATCTTGTTCGAAAGTATTTTGATACTGCCCCGATAGTTCATTTCCAGTTGGTCCTGCGTCTGTTTTGTCACATCCTATTGCTGAGATCATTATTGCCAAAGTGAGTATAAGTGAAATGGAGAATGTTTTCATTGTTGTATCCTTTCCTTGTGTGTTTTATTTGGTTTAGTAGTTTGCGTGTATGGAGAGTTCACACTCTCCACACACAATACTGCTTTTATTTTCTACCGCCGCGATTCATGCTTCCTTTTGAACCTGTTCCATCGCAAACACCTGTTCCAGTGCCAGTGCACGTACCGCTACCATTGCCTGTGCCATCTTTTGGTCCGTTACCTTTATATCCTGTTCCATCTTTCGGACCGTTACCTTTTCCTTTTGCTGCATTTCCCATCTTCTGTCCTTGATGCGTACCGACATTATCACAGATTCCGTCGCCATCTTGATCAACAAAATATTGACCGTTACCCTTTGGTGTGCCGGTTCCTTTTTGCTGTGCAAATGCTGAATCTGTGAACAAGAAGCCGAGAGCGAATACGACTGCAAGTGTGAATGCTGCGTTGATGATGCGTTTCATAAAACCTCCTGTGTATTTTGAATTGGTAATTAGTTAATTGAGCTTGTTGCGTTATGCTCATAGTATTACAAGCACCGTGCCAAACACAATTTGAGGATTTTGCTGAGGAAAATTTGAATAAATAAAATTGAAGATAAACTATTACGACGTTTCTGTCGAGATGGTTCGACACTATTGTCGAATAGTCTTAAATAAGATTAAAGAGAAAGAAAAATGAAACAAACGTATTTGTTGCAGAGATATATTACAGGGTGTCTAAATATTTTTGCAGTAAAACAGGATTGTCCGTCATGATGGCATCGCAGCCAATGTCAATAACATTTTGAAATTCTACTGATGTATTTGGCGTGAAAATGATCAATTCTGCATTGGATGCTTTGGACATTTCAGAAATTGCGCGAGTTAAACTTCCATGATTCAATAATACTCTTGAATGCTTTTTCACTTTGTCTGAAAATAAATTTGCATCACCAATCTCAATTGCCGTTTGAAAAGATGGATTCACTTTTAATAGTGTATCCAATGGGGCTTCACTGGTGGATGTCGCGATCACAATATTTTCCATTGTATGGAAGTGGACAATTCCCTCTATTTGCAATGCAGTTGCTATAATAACTTCGTTCTGTCCCTCTTTTACATCAAAATAAATTTTTTGAAATTTTCCTTTATATCGCTCAAGAAATTGTGCAACCGTTAACGAAGTGCCACCAGTCTTCCGGGAGACAGCTTCTCGGAGTTCTTGAGCAGTGAAATCTTGTACATTTCCTGTTAAATCCGTTAATCTAGATAACTCAACATCATGAATAATAAAAACGGAATCATCCTTTGTCATATAGACATCAGTTTCAACCGCATCTATTCCAAGGGAAACAACAGCATCAAATCCTTCTTTTGAGTTTTCAGGAAAAGAAAGAGGTAGCCCACGATGGGCTATGATGACAGGTAGCGGCTTGCTCCCTTGATCTTCCGAGCAACTAATAAAAAGAAAAGCGATAGCCGAGAGTAAGACCAATCTCAAAATATTTACTTTCATACGCAAGAAATTGTTGTTCAACACGATAATTTGGAATGGAAAAACGTTCTTCTAAATATTTAACGACACCAATCGTGCTTCCAATAATAATATGATCTCCAAATTGAGATTCATATCCTAACTGGCCGTGCAGTGATTTAATTTTGATGCCGTAAACATTCTCTTCACTTCTTTTAAAGATAGCGTAGCCACCCGAGACAAAGAATTGATTATTGCCGGGATTGAGATAATATATTGCCCCAATGCTGTATGAGTATAGAAAATCATATCCAACACCAACATCTATTCCAAGTGTTTCATCTTTAATAAGTCTGAAATGAAATGAAAATCCGGTTAGATGGATTCCTTTGTAGCCAGCGTTTAAGTCTAAACGAAGTGGGGTTGACGAAAGAATATTTTCTTGTGCTGTGCCAGTTGTTAGAACGGTTACAAGCAGAAAAAAGACAAGGTTCAATTTCATGTAATCCCTAAAACCATACTTAGAAATATATAAAAAATGGCGTATGTAACATTAATTATTTCACACGCCACTTTTTGAGCCGATAGCGTAAGTTTCTCTCGGATAGTCCAAGCTGTTCCGCTGCTTTTGACTGATTATTGCCATGTATTCGAAGGGCTTCAAAGATGAGATCTTTCTCCAATCGTTCAATCTGTTCAGAAAAATTCTCTAAGTCTTGTTTGGCAGAAGTAGATTCGCTCTTGTTTGTTTTTACAATTTGCGGAAGATCTTCAGATGTAATCGTATCTCCCCGTGAAAAAATAACGGAACGTTGAACAATATTTTCTAACTCACGGACGTTCCCCGGATAATCGTATCTGGTAAGATGTTCCCACGCCTCCTTAGAGAAATTCAATTTCTTTTTTTTATGTTCTTTCGCAAACGCCGAGAGAAAATGATCCAATAAAACAGCGATATCCTCTCTTCGCTTTCGAAGCGGCGGAATTTCTACTGCAACCACATTCAATCGATAGAATAGGTCTTCGCGGAATTTTCCATTCACAATCGCTTCTTCTAGATTTTTGTGTGTTGCTGCAATTACCCGAACATCAACCGATAACGTTTCAGAACCGCCAACACGTTCAAATTTTTGTTCTTGCAATACGCGCAATAATCTTACCTGAGTCGCGGAGGAAATATCTCCTATTTCATCAAGAAATATTGTTCCTCCGTCAGCAAGTTCAAATCTTCCTCGTCGTTGTTTTTCCGCACCGGTGAATGCTCCCCTTTCATGACCAAACAATTCGCTTTCCAATAAATTGTCATTGAGCGCGGCGCAATTTATCGCGATAAATGGTTTTCTGTTTCGCGTACTATTGAAATGGATCGCCCGCGCGATCAATTCTTTTCCTGTCCCGCTTTCACCTCGTATAAGAACCGGGGCTTTGGTTTGTGCTACGCGTGAAACAGTAGAAAGCACTTCCTGCATTTGAGCAGATTGAGAAATTATCTCCAAAAAGGAGTATTTTTCAACAAGCTGCTCCCGAAGCAACTTGTTTTCCGAAATTAACTGCTGCCGTTCCTGCAGCCGTTTTATGAGCAGATCAATTTCATCCAATTCGATCGGCTTGCTGAGATAATCATATGCACCGGCACGCATTGCATCTACCGCACCCTCAATCGTGCCAAACGCAGTCATTAATACCACAACAACTTCAGTATCAATCTTTTTAATCTCTTGCAAAAGATCAAAACCGGTTTTGCCCGGCATTTTATAATCGGTGAGAACAAGATCAATGTGTTGAGACTGGATTAGCTGAAGTGCTTCTTGAACAGAAGATGATTGGTGAACGGTGTGTCGTTTCTTTTTTAAATATCCGGCTAAAATCTCCCTCTGGGATGCTTCATCATCAACAATAAGAATGGATAAATTATTCATATTCATCTGTTAATTCATCATACACTAATTCATATTCCTTTAATTCAACTTTTGTGTAGAAACTTTATTCCATTTTGACTTATTAAACATACGCTTAAATGCAGACAAAAGAGGACACTGACTGCAAAAATTTGTTGCACCAATAAACAAGAACATTACACCAACAACACCAGCAGATGAATTTGCCAATCCCGTTACAGCAAACAGCAATAGCTCTACAATACCAATCGTGAAAAATACTCTTCGAGCCATTGCTCTTTTAGACATTTTACTCCTTGATTTTAAAATGATACACAACTTGAACGGCACATTGCCACGTCCCCATGACAATGATCTATTACTGTTTTACACCTTTTTCCGCTAAGTAATCTGGGAATTTTTTCTTCAAATAATGATTCTCGCCGATAAAGCTAAGAACATGAATGAATTGATCAGGCGTTGAATATCCGGGAAGCAACGTTATTGGCTTTCCATCGCTTTGCAGAAACACGGTTGCAGGATATCCGTCAACACCCATTCCTTGTGCAAACTCCCGCGGACTAATTGTTTGTCCTTGATAATTAAGTCTTTCATTTCCTTCTGCGTTTAATTTGATAATTACATAATTCTTCTTCAAATAAGTGGAGATCATTTTATCGGCATATGTCTTTTTATCCATTTCCTTACACCATTTACACCAATCGGTGTAAACATCCACCAATATTTTTTTTCCGCTCTTTTTTGCTTCAATGATTCCTTCGTTAAATTTTTTCCACTGTAGATCTTTTGCAGAAAGACCAGTTGAATAACCGATTATCAACAGTAAAACCAAAAATATTTTTTTCATACAATAGTCCGTTTCTTCAATAATAATTCAATGATTTACATTTCCGGCATATCATAGAGTCCACCGGCATTAATAACATCAGTATAGCCTAAGTTTTTTAAAACTCTTGCTGCATAAGCGCTCCGTGCACCGGAAGCACAATAGAGAACAACCGATGAATTCTTTTCTCCAACATCATTTAGTTTAAACTGTAGTGCATCCACGGGAATATTTACCGCATTCGGATAATGTTCTTCGCCAAATTCTTCTGAAGTTCTTACATCGATAATTTTTGCACCGGATTTGATCTTGTTCAGTAACTCAGACATCTGTTTCTCCTTTTAGTTGTTTTATTTTTAATGTGAAAATTTCCATCCTTCAAACCATTTTGCTGCGTAATAACCACCGGCAATATTATACACATTCTTCCATCCTTCCGCTTTAAGAATTTGAAGGGTTGTATGGCCTAAAAAACCATCTTTACTTAAAAGATAAATATTTTTTCCCTTGGGAATCTCCGATAATCTATCACGAACTTCGTCTGCCGGAATATGCAATACATCATTTAAACGCGCTTTTGATTGTTCTCCCATTGTTCGAACATCAAGGATCATTCCTTTTTCTTTGGAAAGCTCTATTGTTGTTTCACGCGGAGTTTTTAATGAACTATAACCAGAAATATGATTAAGTCCAACAAATGATGCAATGTTAACTGGATCGTTCGCGCTGTTGTATGGCGGAGCATATGATAGATCCAATTCTGAGAGATCTTCCATAGTCATTTTGCCATGAAGCGCAGTTGCTAAAACATCGATTCGTTTTTCAACGCCGACTTCTCCATATGCTTGACCACCAAGTAGTAATTTCGTCGTTACATCATACACAATCTTCATTGCAAGAGGTTTTCCACCTGGGAAATATGTTACGTGATTGTCTTTGAAAACATACGCAACTCCGACAGCAAGTCCTGCATCACGAGCAGTTTTTTCTGAAAGCCCGGTTGACGCAGCAGTTCGATCAAATAATTTTACCACCGATGTGCCGAGTGCCCCATTATATTTCATTTTCCCGCCCAGCACATTTGTTCCGGCAATTCTTCCTTGTCTGTTCGCGGGTCCAGCTAACGGAATTCTTACTTTCCTTCCATGAACTTTATTGACGATTTCAACCATATCTCCGGCTGCAAAAATATCCGGATCGTTTGTCTGCATATATTCATTCACTACCAATCCGCCGCTTTCGCCAATCGTCAGTCCGGCAGTTTTGGCCAATAACAATTCGGGACGAACACCAACGGAAAGCAATACTAAATCAGCATCAATTGTGGTGCCGTCAGAAAGTGTGATATTCTTTTCACCAATTGCTGAAAGACCGGTCTTCGTCTTTACGGAGATTCCTTTTTCTTCCAGCCCGTTCTTTATCATTTCTCCAAATTCACTATCCATTGTAATCATCACTTGCGAAGCTAATTCCACAACAGTTACGTTCATTCCTCGCGCATGAAAAGCTTCTGCCATTTCAAGACCGATAAAACCACCACCGGCAACAATTGCTTTGACCGGTTTCTTTTCTTCAATAAATTTGTGAATTCGATCCATGTCAGGAATTGTCCACAGCTTAAAAACATGCTCTTGTGTAATTCCTGGAAGTTGCGGGACTATTGGAGAGCCACCCTGCGCTAAAATCAATTTATCATATTGGATTTTTTCTTCACCATTCTTAGTCCACACAACCACAATTTTTTCTTCCCGCAGAATTTGAATTGCTTCAGTATTTACACGAACATTAACGCGATACCGACTAAAAAATCCTTCCGGGGTTTGCAGTAATAAATTTGAGCGTCGTTGAATATCTCTGCTGATGAAATATGGAAGCCCACAATTAGCAAAACTAACATATGGTCCCTTTTCAAGAACAGTGATTTCTGCAGATTCATCTAATCTGCGAATGCGAGCAGCAGCAGTAGCACCGCCGGCAACTCCGCCAATAATCAAAATTTTTTTAGAGTTGTTTATATTCATTTTTTAGTATTTAGCGTTCTTTTATTATGTAATTCAGTTGACAGTTCCACCATTATGATGCAGTGAATGAATGAAAAGATTCACAATAGACATAAAAAAACCACGAAAAAGTCGTGGTTTTCAGTTTATTTCACCGGAGTAGATTATGATTTTAATGTACAAGACCTTTCACAGTTTCTTCTAATTTTTTGAAAATAATCGGTTTTCTCAATCCTGTAGTTAATGCATCATACTGTATTTGATTGTCAATATCGTCTCCCGAGACAATGATCACAGGGATATTTTTTGTGACAGAATTATTTCTCATTTTACGCAGAAAATCAATTCCATTCATTGCAGGCATATGATAGTCGGTAAAGATAAGAGTCGGCTTTTTAGCAATCGCAATTGCTTCAGCTTCTTCACCATTTTCAGCAAACAATATTTCTGTGCCGCTTAAAATACGAGAAATGAATTTCGAAAGAAGAAGCCTGTTTCCTTTCTGATCGTCAACAATTAATACTCGGGACGAACCGGCGCGAACTGGCTGGGGAAATTTCAATGCAAATGTTGTTCCTTCTCCAATCTCACTCTTCACAGTAATAGTTCCGCCGTGTTTTTTCATTATTTCCAGACACAAGGGTAATCCTAATCCCGTTCCAATTTCACCATCCAATCCATTTCTGGAATATTTTTCTTCAATTTTGAATAATCGTTGTAGTTCTCCTTGAGGAATTCCGACACCTGTATCGGAGACACAGATTGAATGTGTCCCGTCAGTCTCAATCTCTCGGGATAATGTAATTACGCCGTTTGCGGGAGTAAATTTTAATGCATTGCCAATCAAATTTGAGAATACTTGTCTTAACAATTTTACATCACCATTTACTATTGAACCGTTAGGAATATTATTCTCTAAATAGATCTGCTTCTTTTTTGCCAATCCCAATAATGAATGGATTACTTCATTTCCAATATTCTTAAGATCAATATTCTCAAATGTTAATGCAATTCGTCCGGTTTCAATGCGTGACCAATCCAACATTGAATTGACAAGCGATAGCTGCTGCTCCGCTGATTCTTTAATGTAATCGATAAATTCCATTTTCTCTTTATCGGAAAGGGTTGTGAACTCTTCTTTCAAGAGATCACAAAAACCTAAAATGCTGCTTAACGGTGACCGAAGATCATGCGAAATGACGGCAATGATCTTATCTTTTTGCACATTCAGTTTGGTAAGTTCTTTTTGCATTGATTCAAGTGCATCAACATATTTTGAGATCTTTTCTTCAGTCTCTTTTCGGAATGTAATATCTTCAAGTGTTCCTTCAAAACCGGTGAGTGTTCCGGAATCGACAGTGATGGCTCTGGAATATAACAGCACATGAATGATGCTTCCATCTTTTTTCTTTAATTGAAGTTCTTTTCCTTTGATCTCGCCGTTCGTTCTCATTAAACCAACAACATCCTCCCGTTGTTTAAGGTCGCAATATAACTCAGTATCAATATTGATGTTCCTAAGTTCAGTGAGTGACGCATATCCAAGCAATGTTAGCATTGAACTGTTAGCGTTGACAAATCTCCCCTCAACACTTGACTGATACATTGGCATCACAGCCTGTTCAAACAATGACCGATAATTCAGTTCGCTTTCTTGAACATTTCGTTCCCAGCGTTTCCGTTCGGAAATATCACGGAATTCAGTGAGAAGATATCGTTCTTCAGCTTCATCCAGCAGCTCCGTTTTGGTGATCTCGATTTCAATCATTGTATCATCATGAAGCCGAAAAGATTTTTCATATTTCTTCTGAAAACTTCCGGTCTCTAAATTGCGCATATAAATTGTCCGCAATTTGTTTTTATCGACATCCGATGAATACATAACCGTAAACTCTTTACCGACCAACTCTGATTCTGTTTTCCGAATTAGTGAGCAAAAAGCGGAATTGACCGCAACAATAATACCATCACTGTCGGTCAAACGCATTCCATCACTGGTATTGTCCCACACCAATTGTAGAATATCTATCGGCAATGTTCTATCTGCAGAGCGGCGGCGGAAAGTGATCTTCTGAGTCTCATTTTGAACATGACGAAAATGAGAGAACGGGATGATATTTCTTCTATTATTCTGTGCAAACATAAAGGGTACCTTTTGGTATGTTAATTATTCAAACAGACTAAAAAATATTTATCACTTACTGGTGGATGAAAATGCAAGAATCATTCCTTTTTTCTCCCGCGAATGTTGTTTAATGTTTTCCGGGACAATGATCGAGAACACCGTTCCTATACGCTGGTTTGAATTGAAGGAGACAACTCCATTTAGATATTCTTCAGTCAGTAATTTTACACTATATGTTCCAAGTCCTCGTCCAACTCCCTTTGTCGAGAACGATCGTTTGAATACCTGTAATTGTACATCGTTAGGGATGACAGCATTATTGTGGACAGAAAATTCTAACCCCTGATTCTTTCTAATGCAACCGAGCGTAACAACATCGTGTGCACCGGATGCTTCTAAGGCATTTTTCACAAGATTACTGATCACACGTCGGAACAAAACATCGTCAGTGACAAAAACAAAATCTTCAGCACTTCGATCGATGACAATAGACTTACCTTTCCCTACCACATGATATTGATACATTTCTGCTATGGAACTTAATAATGATCGAGAATGAAGGACAACGGACTGCACTTCTAATACATGATTCTCCGCAGCAGTCAATTGTTGTTGTGCAATTATTTCATCGGAAATATTTTGGGTAATTTCAAAAAAAACATAACGGAATTGTTCAAGCTCATTTGGTTTTGCGTTTTTCATCAATTCTGCATACCCAAGCAAACTACCGATGCTGTTTGCAAGATCGTGGAAGAATACCCGTTCAAGTACTTTTTGTTGATTACTGTCGGTAATATCAGTCATCACAAATATTGTGAACTGCTCTTCTTCAATAGTAATGAGTGTTGATTTAATTCGAAGATCGATATTCTTATGCTCACTTCCGGAAGTGATGTTACATTCTTGTTCACCAAGAAATCCTTGTTCTGTGGAGACAAAAGCCTTGTAAGCACCGCATAAATTGCAAGTCTCAGCGGTACCACAGCCAAGCGACGATTTTATAGAGCTATTACAGAAAAAAACTTCACCGATCCGCATCCCTAAAAGATCATCCAACGAAGGAACAGCGAGATATTTTATCAGAGACTCATTCGCAAATACGATCTGCCATTGTGAATTAGTCACGATCATAAAATCAGAGATTGCATTCCCAAAAATTTCGAGTTGCTTATTATTTGAGAATACCCCGACCTGACGTTCCAATTCTTTTGAATTACTACGGTGAATAAATCTGTCATTTACGGAAATTTCTTGAACGGTGGCCATTGTATCCTCCCTTATTTGATAGGGTTAATTACAAACGATATGCCACCTAAAACAGGTGATTTTAAGAAGATTTTGGCGTTTTTTAGGTTGTGGATTTTTACAAATCTACAAAAGGGGATAAATTCAGGCGGTTTAAATTGTAAAAGTCAGAATTGCAAAAACAGAAAGAATGGATGCTAGCTTAAATGTGGAAACTATCCAGATCAAGAATGAATTCAATATTCTAAATTTATATATAGTTGGTAAAAGAGTGGGATTCGAGAAGCGTGGTTATATGAATAATGTTCGCAACAAACTATTTTAATGTAAAATTAAAAGTAATTGTGCAGAGTTGTTCAATCTGAGGTTGAGCATTTAACAGTGGTTCAAACTTCCACAATTTCACTTTACTGATCGCGGCATTTTCTAAACGTGTATCACCTTTTTGTGCGGGTGAGGTAGAACGAACAGTACCGTCCGGTTGAACGGCGACTTTCAATTTAATCTGAGCCGATACATTCACTCCGGATGGATATGAGGGCATATCACCGGTCAATAATTTTCTACTTCCTCCTCCCGCCCATTGAACTGAATAAGCAATATTATTTCCTAGCCCGCCCGTTTCAGTGCCAGAACCAAACGGAGTGGCTACCTGCATATTCGACGGATTAAAAGATTTACCGGCAACATTTTCACGAGATCCAAGTCCGCTGGAAACAATATTTGATCGTCTCTCATCCGCAGATATTTTTCCATTACGCCCTGTATTTGAAGGAATATCTGCGCTGATATTTTTTTTATTTTGTTTTACTGAAATAACTTCGTCGGGAAGATCCAAATACGTTCTTGAAGGAAGTGCAATGGAATTATCGGTTTGATCTGATTGTTGAACCTCTTCCTTTGCCGTGGATTTTTCAGATGGAATATTTGGCATTGGTGATTGAAGTGAAGCAATATCTCCCCACATCATCTCTATAAATTGAGGCTCAGGGATATATTGACGGAATGTTGAATAGAAAAGAAGAACAGCAATAAGGATATGAAAACCAATAGAAACAACCCAACCTGTTTGCAATTCTTTACGGCTGCGAACCATATTCAATTTCCTTCAACCGGTTCCGTGGCTATCAGAAAACGCTGGGCACCAACACCTTTGGCAAGATCAATCACTTCAACTGCTTTTTGCAGGCTCACTTCCTTATCTGCACGAACGATGATCACCTGAGATCTATTTTGGTCAAGGATAGGAATAAGTTTTTGACCTAACGTTTCAGTCGTAACTTCTTCAGAATTTATGTATATCCTACCGGATGTCGTAATGGTAAGTACAGTTTGACGGTCAGTTTGTGTTTCACTTGTTTGAGCCTTCGGTAATTGTACTTGTATTCCAGGAGAAGAAACAAAGGATGATGTAATAAGAAAGAAGATCAATAACTGCAAAACAATATCAGTTAATGAAGCATAGTTAAAATTTGGTTCTATCTTATGTTTACGCTCAAATTTCATTAATACCAATCATTCAATATTCAACACATCTGTACAGATATCGTATTATTCGTCTTTCGGTTCAAAATAATCATCATCAGCAAAAATGGTTCTCGTTGGCGAAGACTTCCGTTCACTTTTCTTTTCCGGTAATGAGCCATCATCGTCAAATTGTCCCGTTTTCATTAAACTCATAAACTCTTCAGCACTGTTTTCAATTTCAAAAACAAAACGATTCACTTTGGCAACAAAATAATTATAGAAATAAAGAGCAGGGATTCCGACAATTAACCCAAATGCTGTTGTTAGCATTGCTTCCCATATTCCAGCCGCCAAAATGCTCGGATTAACATTTCCGCCAAGCTGTTCTATTGTGTGGAATACTGCAATCATTCCTGTAACGGTTCCTAGAAAACCAAGCATAGGAGCCGTACCTGCCATATTTGCAAGCACAGATAATCGTTTCTCTAAATGAAAAATCTCTTCTTTACCGGCAAGCTCAATTGCTTCTTTTACTGCCTGCTGACCGTGTTTGTAATTGGTTACGCCATGTTTAAGGATATTGGCAACAGGAGCCTTTACTTTAGTACACGCATCAACGGCACTGGCAATATCGTTGCGTGAAAGTGAACTTCGTATCTTCACCATTAACTGTTTGGGATCGATGTTTGATTTTGAAAGCACAATATATTTTTCAATGATCACAGCAACAGTGATTAGCGAACAAATAAGGATCGGCCACATCACCAATCCGCCTTTCAAAAAAAGTTCTAACAGATTCATCCTACAATCCTTTGAGAGTGTATAATACTTCTTAAAACAGTCGCAGATTCAAAGAAAGAAATTTATCACATTCCTTTGCTGAATCTGCGATGGATAATAATTTATTTACCTACTTTTGCAACAACCGGTTTGGACTCCAGCATCGGTTCCATTTTTTCCATTTGTGACTTTGCTTCCGACTTTGTTCCAAATCGTCCAACGCATACACGAAAATAAGCACCTAAGGGTTCAACGAATGCATCAAATCCAGCATCAGTGAAGACTTGTGCCTGAGCATTTGCTTTTGCTTCAATCGGCCATGAAGATATTTGCACTGTGTACATTCCTGTGCCGCTGACAATATTTTTCTTTGATACCGAAGGAAGAGCACTTGTTTCAACTTTTGTATTATTCTCAACTATCGGAGTGGTTTCCACCGCCTGTTGTTCAACAGGTTGTGCGACTTCCGGAGTTGTCACGGGCGAAAAGTTTTCCGGCGGGAGAGCAACAACTTGGGGTATTGCTTTTTTCTTTCCCCATAATTTTACAACTCCCATTGTATTCAGAATGAATGCAACAGCGCCGAGCGCAATAATTGCGACGACAATAATAATAATTACTTTTGAACCTCCGCCGCCTGATGCCGACCCAGCTGCACTACCTGTTGTTTTCGGTGAATCACCTTTTACGTTTAAGTTTGGCATTGTATGTATCCTTTATTTATTGTAGAAAATTATATTACCAATGATAACTCACACCAAGAAGTAAAAAAATCGTCCGTTCCTGATATCCATTCCACACATAATATTGTTGATTGATCAAATTATTTAATTCTGCAAATCCCCTAAACTGATCGAACAATTCTATGTCAGCTTTCACTCCCGAGAAGACAAATCCTGCATTTGAATGTCTCTTCACAGAATTCCAAAAATCTGTGAACCGGAAAGAATTATACTCTGCAAATGCTTCAATGTGAAGTCCAAAATCAAAGAAGTGATGATACACGGTGCCGATAATAAAATTTGGTATATACGGTAAAACACCGGACGAATCTTTTTGCTTCACTGTCTGTAATGATGCATATCCAGTAACATTTTGTTTTTGATTTAAACGAAAGAGCGTCGAAACATCAAATTTTGTTGAACGAACCCCTGAAAGATAAAGAACTTCCCACACTTTTGCACTATCCTTGTCATAGAAAGTGGGATAATTATTGATATGCTTATAGGAAAGTTTAACGGTTGTTGTAATGTATTCCAACGGAGAATATTCCATTCCCGCATACAAATTAAGCCGGGTATCCGTAGGAACTATTTTTGCATTAAAATCTATGTATTTGTTCTGCTTAATTATTGAAGAAAGTGTATTTCGCTCGACAGATGGCGCAAAACCGTAATACATTAACGCATTTTCAGTAAATGAATATTTCAATTCAATTTGAGGGTAGAACCGTCCGGCGGCGGCATCAACATTTCCTTGATAGATGTATTGCTGCAAAACAAACGAAAGTTGGAGTGATGGAATGACCAACTGACTGCCATCTGCCCGAAGAACAAACCAATGCCCTGTTTGGATTTGTTTGCCGGGAATACTCATTGTATAACTGGTTATCCTATATTCTGTTTGACCACGAAGTGACATTGCTAAAAATCGTGTAGTTGCGCTGCCATTTAGAAAGAATTCTGCTTCACTCTTTCTAATCGAATCTTTTGCAGAAAAATAACTCCACCCAAGTTTTCCACTGTAATCAAATCCAGAAAGGGCTTTATATGGCAGAGCGTATCGTGATCCAATTCCGCCAGTCACTTCAATTCCACTAAGATTCCTATCTTGACTCAGCGAACCTAATGCATAACTTCGATAAAACTCTCTTCCATATTTTGTCTCCGCGTTTAATTGAGCATACGGAAGAATTGTTGAAGATTCCGGCAAAACGTACGTTCCTCGAGCACCAAATCCCCCACGCCAAAATTGGGTAACTCCATTGTCCAAATGACCCTGGCTTTCAGAGTAATAACCATTTAGAACAAATGAACTTGTAGGATCGTATTGACCGAACCATCCATCAAACTGTGGTGTTTGATAAAAACCAAATCCGGCAAACACTTTTCCATTAAGTGCGCTGGGTGTTTTCGAAAATGATTTGATCTGTTTTGGAGAAAGTGCTTCACCAACATTCATTGGACGTTCGCCCGGTGTTGGTTTAGCGGGTGAAAATATTCTGTCTTCGTCATCTTCGGATTTTGATTCGATCTGAAGATCGATCTTTTCACTGCCGGTAATGACAAACTCTGGAAGATCAATCTTTGGAAGGGGAGCATCCGCTTTGGGACTTTGAACATTTTGAAGGTCAACATCTTTTTTCGTCGCTTCTTTTTTATCAGCTTCTTGCGAAAAAGAAATTGTAACAAATACAAACAACAATAGTACTGTCTTGCAAAAATTAATGAACATCATTGGCCATTCGATCAAAGACAATTTTCTCATCACAATTGCTCCAATGATTTCAATTTTTTCTCGGCGGCGGGAACCAGATCTGCAACTTTATTTTGTTTCACCACAAAGTTGAATGCATCCTTTGCTTTTTGAATTTGATTTATCTTCTCGTAACATTCGCCAAGATTGAAATATGAACGACCGATCCATTGTGCAGCCGCAGGAAATACATATCGTACTCGCAAATAATTCACGATCGCTTCCTGATAATTTTTTTGAGTTTGATACACAAGCCCGACAGCATATTGTGCTTCAGCTGCGATTTCATCCGTACGATTCACCGCCACCGATTTAAAATATTCTGCGGCTTTTGCGTATCGTTCGGATTCAACATTGAGCCAGCCAAGTGCAAGCTTACTCCTGTCCGCGGCAATACTCTTTTGATATTTAAAGATTGTCTCTTCGAATTTCTTTACGGCAGCAATCAATTGTCCTGTACCTTTTAACACAAGAGCTTGTTGATAAGAAGCTTCAGAAGCTTCATTGGATGCCGGATATTGTTCCTCAATCTTTGAATATGCACTCAATGCCGCATCCGGTTTACCGCGCTGTGAGGAAATACCTCCGATTTCAAAGAGCGCAGCGCTTGCTACACGACTGGAGGGAAAATTTTCAGCAGAAGTTTTATACGACTCCAGGGCGGTTTGCGCATTTCCTAATGCCTGATATGATTTTCCAAGCCAGAAATATCCATCACCTAATAATTTACTTTTTGAGAAACGACCAATAAAATCCTTATATGCAACAATCGCACTATCAAACTGCTTTTGTCCGTAGAATAAATCCCCTTTTTTGAAAAACAACTCATCAGCAAGGCGAACATTTGGATTTGATTTCACAAAATCATCTATGACAGAGATTGCATCAAGCGGCTTTCCCAATAAAACAAAGCAATATTGCATCCCATTCACAGCATCGCTTGCCAAGGGAGAATTCTCGTAATTTTTTACAACTTCGCTATATGCGGCAATTGCATCAGGATATTTTTCAAGGTTATAATATGCGTCAGCGATGCTATATTGAGCACGTGAAGCCATTTCACTTTTGGGGAAATTTTTGATCAGTTTTTCAAACTCTGCGATCGCAAGCTGATAGCGTTTGTTTTGGAAATGAATTAGTCCTATTCCATATTGCGAATCGTCGACATATTGCGATTTTGGATATCGTGCAATGAGTTCCGAAAACTGCGCTATACCTTCTTTATCATCATTCGAACGGAACTCAGCATTTGCCACTTGAAACAATGCATAATCGTTATTTGTTGCCGCAGAATTCGTCTTAATGTATGCTCGATATGCATCACTTGCTTTATCATACATTTTCGCAGAGTAATAACTATCAGCAATTCGTAATTGAGCATCTTGAGTATATTTTTTTGCTGTGTCACCTTCTACAACCTTTTCAAATGCATTTGCAGCCGCCTGATATTTTCCTTGTTTAAGGTATGACCATGCCAGACCATATTGTGCGTCGATTTTTTTCACATCCTGCAGATTCTCTATTGATTGAGCATAATGTCGTTCCGCCTCAAGGTATTTTTCGATTTGGAAATATGACTCTGCAGCCCAGAAATTTGCTTCAGCATTTTGGGGCTGTCTTGTATTCCGGCGTTCATATTGCTGGAATAAATTTGCAGCATCAGCAAATTTTTTCATTTTGTATAATGCCCACGCCTCTTGAAATTGAGCATCACTCTTCACACTGGAATTTCCCGATTCAGTCTTCCCCACCGAACGGAATGCGGTCAATGCCTCATTAAATTTTTTCTGTGCTAAGAATGTTTCTCCAATCATTCGGTGGGCATCGGCTATCACATCGCTTTGAGAATATTTTGCAACAATATTTTGAAATGATTGCAGCGCTTTGTCATAATCCTTTTTTTCAAAGTAAATCATTCCCGACTCATAATAAGCATTGTCAGAAAGATCACCATTCGACCGAACCGCGACCACTTGCAGATAGGTTGTAAGAGCAGAATCTATCCTCCCGCTCAATTGAAGCGAACGCCCTTTGCGGAACATCGACTTATATGAAATATCATCATTACCGCCGGAAAGTTCTCCAAACAATAATGCTGCTTGATCATATTCTTTTAAATTCAAGAATGTCCATGCATAGGAATATTTTACATCGCGGAAAATGATGCTCTTCGGATATTTTTTAAGGAATTCCGCATATTGCATTTTTGCTTTTGGATAGTCAGCCAAACTGTAATACGATTCTCCGATCAGATATTCACTTCGCTGTACTTCTGTTGAATCAGAAAGTGTTGACTTTGTCTGCATGAGATATTCAATACACTTTTTATAATCACGCGATTGAAAATAACATTCGCCAATCCGCACAGAAGTTGCAGAGAACAAATCACTCTCTTTCTTCTCAGTTAAGAGTTTCTGATATACTTCAATTGCTTTGGAATATTCTTTTTTTCGCTCAAATGTCCAGCCAATGGAATACAATGCATAATCCACTAAACGGTGTTTCGGATACCGTTCGTAGCTCACTTTGAAATAAATTTGGGCATTTGCTACATCGTTCAATTTGAGAAAACATTCGCCAACCCAATACGCTGCCTCTCCTGCTTGATCTATCAACGGATATTTTTCATATACTTCACGATAGAAAGGAATTGCATCTTTATACACGGTCAATGCATAATTCATTTCGCCTAAACGAAAGAGTGCATCTAACCGAAGTTTATGCTTGGGATAATCCTGAGTGAAGTTCTTAAAAATGGATATGGAAGACTGATACTGATTAAGCCGGAATTGTGATTCAGCAGAAAGGAAAATCGCGTCCGGCCGCTTTACGCTGTTCGGATATTGGTCGATGAATTTTTTGAATTGCTCAAATGAAAGCTGGTACAGTTTATCATCAAAAAGTCCGAATGAAAAGGCATAGTCCTGTTCTTCCTGTAATTCACCGGAGTTTTGTTGGGCATTAAGATGACCTACAAAAACAACTATACATAATAAAAATAATCTCTTCACTGTTTCCTCATACTATTGCAGCTTGGTTAAAGTAACGGTTTTAACTGAACCATTGAACCTATTGTAATTTAAGACAAGAGGAAGTTTTAATCAAGAGCGAAACGGTATTTATTCCAAGGATGTGATTTAGGGATTATTAAGATTTACTGTATAAGCCGTCTGTTTGTTCCATCCAATCTGCTACAGAATCCGTCAACAGTTTTACATTGTCTGAAGAGACATCCAAATATAATTTTGGTAAAATGGACTTTTCTACTAATTCAAACAGTATTTCTTGTTCTTCAAAAAAAATATTGAGATTGTCATACTGTTTTGGATTTCCTGAAACTTTTAACCTCTTTCGTTTTGCTTTTTCAAAAGATTCGCGGGAGCGGTGGCAAAAAACTATGTGAAATCCAAGAGGAAGCAGCCGTTCTTCAACCCAGCGGAGGTCATAATTCCGTCCGCAATATTTTCGCTGATGCATCATTGTTGAAATATGAAACCGGTCAATGATCCAGGAATAATACCGTTGAAGTTCAAATAAACGAAGCCATGTGTGGTATGTTTCCATTGCCTGCTGTTCTTCCTGAAGATCAAAATTGATCAGACCTCTTCCCCATGGAAAATTTGTAAACGCACACCACTCTCCGGAAATAAGCGGGGAATGATATTGATACTTTCGTGGACCTACGATGCGAGGGTGTTCGTTCAACGCAAATGCAAGGTCGGTTTTATGCGTCAGGCGAGTTCCCTCAAGAATTATTTTAGGAGTTAGTTTGGGCAATCAGATAACAAAGTTTAGATTTATTTTACCACTTCTTTGAGCGGAACTCCATCCAGGTTTTTGGGAAAGGAAAATCCTGCAAACTTTGCAAGTGTCGGCGCCGCATCCGCAGAGTGAACTTCCCGGGTTATTTTTTTAGGAGTTGCATTGTTCCACCAAAAAATTAGCGGAACATGAGTATCATACGAATATGGAGAGCCATGTGTGGTTCCATAAGGACGTGAAGAGATGATACTGTTTTCTCTAATCCGATAAAGATAATCCTTACCACGAGGAGCATAATAACTGTTCCGATATTTTTCGATAAACAGTTTATCGGATTTTTCTCTGGTGACTAATTCTCTTCTAAAATAAATATCAACAAAAGCGTCAATGGAGAGCAATCCCATCTTTACTTTTTGTTCAAGTTGAATACTGTCCAATCCGGCTTTTGTTCCTGCAGAATAATTGATAAATGCATTCTTGATCAAAATATCTTCGGATGAATTCAACTCAAGCTTGAGTTTTGAGTTAAGTGTATCAGTTTTTGGTTTAATATCAGCTGCATAAATATATCGCTTTGCGGACACATTTCGGAATTCCGTATTGAATTCCGGCAACGGGCAGACTGCATGATCTGCGCTCAACGCAACAACATAATTGTCTTTGCCAATATTTTTATCAAGGAATGAAAAAAAATCACCAAGATATCGATCAACATTGACAAGCAGATCAAGCATCTCATGACTATCCGGACCTTGTGCATGACCAACATAATCACAGTTCGATAAACTGATACATAACAGATCGGTTACGTTTCTTTGACCAAGCTTTTCATTCTTTACCGCATCCATAGCAAAATCAACGATGATCTTATCTCCATACGGCGAACCGCCAAGCTCTTCGGCTTTTTTCCCAATTGTAAAGGAATAAGGAAATGCTGTAGTCTCTTTCCGTTTTGCTTCGGCTGCATATTCATCCGGTCCAATTTTTGAATAGTCACTGTCTGCTAAAGTCTTTGACCATTCAGCAGGAACATTTTTTTCGGGCCAATTTGAAGCGTTGAATGTTTTCACCCATTGCGGCAATGATTTTGAATAATAATCAGATGTAACCATTCCACCCACTGATTTGCTATACCAAAAAACATAATCAGGATTTTTTCCACCCATCAAAATTGCCGCTCTGTCTTTGAAGGATGCGGTAATAACTTTTGATGTTGGTGTTTGTTGTTTCAGCCAATCTCCAACCGCCGTTACTACTAAATTACGAGGTGAATTTCCTCCTCCAACACTGTCAACGGATTTTGCTGTAGAGTCACTCACACAATACATCTCTTTTAAGGTTTTGTGTTCTACCCACTCATTGGCGAGAATGCCGCTTTTCCAGGGATAACAGCCGGTTCCGAGTGTTGCATGCCCGGGTCCTGTTTCGCTAGCCGCATAATTAAGGTCTGCATTGGTATAGACAATACCTTTTGAAAATAGACGATTGAATCCTCCTGTAAAATATTGATTGTAGCGTTCAAAATAATCTGCCCGCATTTGATCAATGGAGATAAAGACGATGAGTTTTGGTGACGGGGATTTTCCAAAACAATAAAGCGAAACGAACAACAGTATGATAAATAGTTTTTTCATTGGTTTATTAATTAGTATCTGATGTTACGCAGAAGATAAAAGCTATGCCACGAAGGCTCAAAGACACAAAGAATTTGAATAAGAAACTTTACTCAGTAAGGTCAACAGGTAAAACTTTTCGTGTTTCCTCCTGTCTTTGTGGCGAGTTTTTAGATGTTTTGCGTTACGTGAGTTAATATTTGTAACTACACAACATAATATTTTATAGAAACTGTCACTCCCCACGTTTCCAATGATTGTGGCAATTTACATCTGAACTTACATTGTCATGACTTCATCCCGAAGGGATGTAACGTTTATAGCAAACGGTTCGCACCAGTATTATCCGATGCCAACGGCATCGCACTATTCAATCCATTCAAATAAATATTTTTCTTCGTATTCAATGTTATAGTTCTTCAAGAATTGAATGTATTCATCTTTGAATGTTCTCTGTTTATGATGTTCTTTTTGTCTTTTGATATACCCAATCACATCATCCAATTGAGAGTGGCTGTAGGAAAACGCACCAAATCCTCCTTGCCAATTAAATTTGTATTTCGTAAAATTATTTTCTTTAATAAATTCGTTCGATGATTTTTTTATCTCTCGCACAAGATCGGAAAGACAACACGTTGGTTTCATCCCGATCAAGAAATGAATATGGTCAGGCATTCCATTAATGGCGATCATTTTTTGTTCTTTGTTTTGAACAATTCCCGTGATGTATTTATAAAGCCGTTCTTCCCACACAGGTTGAATTAAACTATTCCTTCCTTTGACGGCAAAAACAACGTGGATATATATTTGCGAATAGGTTGACATATATTTTATTGATGCTTGGTACTGGTACGATGCCGTTGGCATCGAACACCTTATAAATACCATTCTATAAACGTATGATGCCTTCGGCATCGCTCTTTATCGCCGCATTGAGAGAAGCGTAGCAATAATTACTGATGCAGCAAGATAATAACTCGAATAAATTCCGAAGAGAATTATTGTTCTTCGTTCAAATGCAAAGTGGATTGCACCGTGCGCTGAGGTGATCAAAAACCAGACAATAATACCGATTCCAATTCCTTCCTTCATGCCGTTTACTTTGAAGCCATCAACAATGATATTCTCTACCGTTGCAAAAAGAATCAAGAACAGAAATACATAAACAAATATTCTCAATTTATTCAATTCATGCGCAACCAAACCGTTCTTTGATAACTGTTTCAACCAGAGATTTCCAAATAACGCTGAAGAGAACCATAATGCGGCAAGTGCAAAACAAATGAATGAAGAAATAAGTATTCCGGCTATGTCAAAAGAAATATTCATCAATCTCATCCTAACATCGCTTTTGCTCTTGCAAGAACATTCTCTGTTGTAAATCCGAAATGTTTGTAGAGTGTTTCGTATGGTGCGGACTGACCAAATGAATTGATCGTTATTGTTTCGGTGGCATACTTATGCCAGCCCATTTCTACACCGGCTTCTACCGCCAAACGCTTCTTAACAGAGATTGGAAATACAGATTCTCGATATTCTCTTGATTGCCGTTCAAATAATTCCCACGACGGCATACTCACAAGACGTGCGAATACTCCATTGTTGACCAATTGTTCATACGCGCCAAGCGCATATTGCAGCTCCGAACCAGTCCCGATCAATATGATGTCCGGAAATGAAGAGTTTTCTGCAAGAATATAGGCTCCCTTCCCGGTCAAATCCGCAGATGCATATTTTGTTCTATCAATAAATGGAAGTTTTTGACGTGTCAATGCAAGAGCAACAGGTCCAGATCTTTGTTCAATGGAAATTTTCCATGCTTGAGCTGTTTCATTTGCATCTGCAGGGCGAATGAGTGTCATGTTTGGAATTGCCCGCAACGATGCAAATTGTTCTACCGGTTGATGTGTTGGTCCATCTTCACCAAGACCGATACTATCGTGCGTAAAAACATAAATGGGACGAATTCCCATTAGCGAAGCAAGTCGAATTGGCGGTCTCATATATTCGGAGAAAATCAAGAATGTTCCGCCATACGGAATCATTCCATTGGTAAGTGCAATTCCATTCATCAATGAACCCATTGCATGCTCACGCACACCGTACCGAATATATTTCCCTCCAAAATTACTCGACGAAAAATTCTCCATCCCTTTAACAAATGTATTATTTGATGGAGTAAGATCCGCTGAGCCGCCTATTAGTGTCGGCAAATGCTGTGCAATGGCAGCAAGAACTTTACCGGATGCTTCGCGTGTCGCAAGATTTCCATTTTCAGCAGTAAAGAGAGGAAGAGCTTTTTTCCATTCCTCACCATAATTTCCGTTAATGGCATTTTCAAATGTTGCGGCTAATTCCGGAAATGATTTTTTATATTCACTAAATAACTGTTTCCATTCGTTTTCTTTTTTCTTCCCGCCATCAACAGCGCTGCGGAAATGCTGTAAAGATTCATCAGGAATGAAGAATGTTTTGTTTTCATCCCATCCATAATTTTTCTTGGTTAATTTTATCTCGTCATCGCCCAAAGGTGATCCGTGAGCTTCATGCGAGTCTTGTTTATTCGGGCTTC
>JAUXTU010000050.1 GCA_030679145.1 Bacteroidota bacterium | reverse complement strand
TTCTCCGGTGCAATTTGAATTGCAAGCGTCTTTTACTTAACTCACTGTCCGAGTTATCGGGGCAAGATCAGGAAATTTAAATTCTCCCCCTGAAAGGGGGAGAACCGTAGAGGGGGTCAGTTTAATTTCTTTGTGCCACTGTGACTCTGTTTCTAAAAAGTTGACTGTCACCTTAAAGGTGACGGTCAACTCTTAAAACGACACACCCCTTGCCCCTCTCGCCAACACACAACCCATCGCTGCAGAGGGGATTTTGATTTTGATTTAAAAATCCCCTCTGTGTGTTGGACTGAAGCGATAGCGAGAGGTTTATCCGCCGTCTTTTTGGCGGAGGTGTCCCGATGCAATCGGGACGGGGTGTGTTAAAACAAAAAAGCCGTCACAAAGGACGGCTCTTGCTCTAATTTGATCTATTGTTATTTCTTCAATTTGATCGATGCTTTGATATTCTCATCAATCTTCCCTTCATTATTCTTATCAGCAGGATCGAGCAATTGATTGTTGAACTTGAACCAGTTGGCAGAACTGATCTGCAATGTTGTGCTGACACTGTTTGCCTGCTCACTTACCGCCAGATTCGGGACAAGATCAATTTTCTGTTTTGCATCAACCTTTGAGCGATATGTAAATGCACTGTCTTTTCCGTTGATGTATATTGTTCCGCTGATGATCACACTGTATCGTTCGTCTTTCAGAAAATCTACAAATTGAAGTGTATCGGTCAATCCCGCAATTGAGGGTCGTTCCAGTCTATGTACGTCAAATTCGATCCGTTTATACGTCCCAAATTTAACTTCTGCAATTCCCACGGTCTGTGCGGTTCCTGTAAGATTCAAGTCGAGAACAAATGGTGCAGTTTTGAAGTTCATACTGTCTTCTGATGCGTTCTTGAATTTGATATCTCTAATACAGAATCGTGCCCGCGTAATCTTAATAGAATCCACTGCTGATGTGCCGGATGTTTTTGCAAGCACAACCGTTGTGTATTCAGATTTAAGGGCTAACGATCCTCCCGTTAATGTGGGTGCGGTGCTGTCCTCTTTGCACGACATAAATAGAATCCCAGAAATTAAAACAAAAACATAAAGTGTTTTTTTGTACATAATGAATCTCCTTTTTTTTGATTTTCTTAAATAATGCAATCAATTATTGCTGCAATTAGATACCATTTAAACTTCATTGATGCTATGGCTCTCATCACATTGCTGCGGGAAATTTATCTACTGCAATTGCAAAATAAATTCCCGCGCAGAATAACGTCTGATGTTTTGCGCGGGTAAGCAGTACGGCGAACAAATGAACAGCGCCCGTCAGAAAGAAGGCGGGCAAGTCATCAGATATTCTCCAGAGCACAAGTTTGAATTTTTATTTTCCTGACGGAAGAATAGAATGAAAATCTTTAACCAAATTTTTATCAACTGATTTTGATAACTCATGCAGCCACAACTCAATGAAGCTGCGATCAAAACTTGGATTTCGTTGAAGAATGCTTTTTACATCTTCAACATCTCTTGGTCTGCCCGCAAAGACCTTGTGGATGATAACATCCTCTAAGGAAGCATATTTCACCGGATAGTCTTCTATCAAAACAGGATTTGCCCTTCCCATCGCTTGTTGTTCGTAATCTAAGAAAGAGAAAATGAGATCGACGCGGATTTTTGTGACGTGATCATACAGTGGAAGCACGTTTGATTTTTTCACGAATCGGTCCACATCATCTACGGCGGGATATAGCTGAATTGTTTTAGCAAGATCTACTATTTGCGCCGCTGTTGAATTATCGATCCCAAGAGTTATATCAATATCTCTTGTCAATCGCGGTTCACCGTACAACAATACCGCTTGACCTCCAATAACGATATAGGGGATCTGCTGTGAATCGAATGCTTTTGCAAGTTTAATGAGAAGGGTTTGGAACATTGAGGTTCAACTTTCGTGCAAGCTCAATATCGCCATCAAGACCGTCAAGTAGATCATTGTCCGTAAAATGACCAAGATGACGCGCTTGTTCGTAGAGTGAATTCAAAATTGCGAATTTCTGATCCAATGTTAAAGTATCCTTTGCATTGAATTCTTTTTCAAATTTCTCAATTTCTTTGTGATTGGTTATCATATGCTGTTAAACTACCTATTTATCTGATAACTCGCAAACCTATTTCTTCAATAGCTCTTCCGCCACATCATACGGCGTGCGGCTGCGTGAAAGGATTTTGGAAAGTTCATTGTCGAGCAGTTTCTTTCGGTCGGAATTCCAGAAAGTGATCTTGAATTTATCGTTGATGATCTCTTCAATGCGGGAACGCAATTGCTTCGCACGACGTTTTTCAAACCCACCGGATTTCTTCAGATATTCTTGATGACGTGAAATTTCGGAAGCGATCGTGTCAATCCCAACTCCTTCGCTCGCAGTCGTCTTCACCACATCGGCCATCCATGAATGTTCATCGTGCGGACGGAAACCAAGGATCATCTTTATTGACATCACCGCTTGATCCGCACCAGGGCGATCTGATTTGTTCATCACAAAGAAATCTGCGATCTCCATCAATCCCGCTTTCATCGCCTGAATGCCATCACCAGATTCGGGAACGAGCACAACCACCGTCGTATCCGCAGCACCTGCAATATCCAACTCCGATTGACCAACACCGACCGTTTCAAAAAGAATGATATCAAACCCAGCAGCGTCGAGAATATCTGCTGCTTCACGGGTCTTTTTACTCAGTCCGCCGAGCGAACCGCGCGATGCCATCGAGCGAATGAAGACACCTTCATCCATCTCAACTTCGTTCATCCGCACTCGGTCACCAAGTAATGCGCCGCCGGTGAACGGACTCGTCGGATCAACAGCAATGATCCCAACTTTTATATTTTGCGAGCGGTAAAATTTTGCAAGCTTGTTCGTCAGTGTACTTTTTCCTGCACCCGGCGGACCTGTAATTCCTACTCTATATGCTTTTCCAGTATGCTGATAGATCTCGGAAAGGAATTGTTCCGCACCCTCATTCTCATTCTCTACAAACGAGATCGCGCGCGCAATACTCCGCCTGTCACCCGAAAGAAGTTTCTGTATGTCGATTGTTTTGCTCATTAGTCTATTTCCCTCCCCTTTTAGGGGAGGGATTAAGGGTGGGGTCAAACTTTTAACTTAAAAAACTCCACCGTCCTCTTCAATCCTTCTTCAACACTGACCGTCGGTTTCCATCCAAGCATCTCATTGATCTTTTTGGAAGTGATCACACTTCGCATCTGCTCTCCCGCTTTTGCCGGGATATGTTTCTCTTCCGCGTTCGATCCGATCAGTTTTTTGATATGATGGAACAATTGGTTTACATCAGTTTCAATCTCTGTCCCGATGTTAAAAATATTTGACCCTTTATAATTTAAAGCCAGAATATTTGCTTTTACCACATCACCGACAAAAACATAATCACGCGTCTGTTTTCCGTCGCCATTGATGATCGGCTGTTCACCTTTCAGCATTTTCAGCGTAAAGATTGCAACAACTCCCGCATCGCCATGCGGATTCTGCCGCGGACCATAGATATTTGCATAACGGAGAATAACGTGATCTATTCCATAGATTTCTTTATAGAAGAAAAGATATTTCTCTGTCGTCAGTTTCGTAATTCCGTATGGCGAAAGGGGCCGCATAGGATGTTCCTCATCAGCAGGAAAATAATCTTGCTCTCCATAGATCGCGCCGCCGGTAGATGAGAATATAACTTTCTTCAATCCATGTTTTTTTCCAGCTTCCATCAGATTAAGGAATCCGAGAACATTCACCGACGCATCGAATTTTGGATCTGCAACCGATTTACGCACATCCATCTGCGCGGCGTGATGGCACATTACTTCGATCTTTTCATCTCGGAAAATATTCTCAACGGCTGCATCCTGAATGTCCATCCGGTACACTTTTGCTTTTGGATTCACATTCTCATCTTTACCGCTGGAGAAGTTATCCAAAATGATAACATTGTGACCCTCGTTGATAAACGCATCAGCAACATTTGATCCGATGAAACCTGCACCGCCGGTAACTAGTATGTTCATTGTTTTGCAAGTCCTTTCAATCCTATATCAGTTCTAAAATATGCGCCGTCAAAAGAAATCTTCTTTACAGCATTATATGTTTTTTCAATCGTATTCCTCAATCCATCACCAATAGCTGTTACACCCAATACTCTTCCACCGGAAGATAGAATTTTTCCATTAACATTCTTTGTTCCTGCATGAAAGACAATTGCTCCGCTCTTTTCAGCATCAGATATTCCCGAAACTTCTTTTCCAGTTTCATATTCATCGGGATATCCTTGTGAAGCCATTACAACACAGACCGCAGATTCAGTTTTCAGTTTTAATATATATGAAGAAATTGTCTCTGTTGCAGAGGCGTGAAATAGTTCATACGGATCGCTCTCGATCAGCGGCATCAACACTTGCGTTTCAGGATCTCCGAGACGGCAATTATATTCAACAACTTTTGGTCCCTCGTTCGTGATCATCAATCCAACATAAAGACATCCTTTATACGGATATCCTTCTGATTTCATTCCGGCAAGCGTAGGTCGAATGATTTCCTTCTCAACTTGCGCAAGAATTGAATGAGTTACAACCGGCGCAGGCGCATATGCTCCCATTCCGCCTGTGTTCTTACCTTTATCTCCGTCCAGAATTTGTTTATGATCTTGGGCAGAAGAGAGCAGCACATAATTCTCGCCGTCACAGATCGCAAAGACCGATGCCTCTTCACCAACCATGAATTCTTCGATAACAATATTGCTTCCCGCATCACCGAATATTCCGTCTTGAAAATACTCTTTTACGGCTTTGATCGCTTCTTCTGCAGTTTGACAAATTGCAACACCTTTCCCTGCAGCAAGTCCGTCCGTCTTGATAACATACGGCGCAGGATTTGTTCGGATGTATTCTATTGCATTTTCAAATTCAGATTGATTGAACGTTTTATATTTTGCTGTCGGAATATTGTGACGTTTCAAAAAATGCTTCAAAAACATTTTGCTTCCTTCAACTTGAGCAGCTGCTTTTGAAGGACCAAATATTTTTAATCCGCGCGCGTTGAAAAGATCGACGATTCCCTTCACTAATGGTGATTCACTTCCAACAACGGTCAGATCAATCGAATTGGTTTGCGCAAACTGAACCAGTGCGTAGATATCATCTATCTTGATCGGGATACATTTTACGATCTCCGCTAATCCTGCATTTCCGGGTGCACAAAATAGCTCCGTAACATTTGCACTTTGTTTCAAGCGCCACACGATCGCATGTTCACGTCCTCCTGAACCGACAACTAATACTTTCATCCGTCAGCCCTCAAGGAATTTTGTGAAGATTTTTGTGAGTTCACCGGTCAATTTCATGCGATTGTACTTGTCAGCTACTTCCGGACGTGCTCCGAGTAATTCTTTTCGTTCGTATTGCAGATAGAATTTCACGATCATATCAGCAATGGCATTGATGTTGGTCGGATCCACACATGTTCCGCCGGCTTCTTCGATGATGTTGCGGATATATCCTTTCGGCACACAGCCAAGAATTTTTTTATGCGTACCGATGTATTCGAATATTTTCCCGGGTGTTGTCCAATCATCCTGCATCATCACCCATAATACATCCGATCCCAGCAGATATTTTACCGATTCTTTATGCTCAACATACCCTACAAGATTCACTGAATTTTGTAATCCTAACTGATTGATTAGATTGATATGTTCTGGCCGGAACAGTCCAACGAAACATGCTTCGATACGACCGCGCAACGCCGGATTTTCTTTCAAGACTTTTGCAAGTGCCTGAAGAAAATAGACCGGTGTGATATTACCATAGAACATTCCAGCGTAGGTAATACGCATTTTATCAATGTGGGGAATCATATCAGGGCTGCTGAAATTCACATCTTCCGGATCGAAACCGTGAGGAAGAATGGTAACATCGTCGTGCCGCAAGAACTTATGACGAGTTAAAAGTTCTTCTTTCACGCGACGATGCGTTACAGTGATCATATCCGACTTGTGGACAACAGAGCGTTCTTTTCTAAAATGAATGTAGCGATGGAGCGGTGTAGGGAAAAATTTGAATGGGTAGTTCAACCATGAATCTCTGTAATCCAAAACCAACGGGATTTTAAATCGTTTTTTCAATTCAACGCCGATCAAAAAATCAGTGACGGGGGGAGCCGTGGCAAAGATAACGTCATATTTATGTTTTGAAAGAATTTCTGATGCCGCTTTTAATGCATGCCGTTTCCATCCTATCTTATTGTCCGGGATGAATATTGTATCGCTGATAAAATTCAATATCCGTCTCATTCTCTCTTTTGGCATTTTCACAACATCTTTGTTCTTCCGCAGCAGCGCATTCGGATCGTTTGATTGTGTTCGGATGATCTGGATGTTCAAATGTTCGATCTCTTTAAGAAGTGATTCATCTTTGGCGTAGTATGCTGTAGGACCAACGGTCAGGATCGTCGGCTGCCATCCGAATTGCGGAAGATATTTTGCAAACTTCAACGTACGCTGAACGCCGCTGCCGCCGAGCGGCGGAAAATAATATGCGATGATTAAGACTTTTTTCATTAGATAATTATCAATTCTTTTGGTGAACCGGTCAACACTTCACAACCTCGTTCACGCACAACAACAGTATCCTCTATGCGGACACCAAATTGTTTTGGTATATAAATTCCGGGTTCTATCGTGATCACATGTCCCACGTTCAATTTTTCTTTACTTTTCGGAGCAATTCTGGGTAGTTCATGAATTTCTAAGCCTACGCCGTGACCGAGCGAGTGACCAAAATACTTTCCATACCCTCGTGATTGAATATGCTTTCGTGCGATCGTATCGATCTTCCTTGCGGCAATTCCTGCACGAACGGCATCGCATGCTTTTTGCTGAGCATCGAGCACAATTCGGTATACCTTTTTCATATCGGCTGTCGGTTTACCAACACAGATCGTGCGCGTCATATCCGAATGATATCCGTCCACAACACAGCCGAAATCAAGCGTAATAAATTCACCGTTTCCAATCTTCTTCGATGATGCCGTCCCGTGAGGTAACGAGCCCCGCACTCCGCTTGCAACGATCACATCAAACGCATCATTCTGTGCACCGTACTTTTTGTGCAGATAAGAAATCTCGGCTGAAATTTGTAGTTCGGTCATTCCCGGTTTGATCATCCCGATGATCGCTTGAAATACCTTATCGGATGTATCAAATGCCCGCTTCAACGTTCGAATTTCAAAGTCGTCTTTTACCGCACGAAGATTTTCTACGATCCCTGAAACAGGAACAAGTTTTTTATTCGCTAGGTTTTTTTTTAGATTTTCAAACTCTGCAACAGTCAGACGGTCTTTCTCGAATGCAACTTTCTTTAAGGAGGAGAATATCTTTTTTTTTGAAGCAGCTTTGGATAAGCTGCCCTGGGCAACGATCTTTACGTCAGCAGTAACTTCTGTTTGGATGATCTCTTCATACCGAAAATCCGTCAGAAAGTATGATTTCAAATTCGTAACGACCAATAAACCATTGGAGCCTTGATATCCGCACAAGTATTGAGTAGTCGGCAGGAATGAAGAAATGAATGCATCGATCTTTTGTCGTTGCATTTCATTTCGCAGGTAAACAATTCGGCGTTGGAAATTATACTTCAAAGGCATCGTTATCCGTGGTTATCCATGATAGTTGGGCGCTTCTTTGGTGATAAGAATATCGTGCGGATGGCTTTCCCGCAGACCTGCATCGCTCATTTTCATAAATTGTGCTTTCTCTTTCATTGCTGCAATATTTTCCGCACCGCAATATCCCATCGCTGCACGCAGCCCGCCGACCATTTGATAGACGGTAGCATTCAATTCGCCTTTGAACGGAACACGTCCTTCAATTCCTTCCGGAACAAGTTTCTGCACATCATCTTCAACATCCTGGAAATATCGATCCTTACTCCCTTCTTTCATTGCATCGACCGATCCCATGCCTCGGTACATTTTATATGTCCGTCCCTCGTATAATATTTTTTCTCCGGGACTTTCTTGAAGTCCTGCAAATAATCCGCCGATCATGATCGAATCAGCACCGGCAGCGATCGCTTTTGCTATATCACCCGTCTGTTTTATTCCGCCGTCAGCAATAACAGGAATGGAAAACTTTTTCGCCATCTTTGCACATTCCATAATAGCCGTTACCTGCGGAACACCAACACCCGCAACAACCCGCGTCGTGCAAATGGAGCCCGGACCAATTCCGATTTTAATGCAATCAGCACCCGCTTTGATCAGATCTTTCACTGCTTCTGCAGTTCCGACATTTCCCGCGATCACATCAATGGAAAATTTCGATTTCACTCTCTTCACCATTTCAATGACACCTTTTGAATGTCCATGCGCGGTGTCAATCGCAATAACATCAACACCTGCTTTTACTAAAGCTTCCACGCGTTCAATAGTATCCGGCGTTACACCAACTGCCGCACCAACGCGCAATCTGCCATGCTTGTCTTTACATGCATTCGGATATCGTTTTTTCTTTTGAATATCTTTGAACGTGATAAGTCCCTTTAATTTTCCATTCTTATCAACCACAGGAAGTTTTTCAATCTTATGTTTTTGCAAGATCACTTCAGCTTCTTCCAATGTTGTACCAAGTGGTGCTGTGACAAGATTTGTGGAAGTCATAACATCAGCAACTTTTAGATTTCGATTTGGTTGGAATCTCAGATCGCGATTTGTAAGAATACCGACAAGTTTACCATCGGCAACGATCGGGATACCGGAAACGCTGAATTTCGTCATAAGATCAAGCACATCGCCGACAGTCTTATCTGCTGTTAATGTTACCGGATTCATGATCATCCCGCTTTCCGACCGCTTCACTTTATCAACCTCTTCCGCCTGCCGTTCGATCGAGAGATTCTTGTGAATGATCCCGATTCCGCCTTCACGAGCCAATGCAATCGCCATTTCGGATTCCGTAACGGTGTCCATCGCGGCAGAAAGAAGCGGGATATTCAAGCGAATGTTCTTTGTTAATCGTGTCGAAACATCCACATCCCTTGGTATCACCGATGATTTTGCCGGGACGAGAAGCACATCATCATAGGTGATCGCTTCGCCGATTATTTTTTTTGATCTCATAACAATCCTTTACGTGAACTTTAGATATAAAACAAACGAAGGATGCAGAGTGCATCCTTCGAATTTATGGTAGATTCGTGTATGACAATTCAATGAAAATATTTGATGTATTGTTTGTATGATCCAATCCAAAACCAGATTATTGTGTCGCCGTTTTCAATTGCCAATGCTCTATGCCTACTTCCAATCCGCATTGACCAGATCCCGTCTGTTTTTTTCAATCGCAGTAACGGATGATTTGGATATTGTTTAATGACTGAAAAATTATGCTCAACCAGTTTTCGTGTTGCAGTTGAAAGAGTGTCAAAGAGCAACCAATATTCATCGACCGCAACGTGCTTCATATTTCCTTAAATTTTCCGTCAGAAAAATCCTGTTTCGCTTTTGAAGTTTTAGAGTCAAGTTTTCTCTCTTCCATATTCCCGTCAAATTCCTGGTCCCATGAATCGCCTTCAAATTCATCGAACCATTCGCGTAAACGGGAACGTTCTTCTTTTGAAAGTTCGTAGATCTTAGATTGTATTTGCTCGAGTAAATTCATGGAAAAATATTTGTTCTGGTTATTCGAACGCACCGATACCGGTAATATCCTCACCAATGATCAATGTATGCATCTCGTGTGTCCCTTCGTATGTCTTCACTGATTCCAAATTTGCCGCATGCCGCATGATCGGATATTCGTCAAGAATTCCATTTGCTCCATGGATCTCGCGGGCCATTCGCGCAATTTCCAGTGCGTGATAGACATTATTCCGTTTCGCCATCGAAATTTGTGTGAACTTTACTTTTCCTTGATCTTTCAATCGTCCAAGCTGCAGACACATCAATTGCGCTTTGGTAATTTCAGTCACCATATGCACAAGCTTTTCCTGCGTCATCTGAAATGCTGCGATCGGCTTCCCGAATTGGATCCTGGATTTTGAATATTGCAGCGATGAATCATAGCACGCCATTGCCGAACCGATCACTCCCCAGGCAATTCCATATCTTGCTTGGCTTAAACACATCAATGGAGATTTTAATCCGCCTGATTTTGGAAGAAGATTTGCCTCGGGAATAAAACAATCTTGAAAGACAAGTTCAGAAGTTACGGAAGCGCGAAGCGAATGCTTACCATGCATTTCGGGAGCGGAAAATCCTTTCGTTCCCTTTTCAACTAAAAACCCTTTTATTTCACCGTCAAGTTTTGCCCACACCACCGCAACATCAGCAATGGTTCCGTTTGTGATCCACATTTTTGCACCATTCAACACATAGCCGCCATCTTTTTTCTCGGCGCGGGTAATCATTCCACCGGGATTTGATCCCGCATCCGGTTCTGTCAAACCAAAACATCCGATCTTTTCTCCTTTAGCTAATTTCGGAAGCCAAAAATCTTTTTGTTCTTCACTGCCAAAAGTAAAAATAGGATACATGACTAATCCGCTTTGAACAGAAGCGAAACTTCGAACACCGCTGTCACCGCGTTCTAATTCCTGCATCATCAATCCATAGGCAACATTGTTCAATTCAGCACAGCCATATTTTGCCGGAAGTGTAGCACCAAACAAACCGAGGTCAGCCATTCCTTTAATTAAGTGGGCCGGAAATGTTCCTGCACGATTATGCTTTTCAATGATTGGGATAACTTGTTCTTCTACAAACTCACGAACGGTATTGCGGACAAGTATTTCTTCCTCGGATAACAATGAATCTAAATTATAATAGTCAACACCTTGAAATTTTGCCATTGTAAAACCTTTAGGATTGAAAATCTGGGCGGAAAATTCTATACGTAAAAATACCAAAACTTGGCTCTATTTTCAAGATAAGAATTTATTAGGTGAGAAAGAGATGGCAGAAAATTTACGGAATTGAACACTTTAAAATACGAAAGCCAGATGCAGCGGACCCCACCGAACGCTACAGTCTGACTTTTCGTGTGAGAGAAAAGTTCTCTCTTTTTTGAATTCTATTTGAGACTTAATACTTCTGATGTTGAGTTGATTAACTGCTCGCAGAATTTTGCAACTTTTTCACTGCCATCATAAATTGCGGCTTCTTTTACAGCAACAATTCCGTCTGAAACACCAAGTTGCACAAGAGCCAAGGCCGATGCCATCCGCACTTGTTCTACTTTATCTTCGCGTAATCGCTCGATCAACGGCTGAACAGCACCGGTCAATCGATATTCAGCAATAAAATTAGCGGCACTGTTCCGAAGTCCGATGTTTTCTGAACACAATGCAGCGATATAGTTTTTCTCAGCTGCATTCCAGTTCACTTTGGAAGATTGTGTTGTTTTAGGATTTGTCGCAAATGCTGACAAAACAACGATCATTGTTAAGGTCGTAATTCTAAAAAGTTTCTTTATTGAGTTTTTCATATCGCCATCCTTCTTTCACCAAATTATTTACGGTAGTATTCGTATTGGTAGGAAAAAAGTTTCACCAAAATAGGGATCCCAAATAATAATCGTAACAATCATCAACAAGAAATGATGGGATCAAATGAATAGAAAACAACAAGAGAATTGAATATCATGAAACGAAGAACTAATCGTTATCGCCGGTAGGGATTTTATAGCGTTTAATCTTGAGGTACAGTGTTTTTTGAGTGATGCCGAGCGCTTCGGCGGTTTTACTTCTTGAGAATTTAAATTTTTTAAGAATCTGTTCAATATGGATCCGTTCTAACTCATCAATAGTCAGTACCGATGAATCATTACGCTTCAATAATTCTGCACCGAATGTTATTTTGTTTTGCGTCAGCAGAAAATCATCAGCAGTGATCACATCGTCGTGAGAGAGAAGCATTGCTCCTTCAATTGCATGTTCCAATTCACGAATATTTCCTGGCCAATCATACGCAAGCAACGCTTGCATTGCATCATCGCCAATTTTTTTAACACTCTTCCCTTTCAATTTTCTTTTCAAAAAATATTCAACAAGTAAGGGAATATCCTCTTTGCGTTCTTTTAAGGGTGGAATCCTTAATGTTACAACATTCAATCGATACAGCAGGTCTTCACGAAAACGCCCGGCGGTCACTTCTGCTTGAAGGTCTTTATTTGTTGCAGAAATTATGCGGACATCAACCCGCATTGCGGTCGTTCCACCCACTCGCCGGAATTCTCCGGTCTCCAAAAACCGCAGCAACTTTGGCTGTACAATAGGACTGATATCCCCTACTTCATCTAAGAACAAGGATCCACCATTTGCAACCTCTACAAGTCCTTGTTTCATCTGATGAGCATTGGTAAATGCTCCCTTTTCATGACCGAATAATTCGCTCTCCAATAAATTATCGGGAAGCGATGCACAGTTTACAATAACGAACGGACGTTCTTTTCGCAGACTTTCGGAATGAACAAGATGTGCAATGAGTTCTTTTCCGGAACCGCTTGCGCCATGAATGTGAACGATAGAGTCACTTGAAGCAATTTTTTTTGCGGTGGCAATCAATAATTTCATTGCGGAACTCGTCGCAATAATTTCTTTCTCGCCTGCTTTGCGGGAAAGTTCATACTTCATCAACTCATTATCAATTGCCAAACGTCGATGTTCTAATGCACGTTGTATTGTTGCAAGAAGTTCATCTCTGTTGTACGGCTTTCCTACAAAATCATATGCACCGAGTTTTGTCGCTTCAATGGCGGTCTTAACATCGGCATAGTTGGAGAGCATGATAACATGCGTTGTGGGATGATGTTCGTTGATGAATTTCAAAACTTCCATTCCATCAACACGGGGCATTCTTACATCTAGAAGTACAACATCGAATGGACGCTGCTGCAATGCATTGATCGCAGTAATGCCATCTTCGGCTGTATAGATTTCGAATTTTTTTTGTTCAGAGAGTTCTTCTTTAAGGAGGAAACACACGCTTGGTTCATCATCAACAATAAGAATGGTACTATTGCGAACCATTGGTTGTGCCTTTACTTCGGAAAATTATATCAGGAATGATTACTCTGCGGAAAGCACGCGCTCAATTGTTGTAAGCAGATCAACCAAGTCATACGGTTTGCTGACAAAATCTTCGGCGCCAAGCTTCTTTGATTCGATGGCATTTTTCAAATCAGCAAAACCTGTCAGCATGATCACTTTGGTGTCAGGTTTTTTTTCTTTAATGAATTTCAATACTTCAAACCCGTCAACACGAGGCATTTTAATATCCAGAAGAACAAGATGAAAAGATTTTTGACCGAGAATAGTGATCGCTTCATCTCCATCTGCCGCAGAAACAACTGAATACCCTTCACCTTGCAGTTCACTGCTGAGTACATTACGAAGTGCATCTTCATCATCTACAACAAGTATGTTAAAAGGTTGTGCCATAAATTCCCCAGATAAAGTTTAGTTATTGTTTTCACCAAACAATAACATTGAAATAATAGCCAAACGCAGTTAAAAAATCAACAACAAAGTTATTAAAAGGTTCAAAATCTTGCTCATGCTGCAATCTTCTCGTATCTTGCGTTATATTATGGATATTAAAGCGTACGCCAAAATCAATCTAGGATTATATGTTATTGGGAAAAGAGCCGATGGTTTTCACAACATAGAGACCATTTTCTACCACATTAACCTTTTTGATGAAGTTCAGCTGTCCACTGGAAACAATATCATCATTTCATGTTCGAATCCCAAAATACCGACCGATAACAATAATTTATGCTGGAAAGCAGTTGAATTGCTTCAAAAAGAACTCGGAGTTACCAACGGAGCGAAAATTTTCATAAAAAAAAATATCCCGATAGGTGCTGGTTTAGGCGGTGGAAGCAGCGATGCTGCAGCTATCTTACGGCATTTGCCAAAGTTGTGGAATATGAAAACAGAGCCTTCACAATTAGAAAAATTGGCATTACAGCTTGGTTCCGATGTACCGTTCTTTCTTTCGGACTCATCGGCGTATGCCGAAGGGCGCGGTGAATTACTTCAAGAAATTACTCTTACTCTTCCGTATTGGATCGTTTTGATCAATCCAAATATTCATGTTTCAACACCATGGGCATATAAGATATTGTCTGAACAGAGAAATAACGTCTTCCCTGTTCGCCAACGATTATTTGACAAATTCTTGTATGCTCCAATTCAAACAATCATAGACTCTAAAAACGATTTTGAAGGTGTTGTGCTTAATGAATTTCCCCAGATAAAAAAAATCAAGCTTCAGTTGGCTGAATTAGGAGCGGTATTGTCACTAATGTCCGGAAGCGGATCATCAGTATTTGGATTGTTTGAGAATGAACACTCAGCCCAAGCGGCAATTGAATTTTTCAAGAAAGAATATTTTATTCATCTCACAGAACCATATTTTAGTCCTTTGCCTTAATGAAAAAAATTTCCTTTCTTTTCTTCGCGTCAATACATTTTCTGCTCTTTGCACAAAATGGTGATTCTCTTTCTGTGAAGAAAGATTCCATTACAACAATTGTAAAAGACTCGGTCATAAAAGTAAATCCAATCCCGGAACTCGGCTCAATTGAACCATTTGGAGATTCCTCATTCATCATTTCACACAAGGAAATAACATTTCAAGAATATCGCTCGTTGTATGATATTATTGGTGCACAACCAGGAATATTTGTGCGTGATCTTGCAAGCCCGGGACAGCAGAACCAAATAGTATCTAGCGGTCTTGATGACAAGAATGTAGCTGTAATGGTAGATGGTATTCCCTATAACGATTATTACACCGGCAGTTACAATCTGTGGAACATTCCCGTCGATGCAATTGAACGCATTGAATTTATCTCCGGAACGAACGCCATGTTCTATGACGGAAAATCTGCAGGGGGTGTTATCAACATTATTACAAAAAATTTTAACAATAATAGAGCAATAACACACCTTCGATATAGTCAGGGAGTTTCGGGTTATACTCATACCGATGCAATGTTTGCTCAGAATATCGCAAATGGAATGAATCTTTCATTTGCACTTGCTCATTACGGTTTTGGATCGAACAAAGGAAACCAAAAATACCGCGGACGGTATATCAATTCCAATGATGATGCTTGGAATATCCGATCCAAACTGCGATACAATCTGACTAATTGGTTTAATCTTTCATTCACTTATTTTTATAATAAAACGTGGACAGGATTACATGGCGGCGTGAATGTATTTACTACGACAAACATCTATGATGGATTAGAAGCCTCTGTTGAAAATTTTGAGACATACGAGAAGTTATATTCAAACAATTATAATCTTACGGCTGCATTTTATCCTTTTGAAGATTCGACGTTCCTTGCAACGATGTCCATCTATGCATCTGACAAATTACGCGAATACAGAAATGAAGAGAATCGAACCTATTTCTTTACCGATAGTATTTTTCAAAAAAGGGATTTTTCAACGGCAACAAAAGGTGTGAAACTGAACTTTGTCTCCCAATATTCTGATATCCGTTTTTTGGGTTATGCCGATCTTGCCAGTATTCAAAATAAAGATATCATTACTGCAGGATTAAAAAGCGAAATATTCAAATCATCATTCTTTGTAATTTCGCCATTTGCAACGATCAAAGACCTTCAAAATCAATTTATGATCAACGGAGGAGTTGAAGGGAAATTGCGGATATCATCATTTGAACTATTCGGCGGTCTTACTCAAAATATCATTAATGATAGGCCCACATCCGGTGTAATGTCCACAGAATTCTCAAATGCCACACAATTGATTGCCACACAAAAAAGTGATGAAACATTTTCGTTAATGGAAGCTGGGGTGCGATTTTCAACACCTCAGTTTTTTTCTTTTCAAATGATCTATAAAAGGATAATCCAAAAGAATCCTATTATATCGGATACAAATTCCATCTTTAGCTCATTTTTTGATTACAATTATTTTTACCCGGGTCAATATACGTTTGATGCAATCACAGCTTCCAGTCATTTGATATGGAATGATTTTCATCTGCAAGGGACCGCAAACTATTTAAAACGACCGACGATCACACGAGACAATGTCACGTTAACTCTCTCTCCTGAACTGACGATGAATGGATCGATCTATTATCAAGGATTGCTTGCAAGCGGACATTTGGATATTAAATTCGGCTTCCGTGGAAACTTTTATTCAAAGCAGAATGGCATGAAACCGTATGATGAGTTTGGAGTTTGGATTCCATCAGATTTAATTTCGTATGGTCCTAGCGGCACTGTAGATTTTTTTGCTGTTGGAAAGATCGGTGACGCGTATGTCCACTTGATCTGGGAAAATTTAACCGGCACACAATATTTATTGGTACCAGTGTATCCAATGTATGATCGAAATATTCGTTTTGGCGTGTCGTGGGAATTTTTAGATTGATATTTATTGCATCAACTCACTGATTGTAACAAATACAAACCCGCGTTTTCGTAGCCGTTCGATGATCTCAGGTAATGCTTCTGCAGTATGCCACCCTCGTTTATTCATATGCATCACAATCACTGAACCATTCTTTGTTTTTGCAGAAACATAATCGATCAATTTCTGCTTTGTTACCAATGTATCCGGATCACCGGACGGAAGATCATATGCAACAGTTGTCATTCCAAACAATGCAGCAGACCGAACAATCGTATCGTTAATTTCACCATAGGGAGAGCGAAAGATCTTTGGTATTTTTTTGGTCAAGGTAAAAAGTACGTTTTGCGTCAACTGAAGCTCTTCATTCATCCGGCTCTTTGAGATTTGTGGAAAATGAGGATGAATGAACGAATGATTTCCAATTTCAAAAAGATGCTGCTGCCCAAGAAATTTTGTTTCTTTTAAATGTTCAACTGCCCACTTCCCTGAAATGAACAAGGTAGCAGGGGTTCGTGTCCTGATTAATATTCCAATAACTGCGCTGTCATATTTGCTTCTATATGTATTTGCACACGCATCGAATGTAAGTGCGATTCGTTTCTCACTTCGCGAGCCACTGGTAAAAATTCGCGGAACAATTGAATCAATAGGTGCACTTACAATAGTAAATTGCTTGGGAATATATTTTGATAATTCTTGACTAAACAGCAGGAATGGAAAAATGAAGCAGTAGAAAAATAATCGGGTCATTTCTTAATAATGTCTCTTACTTTTTTAGGAAGTTTTTTTACTACCTCGTCGTAGGAATGATCGATAAGTTCATAAATAAGTCTTTCCGACACTGTTCCATTGACCACTACTGTATTCCACATTTTCTTATTCATATGCCAAGCAGCTGTTATTGAAGCAAATCGTTCACGCAACTCTATGGCACGTTCGGCATCGCATTTTAGATTTATAGAAAATGGTATTTCGTTGATATTGGTCAGTAAGAAGATTTTACCATGCATTTTGAAGACCAACACATCTTCGTCAAACGGAAATTCCTCGGTAATTTTCCCTTTTTTTTTCAAACAATAATTTCGAACCGATTCAAGATCGATCAAATTGAATCTCCGCGGAGTTGACGGATCTTTTTCCTAGCCTGTTCAACAAATAGTGAAAATGGGTATTTTTCCAATATTACTTCATATGCAGCAATGGCTTTTTGTTTATCGCCCAGATACAATTCATACAATTCACCAATTCTAAACTGCGTTCTATCTTTTTCGATGCTTTCTTGGTAATCCACAAGCAATTTTTGATAATCAGCCAGCGCATCGGCATATTTCTTCAGTTGAATAGAATATTCTGCTTTTTTCAACAATACATCATCCGCTAATGGTGCGGCGGGATAAATATCTATAATAGAAGAAAGTTCTTGAATTGCTTCACTAAGTTTGTATTGACGCGCCAATAATTCAGAGCGAGAATATTGTTTAAGGGCTTCCAAAAATTGAAACTGATTCTCAGTAACAAAATATTGAAGGATCAAGGCATCATTTGATTCATCCACCTTTAAGTTTTCTGTAAGCGGAGCAAGCAGGACCAGAACACTGTCAAAATTATTCTTAAAGAATTGGATCTCTGCCAAACGAAATTGTGCCGCGGTTCGTTGTTCCTGATTTGAAAACGGAGATGAAGCCATTAAATTGTATTTCTTCGATGCGGCATCCAATTTATTTTGTGCAATATAAATATCTCCGGTTGCAGCAAGAACCGTCGGGACCATCGGTCCGGCAGGAGAACTGAGCATCACAGAATCAAACATCTGCAGCGCACCGTCAAGGTCGAACATTTGTTTGTATCGGATCCAGCCGATTCGATACAACGCATTGGCACTGATCGCTGAAAAAGAATACTCCTTTGCAATTGCTGAATAAAGATTAATGGCTCCAGAAAAACTCGGTTGAGTTTCAAGAAGCGAATTATTTTCTTTTTTTATTTCTTCGATTCGTTCTCCGTGCAGACTCAATTCTTCAACACACCGTGCATACCCGAACTTTGCCGCAGGAATAAATGCCATTCTGCTGCCGGTTTGCAACGCTTGTTGATAGGCAATAGCCGCAACCGAAAATTCATTCTCACGAAAAACACGTTCTGCGAATGCAAACAGTTCTTGCCCATTCGAGTTGACCAATTGTTCAATTTTTTGAGTAACGACAAATGCATCGCTATAACGATTCGCTTCCATATAGAGCCACATTTGAATACGCATTAACGGAATCGTTTGCAGCTTATGTAATTCCTCTTCAACCACAGCAGTGCATGAAGTTAATCCATCCGGACGAGAAATGATTGCCGCAAGGCGCGATTGAACAAAATCAAATTGTTGTTCATTCTGTCGGAGCATCCGCAAATATTCTCGGGTGGTGTTTGAGAAATCCATTGTAAAGGAATAGAGATATCCAAGCTCATTTGCAAAAACAAATTGATCCCCGATCTCATTCCTCCCTCTGATGTACGATGCAATTGCTTTATAGAACAATCGTTGATTTACTTGTTCATTTGCGACAGCGCGAAAAAACATCTGATTTTTATTTGAGGATTGAAGAACCAAATTCCAAACAGAGTCTGCTTTTTGTTCTTTTCCTGCCATTGAAAATAGACTACCAATGTTCGATTGAAGTGTAAAATCAAACGGTGTAGAACGAAGCCGTCGCACACTGAGAGCGATCGCATCATCATATCGTTTTAATTGAACAAACATTCTACGTAATGCGTCAAAATAGACGTAATTCGTAGTGTCTTTTACAAACAGGTCACTGTACAACTGCAGTGCTCTTTCGTATTCCTGCTGTTGTTCAAATGCCTGTGCAAGGCGTAAAATATTTTGATTTTGTTCCTGCTGCGAAAACAGCCCACTACAAAGGAGCATTAAGTATAGTATGGAAGAAGTTATTTTCATCTATATAAATATAAGAATTTGGCTATTTGAATAGCAAAGAATCTCATAGATTTTATAATAGGTCAACTTTACTTTCATTGCATCCAAGACACTATTTAGGTATTTTGTAAATAGAACCAATTAATCAGAGTATTCGTTTGATAAAAAATATAGCTATTCTAGGTTCCACAGGTTCCATTGGTACACAAACACTGGAAGTGATTACCTATTTCCCTAAAGAATTCAAAGTAAATTATCTTACCGGCAATAATAATATTCAACTGTTACTGCAGCAAATACAACGATTCAAACCAAAGGGAATTGTAGTTAACAATGAGAACTCAGCTAAGGAATTAAAAAAACAAGTTGGTGGAAAGACTGAAATACTGTTTGGAGAAGAAAGTTTAATTGATATCGTTCAACGAAATGATGTCGATATCGTTATAAGTTCTTTGGTTGGATTTGCCGGATTGAAACCGACAATAAAAGCTATCGAAGCAAAGAAAAAAATTGCTCTTGCCAACAAAGAAACATTGGTAGTCGCCGGCGAGATCATAATGCCGTTAGTGGATAGATATAAAGTTGACCTTCTTCCTGTGGACAGCGAACATTCGGCAATCTTTCAATGTCTTGTCGGTGAACTTCCGAATAAAGTAGAGAAGATCATTCTTACCGCATCGGGCGGACCGTTTAGGACAAAAAGCAAAGAAGAATTACGCACAGTCACGCTTGAACAAGCATTACAACATCCCAATTGGAAAATGGGAAACAAGATCACCATCGATTCAGCAACAATGATGAACAAAGGACTTGAAGTCATTGAAGCGCATTGGCTTTTCGGTATTCCAGCGGATAAAATCGAAGTTGTCATTCATCCCCAATCGATCATCCATTCGATGGTGGAATTTGTTGACGGCTCTGTGAAAGCACAATTGGGAATTCCGGACATGAAAATCCCGATTCAATATGCACTCACCTATCCATCACGTTCGGCATCTAAATTCCCGCGCGTTCATTTCCCCACTTTAGGTGAAATGACATTTTTTGAACCGGATAGAGATCGATTTCCATGCTTGCAATTGGCGTTTGATGCACTTAAAGAAGGGGGCACAATCCCCGCAGTGATGAACGCTGCAAACGAAGTGGCAGTAGCAAAATTTTTGAAGAACGAAATATCATTTATGGATATTCCAAATATTATCGGAAATGCAATGAAAAAACATTCCAATAAAGCGAACCCTTCGCTCGAAGAAATTGTTGAAGCAGATAGAGAAACAAGAGCATTACTTTCAAATTAATTTTTAGAAACAGGCTATTTGCAATACATATATAGAAGGACGACCGATCAATGGAAACAGTAAGCACGATCATATACTTTTTAATCACAATTGGTATCCTGGTATTCGTTCACGAACTGGGACATTTCCTCGCCGCTATCTCCTGCGGAATGCGTGCGGAAGTATTTGCACTTGGAATGGGAAATAGAGTTTTCGGATGGAATAAAGTTTCCGGATTTAATTTTGGAAAATTAAAGCCAGATCTTGATCTTCAAGGAAACACCGATTATCGAGTCGCCGCATTCCCGATCGGCGGTTATGTTAAAATTGCCGGTATGATCGATGAAAGTTTAGATACAGCACTCGATAAAAATGATATCCAGCCTTGGGAGTACCGTGCAAAACCTGTGTGGCAAAGAATGATCGTTATTTCAGCAGGCGTTATCATGAACATTTTTCTCGCTATAGGAATTTTCTGGGGAATCAATTATTCCCAGGGTGAATCATATATGCAAACAACGGAAATTGGAATTGTTGTTGCCAATTCCCCGGCAGAAAAATCCGGACTTCGTGTGGGTGATAAGATCGTTTCCGTGAATGGGAAAAAAATGGATTATTGGGAAGCAATTCAAGCGTCAATTTATGTTGATTTCCTCGGGAGCGATATCGCGCTTGAAATTGAGCGCGGTGGTGTACAACAAATAATTTCTATTCCACGAAAAAATATTCCGGACCCAAGCTCATCAGAAACTTTGTTCGGAATTGATGCGGCAAATACGGAAGCGATCATCAGTGAAGTTGTTTCCGGCAAACCTGCTGAGAAAGTGGGAATTCAATCCGGCGATGTTATTCTTTCGATCAATGGCTTCAAAGTTTTTAATCAAGAACATGTCATTAAAATTGTCAGAGCGAATTCTGAAAAAGAAATTACAATTCTTATTCGAAGAAATAGCGAAACAAAAACATTTAACGTTACGCCATCATCTGAAGGAAGGATTGGCATCGTTGTCGGTCGCAGATACAATGGACCAATCATTTCCAAACAGTATGGTTTGTTTGAATCATTTCCACGCGGAGTAAAACAAACAGTTAGCGTTACAACGTTATATGCTCATTCAATCTGGCAGCTAATTGTTGGAAAAGCAGATTTTGCAAAATCAGTTGGCGGGCCTGTAAAGATCGCTCAAATGGCAAACCGCAGTGCAGAATCCGGCATCACAAGTTTTCTTGCGTTCACTGCATTGCTTAGCATTAGTCTTGCAGTGATGAATATCCTTCCCTTCCCGGCACTTGACGGCGGACATTTGATCGTATTGATCTATGAAGCGATCGTTCGTAAACCATTGCCAAATATCGTTCAGATAAGGATCCAACAAACAGGCATGGCAATACTACTAGCATTTATGGTATTTGTCTTGTTCAATGATATATTTGGATAAGAATTTAATTTGACCGTCACCTTTACGAGGTCGTAGATCTTAAAGGTGACGGTCAAATAGTGAGTGATGATTAACACAGTGCAAAAGATAAAATTGTCTATTTTGAATGGAGAAAAAAGGAGAAGAGCTATGAAAAAACTATTTCTACCAATCGCATTTGTCATTTCAATTTGGTCGTTCGGTTTCGGACAATCACTTGTCGTGACTCCAACGATAACGGATGCAGATATCATTAACGCATCAGTTCTTGTCGATCCGCTTGCGGAAAAGATCATGGATATTGCCCCGACAAGTTTTTCTTTGAGATTTATCAACAACCCACAACTTCCTATCAAAGCAAGTATGACGATTGAAGCATATGTGACACTTGAAGAAGATCGTTCTAAGGAATCAATTTTTGGTGGAAGCGGAAAAGCAAAAACAAAAAAACCATTCTTAATTCCAAAAGATGGTAGAACATTTACCAGCAGGGATGCTGATAATCCTTCCTCAGATATTGACATTGACCATACCGTCAACGAAGATTTGAAAAAGAAATTAAAAGATAAAATTTTAGAAACAACAAGCGGCGGCAGAGTCCCGTCCGGTTTATATGAAATAAAAATTACAATCACCGTAGATTCTGTTGGAGGAGTTCCAAAACAAGAAACACCGATCGTAATAGAACGATCAATCAATGTAACCAATCCAACCACAGCAGTCCTTGACGTTCCGTTCTCGAATGGATATGTCTATCCAACTCCATTCCCGCAATTTCAATGGACATATGATACACGGTCGGTAAAATTATCGGTCTATGAATTGCGACCGGAACACCAATCATTGGAAGATGCGATCGGTTCATCGGCACCATACCTTCAAGTTCAAATTTTTAGATTGATCGGCCGTCCTGGAGAAAGAAAAATTCCCACAAATATCTCCTCATTTACTTATCCTCAAACTGCGGTCAGTCAACCAGGTATTGTTGAATTTACCGGCGGAGTTCGTCAACTTGAGCGCGGAAAAATGTATGTAGTTGTTCTTGATGGAATTTCCACAGCATTTGGCTTTGAGGTTGACCCGATCCGCACGATACGATCGTTCATTATTTCCGATCCTCAGGGGCAAGTTGTTGTGAATATTTTGCAGACAACTTTCAGCAGCGGCGAATTCCAAGATATATTCAATCTTATTCAAGATCAAAATCTTCAACTGAATGCAAATGGAATAACATTGAACGGTGTTATTTTAAGCCCACAGGACCTTCAAAAATTATTATTGGAAAAGAAGAATAGCATTATTTCTGTACGATTTGAAGATTAAGAGGAACGACCATGAACTTTCTATTAAAAATTATTTTCGTGTTAATTCTTTCATTGAGCATAACAGATTTTTCAATCGCTCAAAAGAAAAAACCGGTTGCAACAATATTCAAACCTGTCGGCGGTGTAGAGTATAAGACAGGAGAAAAAGAGTGGAGCAAAGCCAAAGCAGCCACGCCGCTCATTCCCGGGGACATTGTACGAACACAGGAAAATTCATTTGCAATCATAAAATTTTTAGAAAACTCCGTTATCCGTGTTCAAGAAAAATCGGAAGTAACAATCAGCGGCGAAATTGCAAAGGGTGAATTTTCAAAGAATGTATATTTGCAGCGCGGTGAAGTTGGATTTCAAGTGAAAAAGAGAGCGAATGAAAAATTCGAGTTCTCAACTCCAACATCAGTGGCTTCCATTCGCGGCACCGGCGGATTATTGATTGCGGGACAAGACAGCAACGATGTGTTGATTCTTGGAAGCGGAAATGTTGATTTTAAGAATCTCATTTCAAACATAATATTGAATGTCAGAGGCGGGCAGACGGCATTTTCAATGCCTGATGGAACAGTAAAAGTTGAAGATTCAACACCCGAGGAAAAGCGATTGTTGAACCAAGGATCTGCAGACAGCACAAAATCTGAAGGGAACAATCAAGGCGGTTCAAAATCCGATACTTCGACATCTACTTCAACCAGCGGAATTACTCTTGGATTGACCGTAAATGCGCCAATCGGCAAAGAAGGGCAAAATCTTGTAATAACGGTTGAGGTCAATCAATCCTCAGTTACAACCGATTCACTAAAGAATTCTGTCTCTGATTTTACATTGTACTATCGTACAAAAGCAGATCAGCCTTACAAAATGCTCAAAGAAAAATTGTCAGAACGCACCGCAAAATTTTCAATCCCCGGGTCTGATGTTTCTGCGCCAAGTATTCAGGTTTACGCCGTCATAACATTACTGGATGGTTCTCAATTTAGTTCTCCGACTCCCTCACCTGAATCGAATCCGATCAGTTTTGCGGTACAAACAGGTCAAAAGAACGAGCTTCGTGTACCATTTACCGATCCGAGCGGAAAACGAAAGACAATGATAATAGAATATAAATAATCTCCCATATTGGTGAATGGATTTTTCGATCACTTCCATCAATCGCTTGCAACTCTTTACTCCTTTTAATAGATTGCAAGCGATTTCTTTTTTCTCACAAACGTTATTTCGAATGAAATTTACTTCTCTTCTTTTTACATTCAGTCTAGTATGTTTCATTCAAGTTTCTGCACAACTGAATACATACATCAAAGGGATCAATCCAAAAAATACCATCGAACAACAGCCGTTGATGGTTTCGGTTGGACTTCAATCTTCTTCTGAGCTTTCGCGTGTTGAGCTTTTCTATCGTCAATTCGGACAGACCGATTTCCGATCACTTGAAATGCAACTGTTACGAGATTCAGCGGTCACGGAAATCTCTGCACATGAAATACTTCCTCCATTCATTGAAGTATATATTGTTGCTACAACCCACAACGGAACATCAGAAACATTTCCGATGGAAAATCCGCAGATCAATCCTGCACGAATAAACATCGACCTCAAACCGAAATACGAATCGGAAATAATCATCTTAAGCCCTGAAGAGGGAGAAAACATCAAAGAAGGTGAAACATATATTTCACTTTCATTCGTGTATGCCGATACTATTGTTGACAAATCAAAAACAACAATTCAATTAAACGGAGTTGATCTTTCTGACAAGATTGTTTTCTTTGATGATCTTCTGATCGTTCCACCGGAAGCAATTCCTTCAACTGCAATGACGGGCGGAGCAAATCTCTCTGTGCAAACATTCACTGCTGATGGAACTCCGTATGCGACATTACAACGAGGGTTCACTGTTCTCACCACTCAACAGGCTGAAGAGGTTGAAAGTGCATTTCAAGGATACGGAAATGCCCAGGCAGAATCACGCAATGAAAATATTAAAGGCTCAAAAAAGACATACAACCGTCTTGACGCTCGCGCATTCGGAACGTATGCAAAATTTTTAAGAGCAAATGCTCAATTAACTCTTTCTTCGGAAGAAAAACCGGAGAACCAACCTCAGAACCGTTATTATCTTGGTCTTGATGCACGATATGCAAAATTAGGTCTTGGAGATGCATATCCCCGCTTTCCGTATACTATAATGGATGGAAGAAGACTTCGAGGATTCACATTCGATCTGTTGCTAGGTGCGTTTAATGTGAACATTGCAAACGGCGAACTGACCCGCGGTGTGGAAATAAACTCGACTCAGCAAACATTGCAAAGAAAAATGACCGTTGTTCGGCCAAGTTTTGGAAAGGGCGAAAAATTCCAATGGGGCTTTACGTATTTGAAAGCAAAAGATACATTTGACTCTTCAAAAATAATGCCTGTTAACCCCCAGGAGAATGTTGTGTTTGGTACCGATTTTTTTGTTGCACTCGACGACCGAAGAATTGAATTCACTGCTCAAAGTGCTTTTAGTTTGAATAATCTCGATATCTCAACCGGACCATTTAACAGAGATAGTATTGATTCGGCGATCGTTCGGGATCCAAGCAAAAAAAGTGACCTCGAAAATCTAAAACGGTTCCTTCCGTATCTTGAAAAGATCATCACCGTTAATGGATCATTTGAACCGCAAAATCCGATCGGCGGAACATCCGTGGTTTATGAAACCGCATTGTCATTCAATTACTTTGGTAATTATTTGAAGGCTTCCTATTTGTTCCATGGAAAACATTATTCATCAGCAGGGGCATCCTCGCTGCGAAAAGACATCAAAGGATTCAATATCACCGATCGTATTCGGCTTCTTGAGAACAGATTATTCGTTACCGGAAGTTATGAGCAATTGCAGAACAATACTGCACGGAACGAAATTACAACAACAACATATAATGCAATAAATGCGTCGGTTTCCTATTATCCATCGAGTAGTTTACCAAATATCACCGTTGGATATGGATTGAATAAAAATTCAAATCCCCTCCCTTCAGACACGACAAATAAAAGTTCCGTAGAGAAACAAACTGCCCTTCGCGCCCTTGATGATAAAACAAATAGATATTTCCTGCAGACCTCATACGATTTTATTTATTGGGGAAGGCATAACGCGGCGTTCAATCTTGACGTTTCTGATAAAACGGACAATACCATTAAACAGCAAGGAATATCAACGTTCAATACTTCGATTCTTGTAAGCACTGTGCACGGTCCACGATTGGAAAGCACTGTAGGGTTTGGAATCAGCAGTTTAAAATTCCCTCAATTCAATCCGGTGAGTCAAATTACGGAACAATCGTCGTTGGCATATCAAACACTATCACTAAGCGGCCGTTATAAAATTATCGAAGATATTCTGCGGTTGAACGCAACGTTTGCTCCCACGTTTGGAGATTTTGCACGAACGATGCTCGAATCAAGTTTGGCATATTCAATTACTGAGCATCAATCAGCGGTATTGCAATTCCAATTCATTGCAAATTCGTCGACCGCTCTATCTTCTACTGTTACAAGCAAAAACGATTCTTATGTAAGTCTGATGTATCGAATAGATTTCTAAAATGATCCAATCTGACCCCACTGCAAAACCTCAAGCAGATCGTCGTTTCCGAACTTGGTTGCCGCGAATCGCAGCAAGTATCGGTATCGCCTGTATCGTTATTCTTTTCGTGCAAGATCCATTTTTTCATTTTGGTTTTTTTGACCGAACTGCACTTTCATTTATCGACCGTTCGTTTGAAAATCGCGGTCCGCTCCCCTATTCTAAAGATTCACTTGAAGTGATTATCGTTTCAATATCAGAGCTTTCGGAAACGACTGTCCCGGACAGATTTCCCTTCCCCAGAAGTTACTATGCAAGAGCAGTCCGTAATCTAAATCACGCCGGAGCGAAGGCAATTGGAATCGATCTCACGTTTGAACAGCCTGATCAAAATGGACCGCATCACGATGATGAATTGTTCAAAACAATCCAGCAGTACAGGAACGTAGTTGTTGCAGGGAAAACTGATTTTCGGAATGATGATGCAGTGACAAACCGTGAGGATGAGAATTTTCATTCGATATTCTATGCCGCCGACAGTTCCGTTGGAAGCGTGTTTGTGCCCAATGATGCTGACGGAATCTATCGCCGGTATATGCCTTTTGCAAAGGTACCAAATCAAGAACGGTATATTCCTTCCTTTGCTTTTAGTTTGCTTAATAAAGCACTTGGTCTTCCTTCAGCAACGTATGCAACGATCACGGACAATGAATTTATCGTTGGCGACAATCATATCCCAAAATATGATGACGTCTCCATGCTTATCAATTATCACGGGCAAGCAGGAAAAACGTTCAAGGTGTTTGATATTGTTAATATTCTCGATGATTCAACTTTCCAGACCAATGAAGAACGTGAACTGAACACATCCATCAATATGTTTGATGATCCAGATATCGGATTGATGAATGATGGAATATTTAAGAACAAGATCGTTCTTATTGGACCGTATTTTTCCGAATCAAAAGATCTGTTCAATGTTTCCATATCAGAAAAAGGATTAAGTGATCGCAATCTGATGTACGGCGTTGAACTGCACGCCAATGCACTTCAAACCCTTATTCATCAAAATTATCTCGTTAAACTTTCCGTGTGGAAGGAATCACTGCTGATTATACTTCTTTCCATGGTTACGTTCAGTCTTGTTACCTGGTTAAAACTGTTTAAAACACAATATGCATTCATGGTAGAGATCGTTGCCATTATTATCGTAGCCGGAATGATCGATGGAGTTCTAAGCGTTTCATACTACACGTTTGCACAACACAATCTTGTTTTTCCGGTTGTTACTCCGATCGCCGCGATCATTCTCAATTATATCGGAAGCGCAGTCTATCAATATTTGACCGAGCGAAAACAAAAAACGATGATCAAAGGAATGTTCAGTCAGTACCTGAATCCTTCTGTTGTCAATGAATTGATCGCTCATCCTGAAAAACTTCGTTTGGGCGGAGAGAAAAAAGAATTGACCGTCTTCTTTTCTGATATTGCATCGTTCACAACGTTCGCAGAGAAACTTGATGCTGTTGATCTCGTCCACATCCTGAATGAATATCTGAGTTCGATGACAGATATTATTCTTAAGAACAACGGTACACTTGACAAGTATGTTGGTGACGCTGTTATGGCAGTGTGGGGTGCTCCGATGGAATTACCAAATAATGCGTTACATGCATGCAGAGCAGCTGTGCAAATGCAGGAAAAAGTTCAGGAGATCGCTCTCCGTTGGGAAAAAGAAGGAAAACCTACACTTGTCGTTCGTATGGGATTGAATACTGATTATATGGTTGTCGGCAATGTGGGCGGATCGGCAAGATTCGATTATACGGTTATCGGTGACGCAGTCAATCTCGGTTCACGCATGGAAGGTGCCAACAAAACGTACGGTACTCGAATTATGATCAGTGAACGAACGTGGATTTTGGTCAAGGAAGAATTTTTGTGCCGCGAGCTTGATTATCTGATCGTAAAAGGGAAAACGGAGCCGATCCGAATATTTGAACTTGTGGCTGATTTGAAGAATCCCATAAGTGATGAGATGAAAGAACTGATAGAAATTTATAATCTCGGGATCTTGTTATATCGAAAGCGGCTTTTCAAAAAAGCAGTCGAAGAGTTCCAATTTGCACTCAAGATCAATCCGAACGATGGACCATCGAAGCTTTATCTTCTTCGCTCGCAGGCATACAGTAAAAAACCGCCGCCAAAGGATTGGAATGGCGTGTTTGAATTGAAGACAAAATAATTATTAGAAATGTTCTCAAAAATGGATTTTATTGTCATTCCGAACGAAGTCCCGAAGGGACAAGTGAGGAATCTCGTTTTTATTTTTAGCATAAAACAAGATTTCTCTCCCGCTAAAGCGGGATCGAAATGACAATGATTGGGTATTTTTGAGACCTTTTCTAGAAGATGTCAGACATCTTTCTTATCGTTCGTATAATGTTACCGCAAAAGTCAGTAGATCGTTTGTCAGTTCATCAAATTCCGCAGACGACCGTTCCTGCATCAATTCCAATTCGAAATATTTCTGTTGTTTCTTAAAGACAACTACGCGGCGCAATAATCCTTTCTCGGAATACGCATACGAAAAGAAATTTCTCTTCACATCAATAACTGCCGGAATGCGTGTAACACGATAATCAGAATTATTTTCAGGAAGTTTAGACAGGAGTGAAATGTTCGTTATAACATTCAATTCTTCTTTCATCAAAGATTTTTGAGATGAAGAATCAGTTTGAAATTCACGCAGAACCATTGTTGCTGAATTGGCATGATTCAAGAGCCAATATTTTATCTCCGGTCGGCTCGATTTTGAAGTTATATCTGCCCAGCCTTCAGGCACAAATTGTTTTGCAACAGTTATTGTGGGTGCAGTTTTTTTTATTGATGGCGCAATTGGTTTTGATGCCGGTATCGATGAAGAACAGGAAGAAAGAAATAAACTTATTGTTGTCATTCCGAGCACAGCGAGGAATCTCATCGTATTATTTCGTTCTATCATTGAGATTTCTCGTCGTGGTGCTTTTCGCACCACGCCTCGAAATGACAGTAAACCACCATTCATCACCCACACAAACTTATTCCGCGCCACGGCGATACTTTTCTTCTTCTAATGTAAGTCGGAGTGAGATTCGGTGAGTGTTGCCAAGCTGATCGGCTGCATCGAATTTTGCGAAGGAATAATCAATATCCAATTTGCGTAAATGTATACCGGCTCCAAGAGTAATGTTTCCGATATCATTGTATCCTGCGCGAACAGCAACAATATTTTTGTAATCGAATTCAACTCCCACCTGCGGATCAAAACTGATTGGACCGACATTTGCAACAGCGGAAAATCTTCTATTTTCAAAGCGAACGTCAGTGCCGACAGCGGGAGTCAATTTTCCGTTAAAGATTTCAAGAAAATATGCTGCTCCAAGTTTGAGCGTCGGCGAAATAAGTTCATTCGTTCCTGTATTCCATGAGACTAATGTAGTTGTCGCATCCTGCAGATTTGCACCAAGCACAAGACTTTCCGTTGCCAGATATTGAACACCAACATCAAATCCAATTCCTGTTCCGTGAAATTCTCCGATATTACGACGGATAAGTTTTACATTCGCTCCGTAAAATAAATTTTCAGAAGATTGTTTTGCATAGGTAAGATACGCAACCCAATCGCTGGCATTAAAGAATGTGATAGCATTATAATCCGGGCGAAGATTTATCCCATCATCAAACAATCCGTTGCCGTTGCTGTCTGCCCATGCTTTACGCGTATCCGGAATTCCATCTATACCAAGTCTGATGATACTGATACCAAACGAAGCGGCATTATATTCATTTTCCTGCGTTTCAAGATTGATCGTGTTCGTTCCTGAAGGAAAGGCAAATGCTGCATAATCATAATTGATGAGATTGCCATAGCGTTCGTCGTGCGAAATTGCAATTTGCGGATATTCTATACGTGCAAGTCCGGCAGGATTCCAGTATGATGCAGTGACATCATTTGCAATCGCCGCGTAAGCACTTCCTACGCCCAATGCACGCCCGCCGATACCAATTGACATAAACTCACCGGCATATTTCCCAAATGTTTGGGAATACGACAACGATGATATAATCATCAACAGAAAAGCTGCACTTCTTAATTTCATAACGCCTCAAAAATGAAAAAACCGAATCTCTCTCCAACGCTTGAGTGAAATTCGGTTGAAATTGTTAGAGAAATAATTGAAACTGAAATCATTATTTTTGAAAATCTCTAACAATTGTTCTGCTGTGTATCTCCTTTGTTCTTTTCAAAGATACAGATTTTTGGAATAAAGTCAAACAACGTATTCTTCTCAACCACCCCTGATTACTATTTCCAAATGATCTTGAGTCAGTAAGTCCCCTCCTTATTAAGGAGGGGACAGACGCCTGCCTGCACGCCTGCGTGTTGAAACGTTTCGGCGCGTAAACACGAAGCCGATGCTTCGTTTCGGCGAAGGCAGGCGCAGCGTCAGGGGTGGTGTGTAAATATAAATCAACCCTGTCAAGGTTTGCCGTATCTTTCGCAAAACCTTGACAAGGTTCTATCGTATTGTCGTAATCACCGCGAAAGACAACCAATTGCTACTCTCACAAAAAGAAGATACATTTCGGCACATAAAAGAAAATTGATATCATTCCGAATATCTGATCTTGCAGTTTCGACAAAAATACGGAGTGAGCTCATATAATTACTAGTTAGGTGCGCATCAATAAATCTCAAAATAAATGAAAAAAACTGTCAAATTTCTCGGAGGAATTTATTTACCAAAACAACGCGATGCCATAGAGTGTGTATTTGATTTTAGTATTACTGATTCTAATCTCATCGGAATGCCTGAAGAGAAATCATCAATTGAATATGTCACAATTAAAGCGTCTATTACGGGAACACTTCATGTTATGTGGGCTTATCACGACGCTTTTCTTGATGTTATGAAAGTGCTCTATGAATTTTCAAAACGTCATATCTCGGAAAAAATCAGGGAAGGTACTATTCTCCAGAAAGAAGAACTATGGCTGAGTACATCTTCGCAACCTCAGGCGTCTCCTTTTGAATCCAGTAAGATAAATATGAAAACTGGAGATTCTTTTGAAATCGAGATATTAGGAACTCCAATTATGGAAAATCTTTCATATATGCAATTAGCAACAAATATTATCGAAACGAGAGATTATATTAATGGAGTTGCAAAAGAAAAACTTGGAGGAAAGATACTTTCATTATTGAGTGAGAGAGACCTGCTTCAGTTATTTAGAGAGGCAAAAACAGAAGAAGAATTTGTGTATCGAATGAGTGCTCTTAAAAATATAGCAATAAACATGAATGAAGAATTGCTTAATAATTCTGTCCAAACAGATAAAACGGGTTCGATTAATTTGTTGGAAGCCTATCTTAAACAATCTCCAGATTATGATGATACTTCAATTAAAGTTCTTAGATCCATAAACAGATTACGTCAAGCTTATCCTATACATACCGATACAGCAGATGGAGTTCAAGATGCCCATCGATTTTTTGGGCTGGCATATCCTATCAAAAATTATGATAAGTCTTGGCAAACAATTCTAGTAAGTTATTCTGATGCTCTTAAACGGATTTTTGAAATGCTAAATGCCATTCCAAAAAAATAAACAGCACACCCAACCATTCATCTCGTTCCCAACGCCCCCGTTGGGAACGCCCATTAAACGAAACTTCACTTCGCGTAGCAAATAAGAACCAGAGTATCTAAAACACAATGTTCCCATAACAAAAACGCTCCCAAATGGGAGCGTTTTTGTTTCTGGATTCCCGCTTTTCCCAAAGGGATCACTTCGTAACGCGGGAATGACAGTATTTAGATAGAAGGAGATATTCAACCTTGTGGAAATTCAGCAAACGTAAGAATTCTTTGAAGTCGTTTGGAAGTTGCTGCATTGCCAAAATTCCTTCGGCGAAGTGTTTCGACCATGAATAACCGTTCTTCGGGTGTTCGTTTCAACCAATATTCTTTCTCATCTGATTCATCATGAAGAGAAACAGTCGATACTTTTGACTTGTCTATGTGGTTCAATGAATCCATTTTTATTAAAGGTCAGAATTTATTTCATGAATTGCAAACGCTACAACAACGCATCTTTCAGCATTTCTTCCTGTTCCATTTGATGACGTTTCAGTGAACCGGTAGCGGTACTTGCCGAAGCTGAGCGCCCCGCATATCGTAATTTTTGCGATGGAAGGATTGTTTCGCGAATCCTGTCGGCAAGGAAATGCCACGCTCCCATGTTCTTCGGTTCTTCCTGCAGCCAAACTACATCCGGCGCATTGGAATATTTTTCTGCGATTGCTCTCAATTCTTTTTCCGGATATGGATAGAATTGTTCTACACGAACTACTGCAACATTGTCCAGTTTTTGTTCGCGATGCATCTGCAATGCATCGTAATAAACTTTTGCAGAACATAACACAACGCGATTTACCTTTGCCGGAACTGCATTCGCATCATCAATAACAAGATTGAATTTCCCTTCAGTGAAATCTTCGGGAGTCGATATCACTAACGGGTGACGAAGGAGACTTTTCGGCGTCATCATGATCAACGGTTTCCGTTTTGCATCGCGCATCTGCCTGCGAAGCACATGGAAATATTGCGCCGGGGTTGAGAGATTGCAGACCTGCATATTATCTTCTCCGCACAATTGCAAATATCGTTCAAGCCGCGCACTGGAATGTTCCGGTCCCTGTCCTTCATATCCGTGCGGGAGCAGAAGCACAAGATCGCACGGCTGCTGCCATTTTGCTTCTGAGGCGGCGATGAACTGATCGATGATCACTTGCGCACCATTTGCAAAATCTCCGAACTGTGCTTCCCACAGAACCAACGAGAGCGGATCGGAAACGCTGTAACCGAATTCATATCCGAGAATTGCATATTCAGAAAGCAGACTGTCAAACGCATGGAATTTTCCCTGCCCGTCACGCACATGTTCCAACGGAATGAACTCATCACCGGTATTTGCATCATACAAAATTGCGTGGCGATGGCTGAACGTTCCGCGACCGACATCTTCGCCGCTTAACCGGACATCGTTTCCTTCATACATCAGCGTACCGAACGCCAATGCTTCTGCAAATCCCCAATCGATCTTTGTTTCAGAAGAAAATTTATGTCTTAACTCCAACATTTTTACCAATTTTGAATTGACTGCGAAACTTGGTGGAACTGTTCCGAGTTTTTCTGCAACTTCCCGCAGCACATCGAACGAAACTTTAGTTTCTCTGAATGGCTGCATCGCTTCAATTTGCTCTTGTGTGACTGCGAGTGCAATCTCCGCCTTTAAATGCATTTCACGTTTGTGCGATGCTTCGTGTGCACGTTCAAATCGTGATTTTGCGTCTTGCTGCATCTGTTCAAGTTCTTCACGAGTCAATTCTTTGTCTAAGATCAAACGGTCGCCGTAAATTTCACGTGTTGATGGCTGATTCTTGATTTTTTTATACAACAACGGTTGTGTATAACTTGGTTCGTCACCTTCATTATGTCCGTATTTACGATAGCAGAACATATCGATCACGACATCTTTTTTGAATGTATTACGATATATAACTGCCAATGAAGCTACACGTGCGCACGCTTCAGGATTATCACCGTTCACATGGAAAATTGGAGCTTGAACCATCTTTGCAACATCCGTGCAATATGGGGTTGAACGCGCATCATCGGGCGATGTTGTAAAACCAATTTGATTATTAATGATAATGTGGATCGTTCCGCCTGTTCGATATCCTTTGAGCTGAGAAAGATTAAGTATTTCGGCATTAATTCCCTGTCCCGCAAAAGCCGCATCTCCATGAACAAGAATCGGAATGGCTTTTTTCCGTTCGCTGTCCACAACTCTATCTTGCATAGCACGAACCATTCCTTCAACAACAGGATTGATCGCTTCTAAATGACTTGGATTTGGTGCAACTTCAACGGTAATTTCTTTTCCATTTAATGTTCGATGAATTCCGTGCGCGCCAAGGTGATACTTCACATCGCCGGAACCTTGAATCGTTTTCGGATCGACGCTTCCTTCGAACTCAGAGAAAATTCTTGCCAATGATTTCCCGATGGTGTTCGCAAGAACATTCAATCGTCCGCGATGCGCCATACCAATAACAACACGTTCACCGCCGGTATCCGCAAGTTCATCAAGAACAACATCAAGAATTGTCATGAACGATTCTGCGCCTTCAAGAGAAAAACGCTTATGTCCGACAAATTTTGTATGAAGGTATCGCTCAAATCCTTCGGCATGGATCAATACCTTCAATAATTGCAATTTTCGTTCACGAGGAAGCGGCGGACGATTCCGCGACGGTTCCATTTTTTGAATGAGCCACTTCTTCTGCTCCGGATCCTGAATATTCATGAATTCAACACCGATGGATCCGCAATATGTCGCGTAAAGGATGTCGAGAATATCGCGAAGCGGAAGTTTTGAGTATCCTTCTTTGTTCGAGAATAAAAATTCTCTGTCAAGATCCCACACTGTCAATCCATAATAATTTGGATCAAGTTCAGGATGATTCTTTGGTTCGTCAACAAGCGGATCAAGATGAGCGATCAAATGCCCACGAACGCGATAAGCATTGACAAGCTGCTGCACACGTGCTTGTTTTTCCACAATTTCCTGATCAGCATTACCTAAACCAATCGATGTTACATCGCTTGACCATTTGACAGATGTGAATGGAATATGAAGATCAGAAAAAAGATCGTCATAGAATTTTTCTTCTCCATTGATCAACGTGTGAATATATTGCAAGAATTGTCCTGACTCTGCTCCTTGGATGACACGATGATCGTACGTGCACGTAATACTCATCACCTTGCTGACACCAAGAGCAGACAACGTTTGTGTAGACATTCCCTGATGCGCTGCATCATAACCGATTGCACCTGTTGCAATGATAGCACCTTGACC
>JAUXTU010000046.1 GCA_030679145.1 Bacteroidota bacterium | reverse complement strand
ATTTATTTTTATGATGTGCTGAATTTATGCAGAATTCGAGTGTGGACAACGTCTGACAACGTTTTCCGCCAGAAGATAGAGCACGGCGGACAAGTTCATTGCCTGACGTTTAGCGAGGGCAATTAAATGGGTGCAAAAACTAGATTTCTCTCCCGCTAAAGCGGGATCGAAATGACATTGATTAGGCATTTTTGAGATAGCTTCTAGTAAATAAAAAAAGCCGTCACCAAACTGGCAACGGCTTCTTATATTCGTAAAAAAATCCCAACCACACAAACCGGATTCTTCATTCCGTTCCAATAAAAAATTGGAACTACATTCAGAATGACGTTAATTATTTAGCATGCGTCATTCTGAGGGAGTGAAACGACCGAAGAATCTGCTAGTCCGAAGGACCCCTTCGGGGTGGCGGTGGATAATAGAATAAAAAAGCCCGTCACCGAAAATCGGCAACAGGCTTCTTGTTACGTAAAATTATCAGCACTTTTATTTTTTTGAATGCTTCTTCTGTGCCGGACTTTTCATCAAGTCGATCTCTCGTCGAATATGCTCCAACTCCTCATCAAGCAGTCTGTCCATCTTTTGGTGCATTTGCTGCAGCATCAGTTCCGATTTCACATTCACCTGATAATCCAGATCTGCTTTCAGTCTGTCTTTTTTCTGTGCGCGGTTTTGGCTCATCATAATCACCGGCGCTTGCAACGCCGCAACGGTGGAAAGCATCAGGTTCAAAAATGTAAAAGGATATTCATCGAACGGTTTCACAAGAAACTGAAGCACATTTATTCCGATCCATAAGAACATAAATGCACCGAATGAAAGAATGAATCTCCAGCTCCCGCCGAATTCCGCAATTTTATCTGCAATGCGGTCACCAACAGTCAACGCCTCTTCTATCTCATCATTCGGATTCTTCGATGCAAGCGATGTGATCAGCTCGTTCGTCAATTGCAGACGTTTCGCCATTTCAGCCAGCATCGAAATTCCGATTGAAGGACGTTCCATCACGAACGTAATAAAATCTCCCCGCTGCATTTCCACTAATGTGGTATCGGCAATCGCGCGGGTTGTTGCGGTGCGCGGCGTGTCTGCAAAGAGCGAAAGTTCTCCGAAGAATTCCCCTTCCTTCAAAATTGAAAGTTGAACTTCGTTCACCGGCGGATCGACCGGAAGAAGGATTTCAACCTCCCCTTCTTCGATCACATACATTGAAGAGCCCGGTTCCCCTTTGCGGAATAACACCTCACCCGCTTTTAAAGATTTCATCTTCCACAAACTGACCAATGAAATATGATCGTCCTCGGGAAGGAATTTGAAGATCGGGATCTTGGATAAGAATTCTTTCGTGATCATGATTGTTTATACCAATCTGTTTTTGGTGAGTAGAATGTTTTTAATTTCTTTTTGTCATTGTACCGTTCAAATGCATATCCTATCAACTTGTCCAACAATTCCGAATAGGAAACACCTGACGCTTCCCACAATTTGGGATACATACTGATGGAGGTAAATCCCGGAATCGTATTGATCTCATTCAAAAAGAATTTTCCGTTCTTTTGCAGAAGAAAATCAACGCGCGCCAAACCGGAACAATCCAAAACGGAATATGCCTTCAGCGCACACGCTTGTATTTTTTTGATCAATTGCGGAGAAAGTTTTGCAGGGATCTCTGCAACAGATTTTCCATCCACATATTTTGCATCATAATCATAGAACTCATTGGAAGGAACGATCTCACCAGGAAGCGAAGCGATCGGTTCGTCATTTCCCATTACGCTCATTTCTATTTCTCTCGGTCGTGAAACTGCTTTTTCGATCAGTATCTTCCTGTCATATTCTCCCGCAAGATGGATCGCGGCGATCAATTCTTTTTTATTATGCGCTTTGCTGATACCGACGCTCGAACCTTGATTCGGCGGTTTTACAAAACATGGATATTTGATCTTCTTTTCTACATCCAGCAAATAATGTTTCGGTCGTTTTACAAAATCGGAATAGAGGAACCAGATTCCTTTTGTTACCGGAATATCCGCCCGTTCCAATAATTGTTTTGAGATCACTTTGTCCATTCCCACGGCGGAGCCGAGAACTCCCGCACCAACATACGGAATATCCGCAAGCTCAAACAATCCTTGTATCGTTCCATCCTCGCCGAATGTTCCATGGATCACCGGAAAAATAACATCCACCTTTTCTGCATTCTGTGGAAATGCTCCGCTGATATTCACCAGCGATTGTTTTCTCGGATCAGGAAGAAGCACATGCTCCGGAAAATTTTCAAGACCCGAATGTTCCTTCAATAATTGAATTGCATTAACAGCGCTTAACCATCGTCCCTCTTTTGAGATCCCGATCGGTAGAACATCATATTTTGTTTTGTCCAACGCATTGATAATAGAAGCCGCGGAGACAAGGGAAACTTCATGCTCCGCCGAACGACCGCCGAAAAGAACGCCAACTTTTAGTTTTGAATTCATAATAAAATTCTTTGTGCCTTTGTGTCTTTGTGGTTAATGATATTTTCCTGAATCATTTTTTACCGCCGTACTTTGCGGTATGACATGATGCGGCAAATATTGCCAAGAGTTTGCTGTTTCTATTATAAGTCACGTTACGCAGAGAAAAAAATATATCCAATAAAGTAAAATCGTCAGGCCCGAATGCCTTAGTCGGGCATCCATTATATAGATTCCCGCTAAAAACGTGCGGGAATGACGATTGATTTTTGGACTTTGCGTACCATGAGTTAGTAACTAAAAAATGCAGAACAGATAAAAACTTTGCCACAAAGTCACTAAGACACAAAATTATCACAAAATTTATATTTCAAAAAAATATTTCCTTTGTGCCTTTGCGTGTTTGTGGCTAATGATACTTCATCGATTCCGGAAACGATTTCCACTTATCCTTTGGTTCAAAATATTGCCAGAGCGTTCGGGAAACATTTCGCAGCAAAACAAATCCTTCATTTTCTCTGACCCAGCTTTCATCCTGCTGATTTTTTGTGATCACGCAAAAGATATAATCCCCGCTTGGTGCATTCACCAGTACAACTTCGGACCGTGATTGATTCACTGCACCCTGTTTCGATGCTGCATGAATATACGGCGGAATTTCGGATAATGCTTCGCCATCCCAATAGATTCGAGCAAGATTCCGGTACATCCGTTCGCTTGCCCACGGAGAGATAATTTTCCCTTCACGAATTTTTACCACAAGTTCAGCCATTTCACGCGGTGTTGTTACTCCCCATCCATAGATCGAACGCATTTCCTCACGTCCGGGCGTACGGGAATTGACTCGGGTAACGTTCAATCCATTCTGCTCCATAATTTCATTGATCCTCGTTCCCGTTCCCGCCATCAATTGATTCCATAGACTGCCGGTATTATCGCTCGTAGTGATCATCAGCATGATATTCTTGCCTAATGAGATCCTTCCTGAATCTTTCAACTCCCCCACAATATCTTCTCCCGGATAAAGCAGCGAATCCCGATACATCAGCAATGAATCGTATTTCAATTCCCCTTTTTCAATCTTATCAAAGATTCCGACCATGATCGGAATCTTCACCATACTCGCTGTCGGAAAAAGTGTATCAGCATTGATCTCAACCGTTTTCCCACTCTTGAGATGACGGACATAAATGCCGATTTCTCCCTTAAAATCTTTTACAAGTTCCTGAAGTTTTTTTGTAAGAACTTTATCGGTTTTCGATTTGGGGAATGAAGTATTGGGCTGCGCAAGCAACGAAGAAGTAAATAGCAATACCAGTAAGAAACTAAAAAAACTCATCGTAATGTCATTGCGAGACGTTTTTTGTCGAAGCAATCTTGTTCTTATCATATATTTTTGGAGATTGCTTCGGTCGCTTCCGCCAAAAAGATGACAGATAAATCGCTCCCTCGCAATGACCATCTATTTTAATTATGGGTCTAGTTTACAGAGACATCTGAAAAATTGATTGTCCTTTGTCATTCTGAACGAAGTGAAGAATCTCGTTTTTATTTTTGAATGAAAAAACGGGATTCTCCCTAAGGGATCCCTTCGGGACTCGTCGCGTTGCTCCTCGGAATGACAGTGATGTGGTATTTTTCAGATGTCTATTACACATAAATACTATTTTCTATGCACTGTTTTGGCTAATTCTTTCAATCTCGCAACTTGCACGGAAGATAATTGCTTTGTCCCGCCAAGTGTTTCGGCAACAAACAACGTGTGAGCAATATGTTCTACTTTCTCCATCCTGAAATATGCATCCCAAACATCATTGCCGTATGTTACTACGCCATGGTTTGAAAGCAATATCGCATCATGTGTTTTAACAAACGGACGAAGTGATTCTCCGACTTCTTCAGTAGACGGTGTTGCATACGCTGCAAGCGGAATATTTCCAAATCCAACTATCACTTCCGGAAATACATTTTCTTTTAACGGAATTCCGGCGGCGGCAAATCCTGTTGCATAGATCGGATGACAATGAACGACGGCATTCACATCATTTCGATGCTGATAGATGAAGAGATGCATCTTCATTTCAGTGGAAGGTTTTCTCTTTCCGCTGATCTGTTTTCCATCCAATGAAAGTTCAACCAGATCTTCAGCACGAACCAAACCTTTATTCAACGAAGTCGGTGTCGCAAGAATGTTACCATTCTGCAGCCGCACACTGATATTTCCATCAGTTGCCGAAACAAATCCTTTTGCTTCAACTCTGCGGCACACATTTATTATTTCTGTGGAAATATTGGATTGAATAGTCATTAGATTCGTTACATCATTCCTTAGCATACCGTTCGTTTAACTTGTCCGCCGGCTCTTTGGCGGAAACGAACGGTATGCTTTTATTCTCTAGGGTAAAGATATCACGAAATGATTTATTTTTATTATAATTGAATCGGTGTCCGTCGTAAGCTGTCGGAATCTTTAACGCCGAGAGCATCATAGATCTTCAATGTCGGTTTTGATCGATTCAGTGTATAAAGATGAATCCCGGAAACATTGCGGTCAATAAGATCGCGCACTTGTTCGGTAGCCCAATGGACTCCAACTTTTTCTACGTACTCATCATCTTCTGCACGCGAAACAGCACGGATCAATTTTGCAGGAAAATGTGCGCCGAGCGCCAATTCTGCCATTCGAATAAATCCTTTGCGGGAAGTGACCGGCATGATACCGGCAATGATCGGCACTTTTATTCCGGCAATCTCACACCGTTCACAAAAATCGTAAAAGTCGCGATTCTCAAAAAATAATTGTGTGCAAATATAATCCGCACCTGCATCCACTTTTGCTTTCAGATTTTCGATCTCTTTCAAACGATTCGGCGTGGCGGGATGTCCTTCGGGAAAACCGGCAACACCAACACCCATCTTGGGAAAATGTTTTTTGATGAACGCGACCAATTCAGCTGCATACGCAAATCCATTGTGCGTTTGAACGAATTGCGTTTCGCCTTTTGGCGGATCACCGCGAAGTGCCATGATATTTTGAATTCCGCTTTCGTTATACTTTGTCAGAATTTCCTTTATCTCATCTTTACTCGCTCCAACGCATGTTAAATGAGACACGATCGTCAGTTGAGATTCTTTTTGCAATCGCACGATAAGATCGTGCGTCAACTGGCGTGTAGAACCCCCTGCGCCGTACGTAACGCTAACATACGAAGGTTTCAGCGGAGTCAATTCTTTGATCGATTCAAAGAGTGACTTTGATGTTTCTTCAGTCTTCGGCGGGAAGAATTCAAAGCTGAAATGTGGAGAATGTTGTTTTAAGATTTCCGCGATATGCATGTTTTACTCCTATATAAAAAAACCGTCCCAACTGATGGGACGGCTATAGTATAGTAAAAAGTTTTATTGGTTTCAAAGACTAGTTGACGCCAAGGTTATTGGAAGAGATTGATCTTAAGAATGTGAATAAACAATGGGAATCCGAAATAGAATGCGTGGCCAAGCATCGGAGTGATGAGACTATTTGTTTTCCAATATACAACTCCGCTAAATAGACCAAGAATAAATGTCGGAATGATCGAATATTCACCCAATTGAAATTGCGAGGACGTAGCACCAAACGCAAATAGTATTGACGAGAATAGAATCACAACAGGAAATCCTTTTATCGAAAATGAATCACCCCATTGTTTCATCAAAACAGTCTGTCCAAAACTAAAGAATAATATTTGATTTGCAACAGGCGAAGACATCCAATAGGTGAGAAAAGAAACGAATGTTTCCCGTGTCCCGACAGGAAGATTAGACGAATGAACAGGAAGAAATGATTCTCCAAAAATCAATGTCGCCATTATGATCACACCATACAGCCAAACAAGCCATACCATTGATCTCTTAAGATTTTGAGAATTGATTCCGTAGCTCCACAAATGTCCGCGGGAAAGAACGACCACAGCAAGAAATGAGAAAAGGTATTGCCAGAAATGCTGTTCGAACTGCAGAACGAAAAAAGAATTTTGAAGCGAGAAGAATTTTGAAATAATTGAGATCGTTGAGAAATGAATGACAAGATAACAAAATGCAGCAACTCCGATGATCGAAAGGAATCTATTCTCTATAGGGCTTGCTGTATAATGATTGTTCATTATGCACCAAGCACACGCAATCGTGCGAATTTAACCATCAGATTTTTTGGACCAACACTTTGAAAATTCACCACTGCTTTTGCGGACTCACCTCGACCGCTCATCAGTGTCACCTTCCCGCGTCCGAACACTTCATGTTCAACATACACTCCAACTTTCAACTTGATCTCTTCTCCGAAGGAGTCCGTTGCGACCTGTGTTTCGGAATCATAATCAACTTCTGCATCGGGTGTAAAATGTTCAGTCTGTTTCGTTTTCTTTTGTTGAATTGAACTGAGATATCGGTCGCGCGAACTTGCGAGAGAAGAGATCACCGTTGGAGAATATGCGGGACGACGAACTGTTTCCTTATCAAGCAACGAATCGTCGATCTCGGAAAGAAATCGAGAAACAACAGGATACGTTACATCGCCAAAGCGATAGCGTATTCGAGTGTACGTGAGATATAATTTTTTCATTGCGCGGGTGATACCCACATAACACAATCGTCGTTCTTCTTCCAGTTCAGAAGGATCAGGCGAACCTTGATACATTGGGAACAATCCTTCTTCTACTCCGGAGATGAAGACAACAGGAAATTCCAATCCTTTTGCGGCGTGAAGCGTCATCAGCGTCACCGAATTTTTCTCATCCGCGATGGAATCAGTTGCTGCAACGAGCGCAACTTCTTCAAGAAAATTTTCCAATGCAGGATGTTCTTTGTTTGCATCAACGAATTCTGAAACTGCAGAGAGCAGTTCCTGCACGTTCTCCCACCGTCCGAGCGATTCCGGAGTTCCCTCATCTTTATACATCCGTAGAATTCCAAGCTCATCTACCAATGCGCGGGCAATTTCGCTCGCGGAGATCTGCGTTCGCAGCTCTGCATATTTAAGAATGAGTTTCCCAAATTGCTGAACCGAATTTTTTGCCCGATCCGACAATGATGATATTGCGCCGGGATTCATCACGATATCAAGCAGCGATAAATTTGTGATGGTGGAATGCTCGATCAATTTTTCGATCGTCGTGTCGCCGATCCCGCGTGCAGGATAATTGATCACACGGAGCAAACTTTCTTCATCTTTCGGATTTACGATCAGACGAAGATATGCAAGAACATCTTTGATTTCTTTTCGCTGATAGAATGCCACGCCGCCAATGATAACGTATGGAATTCCTGCACGACGCATCGCATCTTCAACGGAGCGTGATTGCGCGTTCGTGCGATAGAGAACGGCGAAATTTTTCAGGTCAAGTTTCTCTTTGGTGATGTGTTCTTGAATGCGATGTGCAATGTGAACACCTTCAGCTTTATCATCTTCCGCTTCGATCACCGATATCTTCTCACCTTTTGGATTATCGGTCCACAGCGTTTTTTTGATCTGATTGCGGTTGTTCTTAATAACAGAATCTGCAGCTGCAAGAATTGTTTTTGAGGAGCGGTAATTCTGTTCAAGACGGAATACTTTTGCGTTCGGATAATCGCGTTCAAAATCCAATATATTCTTGATATCTGCGCCGCGGAACGCATAGATACTTTGCGCATCATCACCCACCACACAAATGTTCTTGAACTTTTGTGCGATCATATTGATCAGCACATACTGCGCTCGGTTTGTATCCTGATATTCATCTACCAGAAGATATTTGAATCGGTATTGATATTTTTCCAGCGCACGTTCATGCTTTTTAAAGAGTTCGATCGGTTTCAATAACAGATCATCAAAATCCATCGCATTATTCTTATGAAGCTTCTTCACATACTCGGTATAGATCTCGGAGACCTTTTGTTCGAAAAATTCTTTCGCAAGCTGCTCATATTCCGGCGGCGAGATCATTTGGTTCTTAGCACCGCTGATGCGTGAAAGAACAGCACGGGGATTCACTTGCTGCTGTGAGATGCTCATACCCGTCATAATATTTTTGATCAGTCCGATAGAATCATCAGAATCATAGATGGTGAATGAGCGGGTATAACCGAGCGGTTCACATTCATGACGAAGGATGCGCGCAAAGATCGAATGGAATGTTCCTGCCCAAACGGAATGCGCTTTCGTTCCGATGAGCTTTTCGATCCGCTCCTTCATTTCTTTAGCGGCTTTGTTGGTAAACGTTAATGCAAGAATTTCTGATGGATGAATTCCGGCTTCTAAGAGATGAGCGATTCGAAAAGTGAGTACGCGGGTCTTTCCGCTTCCGGCTCCCGCGACGATCATTGTCGGTCCATCAATGACCGACGCAGCATCACGTTGAACGGGATTAAGTTGATTCAGTAAGGACATTCGTTGGAAATACTTAGAGTATTAAAATGTAAAGTGAACAATAACAGACGACCATATTCGTAAATTGAAAATACGCAAATAACAAAGGCGATGCAATGAGAGAAGAAAATCTACCGTGCAATGAGGTTAAGCTGAAGTTTCAAGAAACATCTTTTCTAAAGATCTACGCTTTCAGTCTACTATTCACGAGCAACATCAATTCATCAATCGTGAATGGTTTGGTAATATAATTTACAGAAGGATCTGATCCCCAAGCACCGGCATTATTTGCTAACCCTGTCATTAAAATTACCGGAACTGCAGCGGTTAACTTATTTTGCAGTAAAATCTCTCGGAGCATAAAACCATTCATGTTTGCCATCATCACATCGCTGATAATAAGTTGCGGCGGGTGTAATTTAATCATATCGTAGGCTACTACCCCATTATCCGCTTCTATCGTTTCGTGACCATGTAATTTTAAAACAGCAACGATGGATTTTCGGACGGAAATTTCATCATCAACAATCAATATTTTTGCCATAATTTTCTCGGAACAATAATTATTTCTGACAATAAGTACGCATTATTTGTTGTTTATTCAAGATATAATATTCGTAGCAAAAATAAGCCGCACGTGATGGATAATATCATCAGGATGGATTTGTAACAGGCGGGATTTTCTTGAGAAACACCTAAATAAGAATTGCACCTTCAGCACGGAGCAGAAATTCTTTTGTCTTAATTCCCGCAGCGTAACCGGTCAATGATCCATCGGTACCGATCACGCGATGGCAAGGGATAATGATCGGAATTGGATTGCAGCCGTTCGCACTTCCCACTGCCTGGAAACCGCGCGGTACTCCAACACGTCGAGCTAGCTGCTTGTACGATATTGTGGTGCCGTACGGAATATTGCGGAGTTCTTTCCACACACGAAGCTGAAATGTTGTGCCAAGCAGATCCATCGGCATAGAAAATTTTGCAAGCTTACCGTTGAAGTAACGCGTCAACTGATCGATAACATCTTTGTTGCGGCTTTTATTGTCCACCACATCTTCTTCGTTGAAATTCGTGGCAAGCCATGAGAAGAAATCTTTTTTAGTCTCTTTTGGGATGCAGATTTTACAAACACCTTTTTCCGTCGAAGCGATATAGATCGTTCCGATCTTGGAGTCGAATGATGTGCAAAAAATTTTTGACATTGCTTTGGTGATGACGTGAGATAGACGGCTGGAAAATATAGAAAAGTTAGTTTTGTGTAGCAAGGTTTAAAATAAAAAAACGGGATGTGCCTTCTCCAATGGAGTCCTTCAGCCAACATCCCGCTCTGTAATTTGAAACCACTTGTCACTTTTCCACCTCCCCAGATGGAAACTTCAAAGCAGCTCCAAAAAATTTATTTCAATAATATCATTTTCCCCATTTGCGTGGAACTTCCACTGATTAATCGATAAAAATAAATTCCACTCACCAATGTTGTTGCATTCAATGTTGTTTCGTAACTCCCTGCCGTAAGTTGTTCATTAACAAGCGTTGTAATTTCTTTCCCGAGAACATCATAAACAATTAATGAAGTAAATCCATCGTCATGAACTGTAAATCGAATATTTGTGCTAGGATTGAAGGGATTCGGATAATTTTGTGCTAGTGAAAACTCAATCGGCACCTTTTCGGAAACATCGTCAACGCTTGTCGTCCGTAACAACGAGTAAACGGCATGAATTTTGGTCCCGTAACAATAGACAAAAACATTGGATTGATTTGCCGTGAGGAACCAAGGAGTTACGGTTGTGTTATTCAACAATAATCCTGTTGTTGAAAGAGTATCCCATGTTGCACCATTGTTGACTGAAGAATAAATTTTCGTTTGCGAAGAAAAGAGTCCCCACACGCCAGCATACAAAGTATTCCCGTTTCCATACATCGATTTGGGAATTTGGTATAAGCCATTATCAGCAATTCCGTTATTCACGGCAATCCATCCGGTATCGCTTGCTCCCATCCGATAAATTCCCCCGCCAAATGAAAATCCAAAAACGATATCGTTAAATGAGTAAACACCGGAAATTCCTCCGAGAGTTGGATTTTTCTCAATCCATGTCGAACCGTTATTTGTTGAAACCAACGCACCAACATTAGCAAATACCGCAACATGCTTGCCCCCGCCGGCTGCAAAGTTAACCATCACCATGTTTCTTGGATCGTTGATGATGATTTCCTCCCATTTCACGCCGCTGTTTGTTGAGACAAAGAACGATTTTCTATTCGAGATTCCATACAACGTGGAACCAAGTGAAGTCAACGCCAATATTGCCCCATTACCGGTAACAGTAACTGTAGATCGCAATGTCCAACTGTCGCCATTATTAGTTGAGACATATATATTCCCAAGATAGACTCCAAACAATTCTCCACCAAAGCTATAGATATTTGTAAAAGTTGAAGGAACGGTTGCCGAAATATTTTCCCACGATATTCCGTTGTTTGTGCTCCGGAAGATCCTAAATCCCTGGTAAGTGCCGTACTGAAAAATCAAATTCCCGTGAGTTACAATACTTCCTGTTATACCCACATTGGTCGTGTCGGTTGGCTGCCATTGAGCAAAGGATGATATTGCTATTACCATTAATAAGATGATTTGTTTCTTCATATTTTTTCCCGAATCCTATTCTAGTGAATAATTTTTGCTGACAATGTTTGGCACTATTTCAGAAGCATCATTTTTTTTGTTTCTGAATAATTTCCCGTTCTCAATTGATAGAAATACAATCCGCTCGACAATCCTTGCGCATTGAATGCCGCTTGATATGTTCCTGCTTCTTGTCGTTTATTCACTATTGTTGCAACTTCTCTTCCAACATTATCAAATACTTTTAGAGTGACCAGATTGCTTACCGGTAATTGATAACTGATCATTGTAGACGGATTAAATGGATTAGGATAATTTTGTTCGAGATTGAAATTCGTAGGCAATTTTGTCGAGAGTTTTTCAACGGAAGTAATCATCTCTGACAATGGTCTTTTCCAAACACCGCCACCATACGTTCCTGCAAATAAATTCGTACCGCTAATAGTAAATGACAACACGTATCTGGAATCAATTGGTAATCCTGTAGCAACAACCTCCCAACTTGTTCCGTTGTTTGTAGAAAGAATTACGCCTTTCGTATAAACACCGGCAAAAAGATTTGTCCCGCCATTCCCATTCGTAGTAGCGATAAGAGCATCAACTCGAGAGTTTTCAATACCGGTATTTACCGCAGTCCAACTTGATCCATTATTCGTTGAAAGAAAAACACCGCCGGATTGAGTTCCTGCAAAAAGATTTGTTCCATTGACCGCAAGTGTGTTTACGTACGTTGTGGTTAATCCTGTGTTGATGGCTACCCAATTCGAACCATTATTTGTTGAAAGAAAAACGCCAACACCGGTTGCTGCAAAAAGATTCGTACCATTAACTGCGAGAGCATTGACAACAGTATACGTCAATCCTGAATTGATCGGCGTCCAACTTGTTCCAGTATTCGTGGAACGAAACATACCACCATTAGTTCCTGCAAACAGATTCGAACCTATTGTCGCAAATGTTGAAACAACCGCAGTTGCAATTCCGTTGTTCGCCGCACTCCAACTTATTCCGTTATTCGATGAAAGAAAAACGCCGCCAGTATTTCCTGTAAAAAGATTTGTTCCTCCTGTCCCATTTGGGCTGGCAATAAGTGATTTAACAGCGGTGTTCGTTAAACCCGCATTGACCTCTGTCCAACTTGTGCCGCTGTTGGAGGAAAGAAATACTCCGCTGCCGGGATAATCACCTGCAAATAGATTTCCGGACACGTCTGAGACAAGAGCATAGTTATGCGTATTTGTAAAATTTGTTTTTACCGAATTCCAATTCCCCCCATTATTTGTAGAATGAAACACACCTCTTGTTGAACCCGCAAAGAGATTTGTTCCAATTACTGCTAACGCATTGATAGTAGTATTATTTGTTAAACCCGTTTTAACCACCGACCAACTTGTTCCGTTGTTTGTGGAAAGAAATACACCTCCTCCATTTGTGCCAGCAAAAAGATTTGTACTACTGAATACCAGAGACAATACATTTGCGTATGTTAAGCCGGAATTAACCGCTGTCCAACTTGTCCCATTGTTCGTCGAAAGAAAAACACCACCATCTGTTCCTGCAAAAAGATTTGTGCCAATTACAGCAAGCGACTGAACATTTGGAAATGTCAACCCAGTATTGACCGCTGACCAACTTGTACCATTATCAGTAGATAGAAAAACACCGCCGCTAAAAGTCCCTGCAAACAGATTCGATCCTATTACAGCAAGCGATTTAATAGAAGGATATATTAAGCCTGTACTTGCCTTCGTCCAACTTGTACCGTTGTTTGTAGAAAGAAAAACACCGCCATTTGTTCCGGCAAAGAGATTTGTACCATTAACAACTATTGCATTGACAATCGAATTCGTCAAGCCCGTTTTTACTTCCGTCCAGTTTACTCCATTATTGGTGGAAAGAAAAACGCCGCTATTGGTACCAGCAAAAAGATTCGTTCCGCTAAAAACCAAAGATTTCACATATGTGTTCGTTAATCCCGAATTAACTGCTGTCCAACTTGTTCCATTGTTGGTAGAAAGATAAACGCCATCAGAAGAACCTTCAAAGATATTTGCACCATTAACGGCAAGCGACAAAACGTTACCGCCTCCCTGACCACTTGCCTGTGTCCATTGTGCTTGCAAAATATTTGTAGAGTTGAAAAAACAAATTAAAATAAAAAGAAAACCGAGACGATGGAAATGCAAGAATGTATTTTTAATGGTATTACTCCTTTAGTAAAAAATAGATGATAGAATTAAAGTTAATTGTTCGAATGTTGTTATTTGAGAAGTATCATTCGTTTTGTTGCCGAATAATTTCCTGAGTGTAATTGATAAAAATAAATTCCGCTGGAAAGTTTTGAAGCGTTAAATTTCACTTCGTATGTTCCCGCTTTTAGGTTCTCATTCACTAACGTTGCCACTTCTCGTCCAACGATATCGTAGACTTTCAACGTTGTCGCACCTAAAGGTTGAACGTTAAAGCGTATTGTTGTCGATGGATTGAAAGGATTGGGGTAATTTTGTTCGAGGGCAAATTCCTGCGGTGTTATTCCTGATTGAATTTCCTCTACCTTCGTGATTCCGAAGTCAGACAGACCTGCACGATAGACGCTTCCACCCATTGATGCATATACACTATCCCAAGCAACGAACACATTTGAAAAATTTGGATACGATCCGGAAATTCCCTTATTGATCTGTGTCCATGTTGTGCCATTGTTGGTGGAAAGATATATCCCTGCCGCATTTGTCAATGCAAAAATATTCTGCTTAGCAATGACAAGATTCAGAACTAGTCCATTACCGGAAAATGTTGCTGCATTCACTGCTGTCCAATGACTTCCGCTGTCTAATGATTGATATAATCCCCCTGCTCCGTCTCCACCGATTGTAAATAGTTTTTCACCGCTCACAAACAGTTTATAAAGATATATATATTGCGGAAGATCAGTAGTTTTTGATGTCCATGTACGTCCCCGATTTTCAGACCGATATAATTTATTACTTGCATTGGAAGCATAAAGAGTATCACCTCGCATTACAATAGATTTTACTTCACCAGCCGGGATTCCTGTTTGTGTGGGTGTCCAGTTTGCACCATCATTCGTCGTTCGAAATAATCCTTCTTTTGATGCAATGTAAATAGTATCAGCATCTGCAAGAAACTGATAAACATCGGCATATTGATACAGTCCTGTGTTGGTTGATGACCAAGTAGTTCCACCATCTGTTGATGCAAACACTCCATAGGGAACATTGGATGAAGCTGCAACAAAAATCTTCGAACCTTTTACCAACATAACATTTGCTTTAAGTTGATTTCCATTTGCAGAAAGTGTCGTGCTTGGTTTATTCCATAGAGAACCATGGTTAGTAGATACATACACTCCGTTCAAAGCTGATGTATTTCCGGCATCAATTCCCATTAAAAGGTTTTCCCCGATCTTACCGAAACTTCTGACCGATCCGCTTAACATTGCAGATGTAGTTCTAGACCAGTCCGTACCATTATTTGTCGAAACAAAAACTCCGCCATCCCCTGCAAAATTTCCGGCGTTGCCTCCAACATAAACGCGATTATTATCGATGAAAATTACATACGGATATTGAGCAACGCCTGTTGTGATTGAAGTCCAACTTGTTCCTTTGTTCGTTGAGCGGACCAATTTATTATTGTTTAATCCGACAAAAACTGTGTCGCCATAACATTCAATATCGGTGAGCGATAAACTCGAGAGATTTCCGTTTGAACTATCCCACGTAATTCCATTATTTGTGGATTTATAAATGACACCACCCCCGGAATATCCATTCGATATATTTGCATACAAAACTCCATTACTTGAAACGACATGTCCGGCATATTTAGTTGTTCCGCCCATACCTGAATCGGATTTACTCCATGTCACGCCGAGATTGGTCGATTTAAAAATACCCCCGTCTGTTCCTGCAAAGACAAGATTGCCGATCGTTCCCATACCGCGAACATTTGTATTTGTTAAACCTGAAGTGGCACTTACCCATGTAACACCTTTGTCCAACGATCGCCACATTCCTGCTCCGCCGGCAAAGATAACCGTATCAGTTTTTACAATTCCATTTATGCTCGCCCCGGATGAAACGGTTGCATATCTTGTCCAGGAACTACCTCCATCTGTAGAAAAATATAAACCGCTTGCATATGAGCCGGCGATGATGCGCGTTCCTGTTGAATACAATGAACGGATCATTGTAGGAGCAAAATTTGCCGGTCCTGCTCCATTGATGGTTCGCCACGTGATGCCGTTATCAGAGGAAGAATGAATTCCGTTTCCATTTGTTCCGGCTAGGAGTGCGCTGCCATGTTTTGCAAATGCTGTCACACTGGTTGGTCCAGGTCCGGTGATACCAACCCATTGAGCATTGGTAAGTTGTACGGATAAAAATATCCCAATACATATAACGACAAAGCTGGAAATTCGAACATAACTTTTCATTGCCATCCTCCTAAATGTTATTTTTTCTTACAAAGCCAAGCGATTTGGCTTCACACAAAATAAATTTTATTGGTATTTGTTCGCAGATTTGCTTTGCGGTTGTGTTGTCATGACACTAAATTTTTTACAATTCATCAGTAAGCTTATCAAAAATAATACATTCTCAGCAATAGAATCCAATTATTTTTTTCTAATTTGTTAGTTTTTATAAACAGAAAAATTATACTGACCGAAAGAAAAATGCAGTAAAAGGAACTTCAATAAACCAAAGGATGTTCATTGTGGGGAGAAACATTGATAAATAGACTACGGAAGCTTGAAAATATTCCAACTTGAAATTTGAGACACTTAATCTTACATTCAATCAACAAAAATCAAACGGAGATATAATGAAAAAAATGATCGTATTACTTACACTAGTCTTTTCTATTTCCCTCTTTTCTGCAGAAAAATCAAAGACGGTAATATTAAACGTTTCTGGAATGACCTGTGAATCGTGTGTGGGAACAGTTGAAAAAGCATTGAAAAAAGTTGACGGAGTAAAAGAAGTAAAAGTAGATCTAAAGAATAAAAAAGCTACTGTGACATTGGCAAGCACTACAACTTCTGCCACATTGATCAAAGCGGTCAGCGATGCCGGTTTCTCTGCAAATGAAGGAAAAACTGCTTCAAAGACTGACGTGAAGAAAAAATCAAAATCTGGGGATGAAGATTGCAGTGATGGATGCTGTGGTGATGAAAGCAAAATGGATGGAAGACCAATGAAATCAAAAAAGAGTGACGCAAAAAAATCGTAACACTCTCTTTTAGAATACTAATAATAAAAAAACGCCGCTGAACCTATACAGGTCAACGGCGTTTTTGTTTGTTTCCTGGAATCCTCATAATTCACCGACTTCTTTGTGTCGTGAAAAATAGATTGGTGTTTTACAACACACATAACAATAAAGTAAACACACATTTAACCCGGCAGCGCCATCTTTTTAATCCCGACAAAATTGATTTTTGTTTTTAAATGTGGTAATCTTATTTAGTCAATTTCGTATTCTACGCAACGGGATTGAACATTTTTGGGATTATTCATTGCAATAATTCTCCGTAGACAAATTGAAAAATAATGAAAATTTCGTTTCGTGAAATCAAAGATATTTTTCTCAGGAAGGCATCCCTTTACCGCACTAAAATCCGAGATCGTTGGCATAAACGAGATGGATATTTTTTCCAATTGAAATCCCTTTTTATCAAAGATTTTAAGGTAACTGTGCGGTATACGCAAGTTGGCCTGAATTATATCGTGGAGATGTTTCTTCGTCTTCAAATCCGGCTGAAATTAAGCATTATCGTTGCGGCCTCGATTATTGGAACCACTCTCATCATCGGCACAATCGTCACACAATTGCAGGAACGTGAACTCCGTCTTCAGACAGAAGCACTCGGTCATTCAATTATGCTCGGATTAAATTCGTCGGCAAAAGATAATCTGCTTCTTAATTCTCCTTCCATCATTCAAGATTACGTTAATAATTTCAAGAACCTGAAACTGCAGGGACTTGAGCATCTCTTTATCATTGACCGAAAAGGTGTGGTTATTGCCCACCTCGTTTCGGACGAGCTTAACAAACGTATTTCGGCGAAAGAATGGGATGTGATTGCACGGACCGATTCCTCCACCCTCATCGAAACGTCATCATCTCTGCGGTTCGTTCAGGCAATTGTCGTCAACAAACGTGAAGGAAAACTAATAAAAAAGATCATCGTTGGCGGTGCATCGATCAGTTTTTCAAAGGAAACTCTTCTGGCAAAGATTGGTGATATGAAATTCAAAATTTTTCTTTATAGTTTTATCGTTTCACTCATCGCAATTGGCTTGGTATTCTATGTATCAAAACATATCGTCAGAATCATCATAGTGTTATCCGATGCTGCTCGCAAGGTCGGCTCGGGGAATCTTCAGGTTAATGTTGCGACCAGAATGAAGGATGAACTGGGGATGTTATCCCGCGATTTTAACTTTATGGTTGTTCAAATACGCGAAAAAGTAGAAATGCAAAAGTTCGTTTCAAAATCCACCGTTGAAATGATCTCTACCGGTAAAGAAATGACGCTTGGCGGCACGCGCAGTCTTATTTGTGCAATGTTTACAGATATCAGGGGGTTCACGTCATTTTCGGAAAATAAATCACCTGAAGAAGTGGTGGAAACGCTGAATCATTATCTTGATCTTCAGACAAGGGTTATTCACGAACATGGCGGAGTTGTAGATAAATTTCTTGGTGACGGGATAATGTCAATTTTCAGGGGTGAGAGGATGACCAGCAATGCTATTGAAGCATCTATTCATATTCAAAAAGAAGTTGCTCTTTTAAATATTAAAAGAAAAAAACAAAAAGAGAATGTCCTGAACGTCGGTGTTGGAATAGCTTCGGGGATCGCCGTACTCGGAAGCGTCGGTTCTCACGATCGTATGGATTTCACGGCGATTGGTGATACGGTGAATCTTTCTTCACGACTATGCGGAATTGCAGGACCGATGGAAATTATAGTCACTGATGAAATCGCACTCGAAATAAAAAAACTGTTCCCATCTGTTTCCCAGGGAAATATTCCCATCAAAGGAAAAAAACAAGAAGTGGCAGTTCACAAAATTAACTATACCTTAAATTGATGAAATTTATCTGCCGCCTTACAGTAATTCTCTGTCTCGTTGGCACTGCCGCGGAAGCACAATCATTTGTAATCGGCAGTAAAGATTACGGACTCGCATCTTCTTCCGTAATGTGGATGCCTCGTGCCAGTGCGTTATTTCTCAATCCTTCCGAAGTTGGACGTATTCATCAGAATGAGTTCCTCGTAAGTACTAACCGGTTCCGCACATTGGCATCGATGTCCGGAGCATATTCGATCCCATTTTGGGGAACAGTTGCGGCGGGAATTGCCAATCAGGATTCTCTTTCGAATTACACCGTTGGATACGGAAGACGATTATGGAATTATCACACGATTGGAACTTCAGTCAGCGTTATCAGCAAGGTTCAAGATGGTTTTCGTTTTGCGTTCGGAAGTGCATTTCATTTTCCTTTTTCAGTTCAAAATTCCGGACTTCATGTTGGAATGAGCGTTGCAAATTTACCAAAGGAAACCATGCTGAACGGAGGAATCGCAATCTGGGCAATCCCTGATTGGGTCCGGATACAAGCAGCGGCGCAGAATAGAACGTATAGAGCAATGGTGTACGGTTCTGAAATATTGTTATCAGATCAACTTTCGTTTGTTGCGGGTACCCGTGCGTTCAAATCGGTGTACGGAGGAATGAATATACGGTCAACTGCATTTTCAACAGAAGTAGCACTCGGTCCGGGTGAACTGTGCTTCTCATTGAATATTGTTATCGGAGAATCTGCAGAAGAACATCGTTCGGTAGCGTATGAAGAAGGATACAATTTATTCTCTGAAAAAAGATACAGCGAAGCATATCAAAAATTCCGTTTGGCAATTGAATTTGACGAATTCGACGACGATTCACGCGAGATGACTGTACAATCGCAGAACATATTGGATTCGGTGGAAACGACAAACTTACAAGCGGCAAAAAAGTTTGAAGAAAAATCCGATTTCGCTTCGGCGATTGCATCATATTCAACGGTGATTCGAGCAAATCCATCAAACGCAACCGTTGAATCTCAATTGGCAGCAACGAAAAAAAGAATGACTGAATACGTTAATCATTTGATCGCAGCGGGAGACAGTTTAATGGAGCAACGGGAAATTGCTCGCGCAAGAAAAAATTACGAACTAGCGCTAAAAAATGACCCCGGAAACGAGGCTGCATCATCCCGTATCGACGATCTGGAAAATCTTTCCAAGGAGAACGTAAAAACCATTCTTAAACGTGCTCGATCTTTATTGAACAAAAAACAATTTGATAATGCGCAAAAAGAATTTGAGCGGGCGTTAACTGTTGAACCAAAAAATTCTCAAGCAAAAGCGGGCCTCAACGCTATAAAAACAGGCCGTCTTGACGATCAGTTTGAAATAGCAAAAGAGGAAATGGCTGAAGGCCGTTATTTTGAAGCGTTGTTAATGATGCTCGATCTTTCCAAACAAAACATCAAAAATAAAAACCTCCCGGGCGCAATCGAATTGGCAAGAGCAAAACTGCAGCCAGAGGTTGAGAAACAATTTAAACGAGGACTTGCCCTGTATGCGAACGAAAATTATCAGGAAGCAATCAATATTTGGGACAATACATTGCTGATACAACCTCGTCATACAGGCATTCTAGAATACCGGAAACGCGCTGAAGAAAAAATGAAAGCCTTGGAGCAGTTGAAGTAATAAAAAAAACAACTAAAAATATAAAATGTCCCCTCCCTTACAGAGAAAGCAGTGTTTCCATTTAAGGAATCCAGAAGCAAAATATTCAATACAACCGAAAGTGTAAAATTACTTTCAGCATACCTTGCAATAGTCAATTCTCTTCTGTAATATTCCAAAACTCTTGGACTGATCAATCTCTATTTTCAATCTATATCTATATTAAGGAGCTTCATTCATGAAGGAAGAACACCCAATTGTACAAAATTCCACTGAATTGTATCATCCCTCCCCAGAAACAGTAGCGCAAGCAAATGTTAAAGATCCTGAAGCAGTGCGCATAGAAGCAGCAAAAGATATTCAGGCGTATTGGGCTAAACGAGCAGAAGAATTGGACTGGTATAAAAAGTGGGATAAAGTTCTTGATGATTCGGACAAACCTTTTTATAAATGGTTCACCGGCGGAAAAACCAATATTGTTTTAAATGCATTGGACCGTCATGTAAAGACATGGCGCAGAAATAAACTTGCCTTGATCTGGGAAAGTGAAAAAGGAGAGGTCAGAACATTTTCATATCACGCTATGAATCGTGAAGTGTGTAAATTTGCAAATGTTTTGAAAAGCATGGGAGTAGTAAAAGGAGATCTTGTTACAATTTATATGCCGCGCATTCCGGAAACAGTAATTGCAATGCTTGCTACAGCAAAGATCGGTGCAGTGCATTCAGTTGTGTACGGAGGATTTTCCGTTGAAGCTTTACATGGCAGGATTGAAGACAGCGGATCCAAAGTTGTTATCACCGCCGACGGTGGGAACATGAATGGAAAGAAAATTGAATTAAAAAAGATTGTTGATGAAGCATTAAAACGTTCGGGTCAACCGGAACATGTTGTTGTCATTAAGCATCTCGGAATTGATGTTATGATGGAACAAGGACGTGATTATTGGTATCACGAATTAATGACACTTCCAATGTCTAAAAATGGATTGAAGTGTGAAACGGAAGTAATGGATGCAGAAGATCCGTTGTTCATTCTTTATACATCAGGTACAACAGGAAAACCAAAAGCAATTCTTCACACACACGGCGGATATTCCGTTGGTATTCATGCAACGATCAAAGATGTGTTCGACTTGAAAGAAGAAGACCGTTGGTGGTGCACTGCAGATCCGGGCTGGATCACCGGACATTCATATATCGTGTATGGTCCCCTGATCGCAGGGGCAACATCAATAATGTATGAAGGTGCGCCGATGTATCCTTATCCTGATCGATGGTGGTCGATTATTGAAAAATATGGCGTCACGATTTTTTATTCAACTCCAACTGCGATCCGTGGTTTGATGCGATTCGGCGAATCGTGGGCGAATCGTCACGATCTCTCCTCCCTTCGCTTACTTGGAAGCGTTGGTGAGCCGATTAATCCGGAAGCATGGCGTTGGTTCTATAAAATTATCGGAAAAGAAAAATGCCCGATCATGGATACATGGTGGCAAACAGAAACCGGTATGTTCATGATGGCGCCAATGCCTGCGCAACCGTTGAAACCCGGCTCTGCTACAAAACCATTCCCTGGCATTGATGCTGATGTTGTGAATGCTGAAGGAAAATCAGTTCCGGTCGGCGAGGAAGGATTTTTAATTTTGAAAAATCCTTGGCCGGCGATGATGAGAACCATTTACAAGGATCCTGAGCGTTATGTGAAAACATACTGGAGCACTTATCCCGGATATTATTTTGCAGGTGATTCCGCTCGCAAAGATAGTGATGGATATTTTTGGGTGATCGGACGCGTTGATGATGTTATCAAAGTAAGTGGTTATCGTTTAGGTACGGCAGAGATCGAATCAGCATTTATAACTCATCACGCAGTTGCAGAAGCTGCTGTCATTGGCCTTCCCCACGAAATAAAAGGAATGGCAATTCATGCATATTTGATATTAAAATCCGGAAACGAACCGAACGAACTGCTCATTGAAGATCTTCGTAAACACATTTCACATGAACTTGGTCCGATCGCAAAACCGGAAAAGATCGAGTTCGTTTCCTCTCTGCCAAAGACACGCAGTGGAAAAATTATGCGCCGTCTCTTAAAAGCAAGAGCACAAGGATTAAGCGAGGGAGATATATCCACACTGGAAGAATAAATTTTTTTTTTTTTTGAAAATATTGCACTTATTTTTTCATGATACGCATCACGTGTTTTACCAAGTTTATAGTGTATTATGATGTTAGAGCAACACAATCTATAAACTATTTAAAGGTAAATACATGAAGCAACAAAAGTTATTTTCGATGGCTATATTCATGATCGTAATGACTATAGCTATTGGGGGATGCAAAAAAACCGATGATCCGGTTTCAGCAGGAACTTCAAATCCAGCGATCAATTTGTCCGTTGGATTTTCAAAAGTAAGTTCAACAACTTCATTGGGGAAAATTACGGCTGTTGATTCACTACGCATCGACAGTATTGTTGTCGTTCTTCAGAGAATTAAATTTGAATCTCATATCGATACCGTAAAGGTTGATACATCCGGAAAAGAATCACCCGACGATGATAGAGAATCAAATATTACGTTTAAAGGACCATTTATTATTCATGTTCGCGATTCGAATGCAGTGAATTTTGCGGATCAAACCCTTCCAGCTGGCACTTACGACGGGATCAAATTTAAAATACATCGAATTCAAAAAGGCGAACATTATGAGGACAGCGACGAACATAATCGAAAAGGAACACCAAATAACGATTCAATCGCCGGTTATAGTGTAGCTGTTTGGGGTTCAATTAAAAAGAACGGTAACTGGGTTCAGTTTGCTTTCAAATCGAACATTGAATTGGAATTTAAGATCAAAGGCAACTTTACTGTTGCAGCCAGCACAAACACATTAAATCTTGCTTTGCGATTCAATACTGGAGATTGGTTCACCCATGTTAAAACCAATCTGCTTCTCGATCCTACGGATCAATCAAAGACAAATCAAGAATTGATTAATGAGGCAATAAAAAAATCATTCGGGAAAGGTCGCGGAGGACATGATTCAAATAAAGATGGACATCCTGACGATTGATTTTTGATGAGCGATAAATTTTTCATAAAAAAAATCCTGCCCGAAAGGCAGGATTTTTTGTTCATTCATAATCATTTTTTCTTTGCAGGGTTTTCACTTCATCAATAAATCCTTAAAGAGACTCCATCCAAGAAATAAGCTTACAATTAATAATAGCAACCCAAAGAATCTCGTAATTTTTCTAATTTTATTAATTTCGAATTTAATTTTGTGTCGTTCAACTAATTCAACTAGTGTAAAGAACCAGCCTGTTACTCCAACTCCGGTACCAAGTGCAAATAATGCATTATCCAGCATTGTTGCATGAATGATGTGATATCCATGAACTATTCCACCAATGGTAATCCAATATGCTAGGAATGAAGGATTGGAGAAGTACATTGCCATTCCCAGTAAAAAATAACGTTTAAATCCTGGTGCATCTTCTTCGTTTGGTTGGAAATGTGCTTCAGGTAATTTCCCAAATGTTGTTTTTATTCCATAAATAAAAAAAATTAGAAAGGTTGAAATGCGAAACGTTAATTCAAGAGAAGGATGTATAACGAGGGAACCAATTCCAAAAACAGCGGCGGCGCAATAAATAATATCCATAAACGCGGAACCTATACCAATCAATAATGCCTGCGCGGTGTGATTACGCAGAGCTTTCATCACTACGGCTAAATTAATAGGACCAATTGGGATCGTGGTCAAATATCCTATGATAAAACCAACAACAAAGGCGATCATTTTATCTCAACGTGTGAATATTTAATATTAGATAAGGAAGTTTCGAGGAAAGTGCAAGAGTAAATGTGTTTTTTTGGTTTGCAATACTTGCATGAAACCCTTATATCAAAAACCTTACGCAGGTTTTATAGCTTATTGCATAGAATCTTCGCAAGATTATATGCAATAAAATTTCTTAAGCAGCAATTTCTACGGATGTAAACATCCCTTCTTCGATATGTCCTTTCTCTTTTACTGATTGAAGCAGATCAATGATCGGTTGAGCTTCATTATAGATCATTAAATGATTGCGGAGTTTGGAAGCATTCGCTTCTCCTTTCAAATACCCGATGTAAAATTTTCTCATTTCGATTACAGCGCGTCGTTCTCCTTTTCGTTCAACAGAAAGCTGTAATAATTCAACACACTTATCGATTCGTTCTGCAAGTGTCCGCTTTGGATTGATCTCTCCGGTTGCAAAATAATGTTTTGTATCAGCAAATATCCAAGGGTTGTCGATTGCGCCACGACCGATCATGACACCATCGCATCCAGTTTCATCAAACACTTCTTTAATCTGCTGAGGATCAACTAAACTTCCGTTTACAAAAATTGGAATTGATACTTCCTTTTTTATTTTCGGGATCCAAGAATAATCAGGATCGCCATTATGTCCTTGTGATCGTGTTCGACAATGAACAGTGAGACCTTGAACTCCGATTCCTTCCAGCATTTTTGCAACTTCAATGATTTTGATTGAGGATTCATCCCAGCCTAATCGCGTTTTTACTGTTACCGGAATTTTTGTTGCTTTGACAACATTTGTTACAAGGCGTTCCATCCTTGGAAGATCTTTCAGCAAACCCGCGCCGGCTCCTCGCCCGGCAACTTGTTTCACCCAACATCCACAATTTATATCTATAATATCAGGTTTGAGTGAATCCGCCAAACGAGCAGCTCCTTCCATTGCATTCTCATCGCCGCCGTAAATCTGTATGCCAAATGTACGCTCTTCTTCCAAAAATCTCATCTTCTCAAATGTCTTTTTGTTATTCCGCACCAATCCATCGGAATTGACAAATTCAGTGTACATGATATCAGCACCAAGCTTTTTGCAGACAAGACGGAAAGGCATATCCGTAACATCTTCCATCGGTGCAAGAATCAAAGGACGGTCAATATTTATATTTCCAATTTTCATTTGAAGAAAGCAGTATTAGGTTTTAAGTATTAAGTTATACGTTAGATACCAAAGTTTCTCGTTTATTCATTTTTATCACATTTTTGAACTTCTCATCCACCTTCAAACTTAGAACTTATTACTCAAAAGTTGTTAATTGCTTTTTATGTGTTGAACAATTAACTCAGCAAACTGTTTTGTTCCGACAGTTGAGTTTGGATTCAAGTCTCGCGTAACTTCTTTGGGATTCTTCAATGTTTCACGAATTGCTTTATATACTTTTTCCGCTGCAACAGTTTCCCCAAAATGATTCAACATCATTGCGGCGCCAAGAATGAGTGCTGATGGATTTGCAATATCTTTGCCGGCAATATCCGGTGCACTTCCATGTACTGCTTCAAATATTGCTGCATCTTTTCCAATGTTCGCACCCGGAGCAACTCCAAGTCCGCCGACTAAACCGGAACAAAGATCAGAAAGAATGTCACCGAACAAATTTGTGGTTACAATAACATCGTATTGGTTCGGATTTAACACAAGCTGCATTGCCATATTATCGATGATAACGTCATTGCACTGAATATCCGGGAATTCTTCAGCTACTTTTTTTCCCACTTCAAGAAAAAGTCCGCCGGTAAATTTCATAATGTTTGCTTTATGAACTATCGAAACTTTTTTCCGATTGAACTTCCGCGCATACTCAAACGCCGCGCGGACAATTCGCTCACTTCCATATCGAGTAATAATTCCGATCGTTTCGGCCGCACTTTTTTGTGCATCAATGTAATGTTCAATGCCCGAGTAGAATTCTTCAATATTTTCGCGAAACATTACAATATCAACATTACTGTAACGTGACGGAACTCCTTCAAACGATTTTGCAGGACGAAGATTTACATAAAGATCGAATTCTTTTCGAAGTGCAACGTTTACACTGCGAAATCCTTTCCCAAGCTGTGTTGTTAAAGGACCTTTTAATGCCACTTTATTCTGTGCAATTGATGCTATTGTTTGTTCCGGAATTGGGTCTTTGTGTTTTTCAATTCCAGCCATTCCTGCGCATTGCTCATCCCATTGAATATCTACACCGGTCGCTTCAATAACTTTTACTGTTGCTTCAGTAATACTTGGACCGATTCCGTCACCAGGAATGAGAGTTATCTTATACATTACACACCTTTAATTCAATATTTTATAAAATATACTAAAAATTGAGGTGTGAACAAAATGGACTAATCTGTCTAAAAAATCATCTTTGTAAAACGGCAAAATTTCGGTACCTTTGTAAGATTTCATTCACATTGAGCATTCCGACTTGAAAAAATATCTATCATTTATTAAAATAGAACACACCCTGTTTTCACTGCCAATGATCTATAGCGGTGTGTTTCTTGCGTCTAAAGAAAGACCTTCCACTCTATTATTAATTTTAGTTCTTGTTGCAGCTGTCGGCGCTCGTTTGGTTGCAATGACGTTGAACCGAATTATCGACCGAGAAATTGATAAACATAATCCCCGCACGATTACTCGCGAACTTCCCAGCGGAAAATTGAACTTAAAACAAAGTTACGGCGTTCTGCTTGTAGGTTTAACGTTATATCTTGTTTCAGCAAAGCTGATCTCCGATTTTTGTTTTTTTCTATCTCCGATTCCATTAATAGTGTTTGTGGTTTATCCATACTTAAAAAGATTTACACCACTCGCACATTTTGGAGTGGGAATGGGATTGGCAATGGGTCCGCTCGGCGGATTTTTTGCAGTGACCGGTTCAATTGATAGATTCGGAGAAGCGTTACTTCTTCCGTTGTTCAATTTATTCTGGGCAACAGGATTTGATATTATCTATTCTACACTTGATGAACAGTTTGATAAAAAAGCAGGATTATTTTCATTCCCATCCCGTTTCGGAAAAATTCGGGCGTTACAAATTTCAGGCGTACTACACATCTTAGCATTCTTTGTACTCATCGCACTTGTTTTGATTTCGTTAAAAGCATTAGTAGCACTGCCGTTCTTATTATTGAGCGGATTTCTTCTCTGGCTGGAGCAATACAAAGCAGAAGATGTGGAATTAGCGTTCTTTAAGATCAATATTGTAGTGGGATTCAGTATTCTTGTTATGATTCTTGTGAGCGCACAGTGAAAATCGTCTTAGGCATTACGGGAAGTTCCGGAGCGGTATATGCGTTGGATTTTTTGAAAAAATCCCAATCAGATAAATTTCTTGTCGTCAGCAAATGGGGAAAAGCATTGCTGAAAGATGAATTGAAAATGTCCGACAAAGATTTGTTACCGCACGTTAAACGACAATTTTCTGATGATGATCTTGCAGCACCAATCGCTTCCGGTTCAAATTTTTTTGATGCGTATGTGATCCTTCCCTGCTCCACGTCAACAATTGGGAAAATTGCATCCGGAATTGGCGACACTTTAATAACCCGAACAGCGCAAGTCGCATTAAAAGAACGATACAAATTGGTCATCTGTGTTCGTGAAACTCCGTTGTCGACGTTAACGCTCGAACAATTAAGCAAGCTGTCAGGTTACGGTGCTATCGTAATGCCGATTTCATCACCACTGTACTTTGTTCCTGAGACTGTTGATGAGTATGTTGGTGCTTTTACGGATAAGGTACTTGGCGCAATTGGCGAAAAACGCGGACGCGGCTGGAGAGCGGAAGAGTTTGAATAAAATATATGACAAAACAGGAACATATAAAATATTGGATTGATTCATCTGAAGAAGATTGGAAGGTTGTGTGGACTTTATTTGAATCCGAAAATTTCGTGTATTCATTATTTTTTGCTCATCTTGTTTTGGAAAAACTCACTAAAGCTATTTGGGTAAATTCAAATGAAGGGAACATACCACCAAAAGTTCACAATCTTGTTTACATCCTTGAAAAGGCAAACTTTAAAATTCCCGATTCAAAAAAAGATTTTCTAATTTTAATGAACAATTTTCAAATTGAAGGACGTTATCCTGACTATCGTCAAAAAGTCTATAAACTGTATGAAAAGAATAATACACAATCCATTTTGAATCAAGTAAAGGAGTATCGCGAATGGTTACTCAACTTAGCGCGTTAGAAATTGCAAGAAAATTTTCTCAAGAAGTTAAAGCAGAAGGAATTCATTTGAGAAAAGCTTTTTTATTCGGCTCCTTTGCAAAAAATCAACAGGGGGTACATTCCGATATTGATATCGCTTTAGTTGCAGATGAATTTATTGGAATCGGGTTTGAAGATATGAAATTATTCTTACCTGCATTAAGAAAATACAGTTCTATTCAAACAAAAACTTACTCTCCAAAAGATTATGAAGACGGTGACCCGTTAATTGATGAAATTAAGCGTACCGGTTTAGAGATTGAAATAAATTAGGACTGTTAATGTTTGATAATCTACAAGACTTTGTAAAACATCTCGAAAAGAATGGAGAACTTCATCGTGTAAAAGTTGAAGTCGACCCTGAATTGGAAATTACCGAGATTGCGACACGCTCGTTAAAGCTGGGTAAGCCTGCGCTATTATTCGAGAACGTTAAAGGAGCTGATTATCCGCTTGTAATAAATATGTTGGCAAGTGAACGGCGTATCGAACTCGCACTCAACAAACATCCTGATGAACTTGGTGAAGAATTAATCGCTTTCGCAGAAAAATTAATGCCCCCTTCGCCAAAGATTCTTTTTGAAGAATCAACAATGATCCGGCGCTTATATAATGCGCGACCGAAGAATGTAACGATCGCTCGTTCTCAGGCGGTGATCGAAGAACCGAATCTTTCCGCACTTCCTATTTTAAAAACGTGGCCCGAAGATGGCGGACGGTTTGTTACACTTCCTCAAGTGATCACTTACGATCCTAAAACCGGAAAACGGAATATTGGAATGTATCGTATTCAAAAATACGATGATCGAACAACAGGTATGCATTGGCAGATCGGGAAAGGTGGCGGCTATCATTATCACGTTGCCGAGAAAATGAATCAGCCTCTTGAAGTAGCACTCGTGATCGGAAGCGATCCTGCACTTCTTCTTGCAACAGTTGCTGCACTTCCTGAAGGAATTGATGAGGCAATGTTTGCCGGTTTCTTACGAGGCAAGCCGACGGAGTTTGTGAAAGGTCGTTCGATCAATATTTCTGTTCCGGCAAATGCTGAGTTTGTGTTTGAAGGAATTGTAAAACCAAAAGAACGAAGACTTGAAGGTCCATTTGGAGATCATTTCGGTCACTATTCCAACGCGGCAGATTTTCCGGTGTTTCATATTCATACAATGACTCGGCGTAAAGAGCCAATCTACCCTGCAACTATTGTCGGCATTCCGCCGATGGAAGATAAATTCATTGGTGATGCAACACAGCAAATTCTTGCACCGCTCGCCCGACTGATTCATCACGAAGTAAAAAATATATGGGCGTATTACGAAGCAGGATTCCATAATCTTCTTGTTGTTTCGGTGAATGAACGATATCAAAAAGAGGCGATGAAAGCCGCACTTGGTCTGATGGGAACAGGACAATTATCACTTACAAAATGTTTGGTCACTGTTTCTGAAAATGTTGATGTTCGAAATTTCAATGAAGTACTGAAAGCGATCCGCGATAATTTTGACCCGCATTTTGATTTTGTAATGATCCCGAAAGTACCGCTGGATACGCTCGATTTTACATCATTCAAAATGAATCTTGGCAGCAAAATGATCATTGATGCAACGGAAAAGAAAAAGCCGAAACAAAAAGTGAATGTAAAGAAATTGAATGATGTTGTAAAAACTCTTTCTTCGTACGACAGACGGATCATTGACGCACGTCTTATTGAAGGTTCGTTCTTATTGGTCAAAGTGAAAAAAGATGGTGATGCAGTCATTAAAAAAATTGTTAAACATCCCGATCTTGAAGGAGTAAAGATTGCTGCAACTGTCAGTTTTGACGTAGATATTAACGAGCAAGAGAGTTATATTTGGGGAGTCTTCACTCGATTCGACTGCGAACGCGATATTATTTTTACCGAACAAAAATTGATCGGTATCTCTCCCATTTATAACGGTGTTTTGGGAATTGATGCAACATGGAAGACCGGTTATCCAAATCCATTGACAATGGATGACGCGATCGTTAAAAAAGTTGACGAACGATGGGATAGTTACTGGAGATAATTTTTATTAATAACCTTAATTGTAAATGATTACATCTATACATTTCAGAGACAAAAACCTATTTTCCATTTGGGATAAAGTTCAAAACGGTCAACGTCTTTCATTAGAAGATGGGCTGACAATGTTCGCATCGAACGATCTAATTTCTATCGGAAAGATGGCGAACGCCGTTCAACAAATGAAAAGCGGCGACGCTGTGTATTATGTCGTCAACCAAAAGATCGAACCGACAAACATTTGTGTTCTCTCGTGCAAGTTCTGTGACTTTGCAGTTAAACAGGGAACTCCACTTGCGTACGAAATGACGATCGAAGAAATTCTGTCGAAACTCAATTCCGATGTTCATGAAGTCCATATTACCGGCGGCTTGCATCCGGATTGGCCGTGGGAATATTATGTTGGAATGGTTCGAGATATCAAAAAAGCATTCCCACAGATCGATGTAAAGGCATTCACTGCGGTTGAAATAGATTTCTTCCATAAGAAATTCAAAATGCCGATAGACGAAGTACTTCGTCAATTGTATGCTGCCGGATTACGAACAATGCCGGGCGGAGGTGCGGAAGTATTTTCTGAACGCGTACGGAAACTACTCTTTAATCAAAAGATCGGTGCGAAGACCTGGTTCGAAGTTCACAAGACAGCACACAAAATGGGAATCCCTTCGAATGCAACATTGCTGTACGGTCACATTGAAACATACGAAGAACGTGTAACACACATGACAAAACTTCGTGAAACTCAAGATGAAACAAATGGATTTCTTTCCTTCATTCCCCTTGCTTTTCAACCGGGTGATACCGGAATAAAACCGAAGAATGATTTTACGTCAGCGATTGAAGATCTAAAGACAATTGCAATTTCTCGATTGATGCTTGATAATTTTCCACACATCAAAGCATACTGGGTAATGTTGACCGAAGAAGTTGCATCTGTTGCATTGAACTTTGGTGCGGATGATATGGACGGTACTGTCGGCGGCGAAAAAATTGCACACGATGCCGGGGCGACAAGCCCGATGAATATGGCAAAAGAAAAATTGATCAAGATCATTAATGACGCAGGGAAAATTCCTGTTGAACGGGATGTCTATTACAATGCTATCAATGTGAATACGGAAAATGTTATCGGGAAAATTCCATACCTTAACTCCGTTCCGTTCTACGAAAACATTGAACAGCGCCAATTCAAGATCCTTCCCATTGTACCGAGAAGAATGGGACAGCTCTCTGCAAAAGATCAGATTGATGCAGGATTATTTTCTTTGATGGATTATTTCGCTCAGGAACAAAAACTTGAATTGATGAATTATTGTATTGCAACACGCGATCAAGTAAAAAGTGTAATGCTCTTCTCAAAAGAGGGCTGGCAGGGTTTGAGTGGTAAGAACATTGGAATTATCGACGACACTGCTACTTCGGTTAGACTGCTTCAAGTTCTTCTAGAAAAAAAATATGGTGTAAAAGCAAATTTTGTTCGAATGCATGCAAGTGTCAATGATTTTTCCCAATTTGATGCGGTTCTTTTGATCGGTGATGAAGCATTGAAAGCCAATAAATCCGGCTTAATAGGGTTCGACCTGGTATTCGACCTCGCAAAAGAATGGTATGATTGGCAAAAAATACCTTTTGTATTTGCAGTATGGGCACACAAAAGAACTCTTTCTACAGAGAGAAAAGAAGCACTTCAACAGATCATTCACCATTCGCTTGAAAAAGGAGAGAATCAGCTCGAATCAATCGGCACACTCCATGGAAGAATGATCACATTATCGCCAGTGGAAACTTCTGAATATTTGCAAGGATTCAATTATCGGCTCGGTGAACGAGAAAAAGAGGCAATGACCATTTTCAAAAAACTTATTGAAGAAGTTGTTGTAATTTCATAACTTAAGTAACTTTATAATCCTAATTAAGCCAATGGACCAACAGACTGTTACAAAGCTACACGAATTAATCCAACAAGGTGAAAAACTTACACCTGAAGGTGGTCACGAATTTTCAGGGTACAACGCCAAAATGCAAAGCCAATATTTGATGTGGCGGAAATCGTGTCTAGATACAATTGCAAAGATCGGCGAAAAAGCAAACCCTCATCGTGAGAAAATCACTAAAGATGAAAACGGTGCATATTTTTATCAGAGTTCAGCACAGTTAATCCTTGAAATGATGAAACAATCGTTGGTGCTTGCTGAAATTGAAGCAAAGAAAAGTGTGCCGCCAAAAGCTGCGCCAGCACCTGCTCCGGTTCCAAAAGTTGAACCAGTTGTGCCACCTGAAGTTCCGGTTAAACCTGCACCTCAACCCGCTCCAGCACCGGTAAAACAAGAAGCACCAAAAGCTGCACCGGCTCCACCGCCTGTGCAAGCAGCCGCGCCAACTGTTGCACCTCCTGTTTCAAAGGAAGATTCTATTTCAAAAAAACAAGTGCTTGTTCTCTCGTCGTCAGAATCTGCATTACAAAATCAACTCTCCAATTTGTTAAAAGAAATGGGAATTGATGGTGTCACATTCCAGCGTGGCAGTTCTCCCGATGCAATTGTCGGATTTTTGGAAAAATATCCAACAGTAAAGTATGCGTACTATCTCTATAACCCTGATGACATTAACAGTGCAATGTTTGAGCTTGGCTATCTGATCGGAAAAGTAGGGTCAAACCGCGTGTGCTGCATCCACAAAAAGGATGACGCTCCTCCAAAAGGAATTCCCGGAATCGCCTACAAAGAAATCGTTGTTAAACTGGAAGAGATCAGTTTCAGTTTGATCAAAGATCTGAAAGCAGCCGGATACACTGTAACATTTTAATTTTTTTCTCTCAACCCTGTCAAGGTTCTAAACCTTGACAGGGTTTTTTAATTACAGCGATGACACTTTCTGAAATTTACGCTAAAGTTCGAAATAATAAACGTATCAATAGAGAAGAAGGATTATTTCTTCTTCGTAACGCGCAATTATTGGATCTTGGTGATCTTGCAAACGAGATTCGATTCAAAAAGAATCCTGATGCTGCAGTAACATTTGTCCTCGATTCAAATCCAAACTATACCAATGTCTGCAACATCGATTGTATCTTCTGTGCATTCTATCGTCATCCCGGTGAAGAAGGTGTTTACACTCATTCCGTTGATGAGATGATTCAGAAATTCAAAGATTCTGCAAAAAAAGGAATTACTACTATTCTTCTTCAAGGTGGTGTGAATCCTGATTTACCATTCGAATATTATGTTGAAATGGTTGAACGGACAGTAAAAGAGGTTCCTGAAGTCTACCCGCATTTTTATTCTACTTCCGAGATCATCGAGATGGCTAGAGTTTCAGGATTAACTCTTGCACAAGTTCTTCAACGATTATGGAATGCAGGACAGCGATCAATTCCCGGCGGCGGCGCCGAAATCTTATCGGACAGAGTGAAGAAAAAGATCAGCAGTAAAAAAGGAACATCTGCAGATTGGTTAAATGTGATGCGTGAAGCTCATACGATAGGTTTCAGATCAACAGCTACAATGATGTACGGACATCTTGAAAAAGATGAAGACATTGTTGAGCACCTTGAAGTGATTAGAGAATTGCAGGACGAGTATAAAGGATTCACAGCATTCGTTCCGTGGAGTTTTAAACCGGGAAATACACCCCTTGAAAAAATCATTCCGACCTATGCAACACCAAAGCGTTACTTGGAAATGATCGCATTTTCAAGAGTCTATTTGGATAACTTCGATCATGTTCAGGCTTCTTGGTTCAGCGAAGGAAAAAAGACTGGGCAGATCGCGCTTCATTTTGGCGCAGACGATTTTGGGGGAACATTACTCGAAGAAAATGTTCACGCAGCTGCAAACTTCGTAAACAAAACAAATACGGAGGAATGTATCCAACTCATTCATGAATCAGGATTTGATGCAGCTCAACGAGGAACGCTGTATGATATCAAAAAGGTCATTTCAAGGACAAAAGCGGCATGATCTAACTTCCCTTTTGATTTTCCTTCTCCTCTTCCCTTACATCGTTGGATTCACTGATAGTGATTCAACATATTCAGCCCTTACAATTGCCGTTGGTAAAGGTCAATTCGCCGAATTCCAAAAGACTGGCGACTGCAGCGGTTATTTTAGGCCTGCATCATATACTGAAGGGAACGTTCGAATTGAAACAAAAGGAGAATATATACGGTTTGGTTTAACAGCAGCAGCAACATCAACATCAAAAAATAAATTTATCGTTTGGCCTACGCTTGTACTTGATTTTAAATATTTCGCCATTGGAACGGATCGATTACGGTTAGGAACATATGACGCTCTTTATGCAGAGTTAGGCCTTATCAATTCCATTCCTATCAGTTCCGGTAAAGGAGCATTGAACTTGGGTATCGGTGTTCGATGTTCTGAACAAATTCCAAATATCTGGGCTGGATATAGTTTGGGATTAGCATTTGCCAAACCTGGTTTTGGTACTGAAATAACATTTCAGACAACAAACACATCACAATTAATTATCGGCGGTAGATATGGGGTTTTTGAAACTCGCGACAATTATGGAAATGATGGGCGTTATTCAACTGCGAAAATTGACGAGTATGGTATTGGTATTGGATACCGATTATTCTTCCATTAACGTTTAATAATCAACATCTTCCCCTCTTCTAAAAGCCTATTTAATTCATCGTCCGTTCTGCCTTCTGCATAAATTCTCACCAATGGTTCAGTTTGTGAGGCACGGATAAGAAGCCAGCGGGAATCTCCAAACAAAAATTTAATTCCATTCAATGTCTCTTTATCATGCAGCTTGCGGACTTTCTCAATAAAAAACTCTTCAAGATTCTTTGATGGATGAAAATGTTCACACCGATTAAATAAACTTTCTTTCCAATCCTCTGACGCTTCAAGTTTCAGATCAATTCTTTTGTAATGTAATTCCCCGACTATTTGTTTAATATCATCCCATAATTCATACAGTGATTTTCCACTCATTGCAAGCAGCTCGCAAAATAATAATCCCGAGAGGATCCCGTCACGTTCAGGCACATTTCCCTGAATTCCAAAGCCCGCACTCTCTTCCACTCCAAGCATATACTCCGTTCTCAACATTATTTCAGCAATGTTTTGAAAACTGACATTCACTTCATAGAATGGAAAATTCCATCGCTCTGCAAACACTCGAACCTTATCTGTTACAGGAACGGACTTGATTATTGCACCCCGCAATTTTTTATGTTCGTGCAAATGCCAGAGCAGTAAAAGAATCGTTTGTTGAACGGATATCCATTTCCCATCTTCAAAACATATCGCACAACGGTCTCCGTCTCCATCCGTAGCTATTCCAAGAATTGCATCTGTTGCACTCACGTTATACAACAGCGGTTCAAGATTTTTTTCGATTGGTTCAGGTTTGCGGTCGTAAAAATTTGGTTCCGGTGATCCAAAAATCGTCTGCGCTCTCCATCCAAGCGGGATGAGAATATCTTCAAGAATCGTTTGCCCTGCACCTCCCATAGAATCAATTATCACACTTGGATTATTAGCCGGGTTTTCAGCAAAGAATTTTAATGCGGAGAAATCGACTATTGTTTGAAGGTGAAGAATATAATCCGGAAGAAAGTTTTTTTTGACAATATTTACATCATTCCGTTTTGTTTCAATTTCTTCACGAAGAAACTCACGCACTTTACGGGTCTCCTCAACAATAAACGGTCCGCCGTAACCTGCTTTAAATTTCACTCCATTATACGCTGCAGGATTGTGACTTGCAGTGATCATTATTCCTGAAGAGCAATTCAAATGTTTCACAGAAAAAGAGAGAACGGGTGTAGGAACAATTGATTGGGAAAGAATTACGGGAATATTGTTCCCGGAAAGAACCTGTGCAAAAAGTGCGGCAAAATTATCAGAATCTTTTCGCCCGTCAAAACCAATTGCGACCGGTCTTGATGTTAAATTATTTGATTGCAGATAACGAACAAATGCTTCCGCAACCCTGATAAGATTTTCTTCGTTGAAGATCTCGCCGGTCAATGCACGCCAGCCGTCGTTACCGAATTTAATTGTGTCCAATTTCCCCATCAGAGGATTCCTCATTCACAATTTTTAATGCTTCAAGATATTGACTGGCGGGAACAAATATTTTTATGGGATATTTAAAGATTGTACGCCCCAACGAATTATCCATAAAACCATCTGCCATAATTCCAATGTTTGTAGTATTAAGAGCGTTTGTATTGATTCCTGCGCTTTCCAATTTCCCACGGACAATTTGAGATTCGTAAAAGTCTGTAGAAGAAAATACAACCGTCCATCCTTCAACCGCTTCAATCAGCACATGGTCATTGCAATAATTTCGTTTATTCTTTTCATTCAAACATTCATTGCAAAATAATTGCTGACAGACAACACAAACACCGATAGCAACACCTGTTGGATGATTAGTGCAGGAATATTGATCTTCTGCAAAAAGTGAACCGCATTGTGGACAGAAATCAGAATCGAGATCTACTTCACCGCCACAGTTATCACATTCATTCATCGGATCAGGTTTGGAAAGAAAGTTTACAAGCAGAACATTACAATCCGCGCAGAAGATTGCTTCATCCGTATATTCAGTTTTACATTCCGGGCAGAATTTCATTGGTCACTTTCTCGCAAAGTCGCAGAGCCGCCAAGTAGTAATGCTAATATTTCTTTCCGCCTTGGCATCTTAGCGAGAGATTTTTCTAAACATTGAATCTAAAATGACAGATATCTCCGTCTTCCATAATGTATTCACGCCCTTCAACATGCAGCAAACCATTTTCTTTTACCGCTGCTTCAGTCTTTAATCTGAAGAGATCGTCACATTTCATTACTTCAGCACGGATGAATCCTTTTTCAAAATCAGTATGAATCACTCCCGCTGCTTCTGGTGCCATTGCTCCTTTACGAAGAGTCCATGCATGGACTTCTTTTGGTCCTGCAGTAAAGAATGTTATCAATCCCAAAAGGTCCATTCCTTCACGAATAACTTGCTGTAAACCGGATTCTTTCAAACCAAGTCCTTCTAAAAAGAGAGCTCGATCTTCCTTAGGAAGTTCTGCAACTTCAGCTTCAACTGCCGCACTTACGATGACAACTTTAGCTCCCTCGATCGCAGCAATTTCTTTTACTTGTTCGACATAATTATTTCCTGTGGAAATCTCTTTCTCGTGCACATTACAAACATACATCACCGGTTTGCTTGTTAATAAATGCATATCGCGCAAGAATATTCTCTCTTCATCATTATGGATCTGGACATAACGCGCGAGTCTTCCCGATGCAAGATGATCCTTTACTTTGCTATAAAAATCCGCTTCAGGTCGCGCTTTTTTATCGTTCTTAGAACGATGTTCTGCGTCCCGTAATTTTTTTTCGATTGTATCAAGATCTTTTATAATCAATTCTGTTTCAATCACTTCGATATCGCGTTTTGGATTCACACTTCCGTCAACATGGATGATGTTCGGATCATCGAAACAGCGGACAACGTGCGCGATAGCATCAACATCTCGGATATGAGAAAGAAATTGATTTCCAAGCCCTTCCCCTTTGCTCGCACCTTTCACAAGTCCGGCGATATCAACAAACTCAATTGATGAGGGAACAATCTTTTGTGAGCCGTACACATTTACCAGTTTGTCGATCCGCTCATCGGCAACCAGAACAACTCCAACATTCGGTTCGATCGTACAGAAAGGATAATTTGCCGCTTCAGCACCGGCAGATGTGATTGCATTAAAGAGAGTTGATTTACCAACGTTTGGAAGACCGACTATACCGCAATTAAAACCCATTTAATTAAATCCTAAATTCTTTGTCAAAGGCTGATGTGCCTTTGGCGTATAAATAACAAATTCCAAACCATCGTAAATTTGGAGTGAATTACGGATGAAGATACGGAAAAATTGCAGGGCTTCCAAAAAATGACTGAGAACATTGAAACAATTTTTGTGATTAAAAATTTCTTGCATAATTATTCATCTATCTGTATATTTATGCAATGAAAAAACGAATCTCAATCATTGGTGCATCGGGATATTCCGGAGCAGAACTATTAAAGATCCTATTTCGACATTCCAATGTTGAAGTAACGCACGTTTTTGCCAACTCATCCGCAGGAAAACGAGTTGATGAGCTATATCCACATTTTCGTTCTGTAACAAACCTCGTTTATGGTGAATATAATATTGACAAAATAAAAAACGACGATCTTGTCTTTATTTCACTCCCTTCCGGAGAAGCAATGAATTTTGTTCCGGCATTAATTGATGCAGGGAAAAAAGTGATCGACCTTGGCGGAGATTTTCGTCTTCAAGACGCTCGACTCTATACAAAATATTATAAGCACGAACACAAAGCTGAAAAATATCTTTCCAAGGCTGTCTATGGTTTACCTGAATGGAATAAACAAAATATTCAATCAGCTCAATTGATTGCAAATCCGGGATGCTATGTAACAAGTGCACTACTCCCTCTTCTACCATTGGTAAAAGAGAATCTTATTGAAACAACCGGAATCACCATCAGTTCTCTTTCGGGTGTTTCGGGAGCTGGACGCAGTTCATCAATTGATCTCTCCTTTACAGAAGCAAATGAATCAGTAAAAGCATACAAGGTTGGCGTACATCAACACACACCCGAGATCGAAACTGTTCTTTCCGATTTTGGAGGACAAAAATCAACTGTTACATTTGTACCGCATTTAATTCCGATCACTCGTGGGATTTATTCGTCAATCTATACCACACCAAAGGGAAATATCTCGTTTGAACAGATTGAATCTGCGTATAAGAAGTATTATACCAATTCTCCATTCGTTCGTTTAATTGGCAATGCGGTTCCTGAAATAAAACATGTTCAATACACAAACTTCTGTGACATCGGATGGAAAGTTTATGAAAGAAATAATCAGATCATTCTTCATTCAGTAATCGACAATCTTGTTAAAGGTGCGGCAGGTCAGGCAGTTCAAAATATGAATTTATTATTCGGCTTTGATGAAACAGCCGGATTATTCTAACAAATCCAATCAGTTAATAATGAAAACTCATAAGTACAAAAAAATTGAAGGCGGTATTTGTGCTGCACAAGGATTTCTTGCAGCAGGTGTTCGCGCAGGAATTAAAAAATCAAAAAAAGATGTTACGCTGATCTATTCTGTAGTACCTGCTGTATCTGCAGGTGTCTTTACACAAAGTGCGACAGTTGCTGCGTGTGTTACACTGGATCAAATACACTTGAAGAAATCGAAAACCACTCAGGCAATCCTTATTAACAGTGGAAACGCAAACGCGTGTACAGGCGAACGCGGAATGATGAACACAAAACAATCCATTTCAACAACCGCATCGGCACTCGGCATAAAAGAATCACAAGTGTTGGTTTCATCGACAGGTGTCATCGGACAGTTCTTACCGATGGATAAGTTGACCCACGGAATCTATGAGACCGTAAAACATTTACGAATCGACGGCAACAGCGACGCTGCGGAAGGAATTTGCACAACCGATACATTTCCAAAAGAATATGCAGTTGAAATTGAGCTTTCCGGTGTTCCTGTTCGCATTGGTGGGATTGCGAAGGGATCGGGAATGATTGCACCAAATATGGCAACGATGCTTGCATTTATTACTACTGATGCAAAGATCTCGCATCAACTCTTAAAGAAGGCATTCAAAGAGGCAAACGATATGTCGTTCAATCGTATTACCGTTGATGGTGATACGAGCACCAATGATATGTCAATCATTCTCGCAAATGGAAAAGCTGAAAATAAAGAACTTAAAGAAGGAACCTCTGATTATAAGAAATTCTATTCAGCACTCGAACACGTTCTGGTTGTGCTCTCTAAATTGATCGTTAAAGATGGCGAGGGAGCAACAAAGTTTGTTGAAATTACCGTAACCGGAGCCAAGACAAAAATAGATGCTGAAATTGCAGGACGCACAATATGCAATTCTCCGCTTGTAAAGACCGCAATCCATGGAGAAGATGCTAATTGGGGAAGAATTCTTGCCGCAGCAGGCAGGTCTGGAATTCTATTTAACCCCGCAAAGACTGAAATATTTTTTGATGACTTAAAAATTCTCGGAAAGAATTACGACATCAGTTTTTCTGAAGAAAAAGCAAAAAAAATTCTCGAACAAAAAGAACTTACCATTACAGTTGATCTGAATAACGGAAAACATTCAGCAACATTCTGGACATGCGACCTTTCTGCTGAATATGTTAGAATAAACGCAAGCTACAGATCATAAATTACAAAATTACAAGATTGCATAATTCCAATATTAAGAGATTAGTATATGGCAATTCAAAGATTTGAAGAAATGAAGGTTTGGCAAGATGCTAGAGTTCTAACAAAAAATATTTACTCCCTGACCAAGAATAAATATTTTATTAAAGATTTTTGGCTTGCGAGATCAAATCCAAAGAGCAACAGTTTCTATTATGTCAAACATTGCTGAAGGTTATGAAAGAGATAACAATAAAGAATTCATTAAATTTCTTGGGTATTCGAAAGGTTCCGTGGGTGAAGTCAGAAGTTTATTATATGTCGCACTAGATCAGGAATATATTTCCGAGATAGAATTTAACAATTTGAAAGAATCGGCAACAAACATCTCTACTCAAATTGCAAATTTTATAAAATATCTTCGAAAAAGGGTGAATACTGCAAAATAACAATCTTGTTATTTTGAAATCATGCAATCTTGAATTATATAATCTCTTATGGCACAATCCAAAGAAGAAATACTTATCGAAGCCCTTCCCTACATCCAAAAGTATGAGGGGAAAACATTTGTTGTTAAATATGGCGGTGCTGCACAAACTGAAACCGAGTTGAAACAACGATTCGCAAAAGATGTTACCATTTTGAAAAAGATCGGGATCAACATCGTTATCGTTCACGGCGGCGGCAAAGAGATAACTGATACTGCTTACAAACTAGGAATTGAGACCCAATTTGTGAACGGGCATCGTTTTACCGATAAAAAAATGGTGGAAGTTGTTCAAATGGTCCTAGCGGGAAAGATCAACAAAGAGATTGTGAATCTGATCAATCAAAATGACGGCGAATCGGTTGGCATAAGCGGCGTGGATAATAATCTGTTAACTGCTGAAAAATATCTTGAGGATGGAGAGGACATAGGACTTGTTGGAAAGATTGTTGATGTGAATGTTCCTTTTCTGCAGATGTTTCTGACAAATAAATTGATGCCTGTGATCGCTCCTTTCGGTGTCGGAACGGATGGAACAATTTACAACGTAAACGCGGATCTTGCAGCAGCCGCAGTTGCTTCAGCACTCAAGGCTGAAAAATTAGTGTATCTGAGTGATGTTGAAGGTGTTATCGCAAACAAGCAGCTTGTTTCAACATTAACCGAACAAAATGCACGCGAATTATTCGGCGAAGGAATTATCAGCGGCGGCATGATTCCCAAAGTAAAATCCGCATTTTCAACTCTGCACGCCGGCGTAAAGAAAGTTCACATGATCGACGGAAGAAAAAAACATTCACTCCTTCTCGAAATTTTTACAGACGAAGGTATTGGAACAGAACTTGTACTTTAAAAAATATTGCTTATTGCAAGATTACAATATTTCAAGATTTCATTATTCATCCCCGATCATGTAGTTTACTAATTTTTGAAAATTACCAATATAACAATGACCAAAGATTTTTTATCCATAGCAGATTTAAATAGAGACGAAGTATTTGAACTTCTCGCTCTCACCGATTCTTTGAAAGTGCAAAAAGATGTAAAACCACTTTCCGGGAAAACGGTTGCAATGATCTTCCAAAAACCGTCACTCCGAACCCGTGTGTCATTTGAGGTTGGTATCATTCAGCTTGGCGGACAGGGAATTTTCTTAACAGATGAAGGCGTTGGTCTCGGCGTTCGTGAATCTGCCGCCGATGTTGCCAATGTGGTTTCGCGGTTTAACGATGCAATTGTTGCCCGTGTGTTTAGTCATCAGTTATTGCTCGATCTCGCAAAGCATGCAACGGTTCCGGTAATCAACGCACTTTCAGATCTTTCCCATCCTTGTCAAATAATGGCGGATCTTTATACCATTCGACAGCATAACAAACTGCGGGACCATGTGAAAATTGCTTACGTGGGTGATGGAAACAATATTGTTAATTCCTGGCTTGAACTGTCATCAATTATTCCAATTCATCTTACACTTGCAATTCCTTTTGGATACGAGCCAAATAAAATAATTTTTGACAAAGCGGTCAATGCAAAAGTGAGCAAGATCGAGATCATTCGCGATCCAAAAAACGCCGTGAACAAAGCAGATGTGGTGTATACCGATACTTGGACGAGCATGGGAAAAGAGCAAGAAAAAACAAAGCGGATATACGATTTTTGGGAATACCAGGTTAACTCATCTTTGCTGCGGCATGCAACAAAAGATGTTATTGTTATGCATTGCCTTCCTGCGCATCGTGGTGAGGAAATTACCGACGAAGCATTAGATGGAAAACAATCTGTTGTTAACGATCAAGCAGAGAATCGATTGCACATTCAAAAAGCAATTATGGCTAAACTGATTGGAAAGTTGTAAGACATTGGATCTATACTAGACCGATGTACAAAAATTCATAGCGATGTTGTATTGAGAAGTGAAGTATATGAACAAACCACAACGACTTTTTATAATAAAAGAGATCATACAATCACAACCTGTTGCGAGCCAGGATGAACTTGTTGCGTTGTTGAAAAAACGGAATTTTGATGTTACTCAGGCAACATTGTCCCGCGATCTGGCCGAACTTGGCGTATCACGCATCCATACAAATGATGGTTTACGGTATTCACTCAATGGTCAATCCGAAGAAAAAATCTCCCCTCTTGTCGGACGTGAAGTCCTCAGTGTTGAACATAATGAGGTGATGGTTGTGATCAGAACCCTTCCGGGAAGAGCTTCCGGTGTCGCGTCATTTGTCGATTCACTGATGAATCCTTTGATCATCGGAACAGTTGCCGGCGATGATACTGTATTTGTAACACCCGCTTCAGTAAAAAAAATCAGCAAGATAGAAAAAATATTAAAAGATTTAATCAACGAAAGACTAACATAACAAAGGAACATTGACCGTGAAAAAACAAAAAATAGCAGTTGCGTATTCCGGCGGTTTAGATACATCCGTCATCGTAAAATGGCTGCAAGAAAAGTATAATGCGGATGTCATTACCGTTACCGGAAACCTTGGACAGAAAAAAGAATTGATCGGCGTACCGGAAAAAGCATACAAATCCGGTGCAAAAAAAGTATTCATGCAGAATCTTGAAAAAGAATTTGTTTACGATTATATCTTCCCGGCATTAAAAGCAGGCGCACTGTACGAACATAACTATCCGATGGCAACGGCAATCGGAAGACCATTGCTTGCAAAAGCGCTTGTTGAAGTTGCAAAGCGCGAACACTGCACAGCCGTTGCTCACGGATGTACGGGAAAAGGAAATGATCAAGTTCGTTTTGAAGTAGCTGTGATGGCACTCGCACCGGAATTAAAAGTAATTGCCCCGCTTCGAGAATGGGAATTCAAATCACGCGAAGAAGAAGTTGAGTATTGCCAGCAACATGGAATTCCTGTTGCCGCGACCAAAGACAGTCCATACTCTATCGATGAAAATATTTGGGGAACCGCTATTGAGTGCGGCATTCTGGAAGATCCGATGGAAGTTGCACCGCAAGATGCATATACACGAACAGTTTCACCGGAAAATGCTCCTGATAAACCAACATATGTAACTCTTGAATTCAAAGAAGGAATTCCGGTTGGATTAAATGGAAAAAAAATGGATGGCGTCTCTCTTATTCACAAATTGAATGAGATCGCCGGAGCAAACGGCGTAGGGCGACTTGACCTAGTAGAGAATCGCCTTGTAGGAATTAAATCACGCGAAATTTATGAAGCTCCTGCTGCAGTAACACTTCATTTTGCACATCGTGAACTTGAACGCCTTACGTTAGATAAAGAAGTGATGCACTACAAGATTAAATTGGCAAGCGATTATGCAACTATTATTTACAACGGCTTATGGTTCACACCATTAAAGAAAGCATTGGATGGTTTCATCAACGAAACACAAAAGAACGTAACCGGAATTGTAAAAGTAAAATTATATAAAGGAAATATCGAAATTGCCGGACGCACTTCCCCGTTCTCACTCTATGATTTGAAACTTGCAACATATACCGTTGCGGATACGTACGATCATACAGCGGCGGAAGGATTCATAAAGATCTATGGATTGCCGTCAAAAATCTATAATCGAGTGAACAAAGAAAAGTTTGCCAAAGTGAAAAAAGCATTAAAACGAAAAAAGTAAAGAGTAACGTCATGCCCGAACGCTCCTATCGGACATCCATAGAATAGATTCCCGCCTAAAACATGCGGGAATGACGTTTAATTTTATTTTATATCACTCATTTATTAACAGGCGGATGCAATCCGCCTGTTTTATTTCACCTCACTAATCCAAATTCCAATATTTTTCGTTTTAATAGTTGTAAATTCGGACTAATTTGTGCTATTTACCGACAGAACACACACTAAATGGAGCCATTATGTTTCGTAATCTTAGCATTTCAACAAAATTGTTTCTAACATTTGTCCCAATTTTTATTATTGGAATTGCCCTCAGCGTCTATTTGAACAATGAGAATCAAGAAAAACAGATGCAGGAGCAGGCTCTTGAATCTGCATTGCAAAAAGCAATGATCGTGAAAGAATCTCTTGTGAACATGATGATTGAAAGCCAAATGGTAAACGACAAATATCTTGAAAAAGTTCAACAGGTCGCCAATTTGAACGATCTCTATATCAGAATTGATACAAGCCGATTGCGACTCGCAGAAGATTTTATGGATAGCACTCGTGTTCATCGTTTGGGTGAACGTGTTTTGTTGGCGAACAACAAAGGCGAATACGATAATCAATATGGCAATCAGGTGCTTGCAACAGGAAAACAACAATGGATCCGGCTTGGCGATGATTTTAAAGCAATGATTCCATTTATAGCCGAGAAAAAATGCCAACGATGTCATGAAGTGCAGATTGGAGATGTTCTTGGCGTAGCACATCTTGACTTCCCTTTAACAAAGATCATTTATGCAAATCAACAAAATTCACAACGATCAGCAATGATCTCCGGCGGCGTGGCTTTCTTCATTATTCTCATCGGATTTATTTTCTTCCGAACTTTAGTTCAGTCACCATTGAAAAAACTTGAAAATGCAACCAAAGAAATCGGCAAAGGAAATATGAGCGATGATCTTAAACTTCCTGACGGCAATGATGAAGTTGGAACGTTAGCACGCGCCTTTACGCAAATGAGAAGTGCATTAAAAGAAAGTCAGGACGCAATACGGATATCGACCGTTGGACAAGTTGCTGCTTCTCTCGTTCAAGATTTCCGCTCACCGATCAAAGATATTGTCAATGCAATTGACGAGATAAAAAAATCAACTCTCGATGAAGTTAAAAAGAACGAATTGCTTGATGAGGCAAAAGAATCTGCACAGCTCGTCAATCGAATGACGCAGGATTTGATTGATTTCACTTCCGGAGACATTAAGGTGGATAAAAAACTTTCCAGCATTGGTAAACTTACCCGCACTGTTGCAACAATAGTAAAATCCGATCTGGAAAAGCAGCAGATACGATTTGATGTCACCGCAAAATTCGATGGACAAGCAATTATCGATGCGAACAGAACTGCGCGCGCCTTAGATAATATTATTAACTACGCTGCAAACTATGTTCCGGCAGGCGGATTTATTCGCTTGGAAACAGATTCCGATGCGGGGAAATTATATATCAGAATTATAGATAATGGCGCCGGTATTCCGAAAGCATTTCAAGAAAAGATATTCGAGCCGTTCGTTAAGGTTGTTCAAAGCGGCGGCGTGGGATTAGATCTTGCTCTTGCAAAAAAGATCATTGAAAAACAGAATGGAAAAATTACTCTCGTTTCCGAAGAAGGAAAAGGAACGACGTACGCGATAACTCTGCCGATCTAAGAGCAGCGGTTGGCTGTTAGCAGTTAGACAAAACCCGCTTGAGAGAGCGGGTTTTGTATTTTTTAAAATCTTTGTAACAAGAATATCCTTTCCAAGTTAAAACCTTTTCTTCACTTCCCTGCATCATATTAGCAACTTTGCTCACTATTCTTTTGTTATACTTACGTAACCGTTTTGTATCATTTTCTTCTATCTTGAAACTTGAGCACAATTCTTCTACATTCTATATATAAGGAGTTTTAGTTTATGCTGTCTGATAATATCAATCTTCTCACTGCTTTTATTTTTGGTTTACTCTCATTTATTTCGCCGTGCGTACTCCCAATTATTCCCGGTTATATCTCTTTCATATCGGGACATACACTTGATGACATTAAAGGTGATAATAAATCTGCTGCCCGCGCAGTAATGATCAACTCGTTGGTGTTCATCTCTGGTTTCACACTCATTTTTGTTCTTATGGGAGCCGCCGCTACCTCCATCGGACAATTATTGAATGATAATCTTAATCTCATCAGCAAGGTTGCCGGGGCTATCATTATCGTTTTTGGCCTTCATATGATTGGGATTTTTAAGATTGGTTTTCTCAATTATGAAAAACGATTTCACTTACAAGAGAAAAAACTCGGGATTTTAGGCTCTTTCGCAGTTGGCGCGGCTTTTGCATTTGGTTGGACACCATGTATCGGTCCGGTTTTAGCAGGAATACTTGCTATTGCCAGCCAGCAAGATACAGTACTGCAAGGAATTGTGTTGCTTTTTGTCTACTCGTTAGGTTTAGGCATCCCGTTCTTCTTGACAGCAATAAGCATTAATAAATTTTTCAATGCCTTCAATCGTATAAAGAAGCATTTCCATACAATTGAAGTTGTCGGCGGAGTAATGTTGGTAGCAGTTGGGATTTTAATGATCACAAATTATTTAACGATCATTGCAAGTTATTTTGCAAAATGGTTTCCGTTCTTGAATTCACTGTCTTAAAATGGATTCATCGTCATCCTGAACAAAGTCCCAAAGGGACGAAGTGAAGGATCCGGTTTGCGCGCGGGAGTTTTTGATCTTTATTTTTCCCCACGCCGCCAGCGGATTCTTCGCTACGCTCAGAATGACAAAGGACAATTAATTTTTCAGATATCTTAACCATTCAAATAATTATCGCAATTATTTATTTTTCAATGAGGAGTAATAAATGGAGAAAGAAACTCGTGTATTGGATGAGGTGACTATCCGTTTTGCAGGAGATTCCGGTGATGGAATGCAGTTGACCGGCGGACAGTTCACAAACACATCTGCAGCAATGGGAAATGATCTGAGTACTTTACCAGATTATCCTGCCGAGATTCGCGCACCAATCGGCACAACATATGGAGTCAGTGGTTTTCAAATTCACTTTGGAGCAACCGAGATCAACACTCCGGGTGATCATTGCGATATTCTTGTTGCAATGAATGCTGCATCATTAAAAGTAAATCTTCGATCGCTTCAGGAAAATGGAATCATCATCGTCAATACCGATGGATTCGGTGACAAAAATTTAAAGCTTGCCGGATATTCACAAAGCCCGTTAGCAGATGGTTCGCTATCCAAATATCAATTGTTTCAAGTTGATATCACGAAGCTGACAAACCTAGCGTTAGCCGATCTGAATTTACCGCAAAAGACCATAGACAAGACAAAAAACTTTTTTGCCCTTGGAATGATGTATTGGATGTTCAATAGAACATTGGATAATACAAACCAATGGATTATTGAAAAATTCGGCAAAAAACCGGAATTGGTTGAAGCAAATTCCCGCGTAATGAAAGCTGGTTGGAACTATGCAGAAACTACTGATGTCTTTGCAATAAAATATGATGTAAAACCGGCACCTCTCACTCCGGGTAAATATCGAAACATCAATGGAAACCAAGCAACGGCATTAGGTCTTGTTGCAGCCGCACATCAGGCAAACTTGGACCTGTTCTTAGGATCATATCCAATAACACCTGCAAGCGATATTCTTCACGAGCTATCAACATTCAAAAATTTCCGTGTAAAGACATTTCAAGCTGAAGATGAGATTGCCGGAGTTACTAGTGCTATTGGTGCAGCGTTCGGCGGCGCATTAGCAGTTACAACAACAAGCGGTCCCGGGCTTGCACTGAAAACAGAAGCCTTGGGTCTTGCAGTGATGGTTGAATTACCACTTATCGTAGTGAACGTCCAACGCGGTGGTCCAAGTACTGGACTCCCGACTAAAACCGAACAGGCAGATTTGTTACAAGCAGTCTATGGTAGAAATGGTGAAGCCCCAATTCCAGTAATCGCTGCATCAACACCAAGCGATTGCTTCACAATGGCTTTTGAAGCTTCACGAATCGCTCTCAAGTATATGACTCCGGTAATTTTATTGACCGATGGTTATCTCGGTAATGGTTCAGAACCATGGCTTTTACCACAAGAAAAAGATCTTCCATCAATTGCTCCAAAATTTAGAACTGATCCTGTAAATTACCAACCGTATCTTCGAGATGATATTACTCTTTCACGCGAATGGGCAATTCCCGGTACCCCAGGACTTGAACATCGAATTGGTGGATTAGAGAAACAAGATAAAACAGGTAACATCAACTACGAACCTGAGAACCATGATTTAATGGTAAAATTACGTGCTGCAAAAGTTGAACGAATTGCGAATGATATTCCGTTAGCAAAAGTTGAAGGACCGGAGAGCGGTGATATTCTTGTTGTTGGCTGGGGCGGAACATATGGAACAATAAAAGTTGCTACTGAACGAAAACGTAAAGAAGGAAAATCCGTAGCGCATTTACATCTGAAATATATTAATCCATTACCGAAAAATGTCGGAGAAATTCTTTCGAAATATAAATATGTTATAGTTCCCGAGATCAATTTGGGACAGCTTATCAAAATATTACGCGAGAAATTCCTTGTTTCTGCAATTGGATTAAATAAAGTTCAAGGTTTACCATTCCGTTCAATTGAAATTGAAGAAAAAATCGATAATGTGTTAGGAGGAAAATTATAATGAGCACTCTTGTAGATTCAGTTGTGAATCAATCACCCACTGCTACCGTAAAATATACATCGAAAGATTTTTCTTCAGACCAAGACGTGCGATGGTGTCCCGGATGCGGCGATTATTCCGTTCTGGCTCAAGTCCAGCGTATTTTACCGGACTTTAATTATCCAAAGGAAAAAATTGTGTTCATTTCAGGAATCGGCTGCTCAAGTCGTTTCCCTTATTATATGGATACATATGGTTTTCATACCATTCACGGTCGTGCAACTGCTATTGCTTCCGGTTTAAAAATTGCACGGCCTGATCTAATGGTGTGGGTTGCCACGGGTGATGGTGACG
>JAUXTU010000039.1 GCA_030679145.1 Bacteroidota bacterium | reverse complement strand
TCACCATGGTGGATAATTATAATGTACTGACAGATTCAACGGATTTCGACGGTGATGGTGTTCACCCAAGTGTGGCTGGATATAAAAAGATGAGATATGTTTGGTATCCTGCCGTTGTGTCTGCAATGCTAACAACTTCGGTAAGAATGAAAGCACAGTCAAATCCGCAGACGTTTGAGTTAGATCAAAATTATCCCAATCCATTCAACCCATCAACAAACATTCGTTATTCTATACCATCAGAAAGCTACGTTACGCTGAATGTATACGACCTTTTAGGTCGTTTAGTAACATCGCTGGTTGAAGGGAAGCAGTCTGTCGGTACTCATTCAGTGACCTTTAATGTCGCAGCACTTCCCACCGGTGTGTACATCTATGCGATGCGTGCGGGGAACTTCACTGCTGCACGAAAAATGGTTTTGATAAAATAGTTTGAGGATCGTTTTAAACGAATCTGTCGTGTGCATGTGAATGGCAAAAAAAGGCTTACACCAAAAAATAGTTCTGAAATTTTTATATGTACAATAGTTTAGACTTTAAATTATTGAAAGCTGCAAAGTTCTCCATATTTTCATCTCATACCGGTGTAATAATTTGAATCCAAATTCTTGATTTTAATTTGGATTCAGGTTACCTTATTTGTAATAATTATATTCTTTCCAATTTCAGTCCCGTTTAATCGTAAAATCAAGATTGCACTTTTTTTGGAAAATCATTTTAATGATTCTATCATGCATATTTCAAGGAATACTATTTTAACAAATCCGTCGTACACTTGGGTAAGAATGGATATTCTCGAATTGATTGAACCAGCAGATGGAATGTCCGTGCTTGATGTGGGGTGTTCCAATGGTGTTAATGGTGATTATTTAAAAAAGAAATTCAACGCTACGGTGTATGGAGTTGAATATGATGAAGGATACTGTGACGAAGCATCAACCAAACTGGATAAAGTGTACCATGCAAATCTCAATAAAAAATCATTGCTTGATCTAAACATAGCAAAGCAATTTGATTATATAATCTTTGGAGACATTCTGGAACATACGATTGACCCATGGCAGATATTGAAAGATGGGCGAACATTATTGAAAGAAAACGGCACAATTTTAATAAGTATTCCAAACATCAATCATTACAACACGATTTTCTCTCTGATTTTTAGAGGGAGATGGCCATATCGTAAACGTGGTATTCACGATTCAACCCATTTACGATTGTTTACACGGAAGAATCTTGTTGAGATGTATGAACAATGTGGTTTAGAAATCATTAAAGAACGAAGGAATCTCAGATTGTTTGAGCGAGGTACCTCATTGGACCGTATCAAACTTATCTCTCTTGTTCTTGATTTTTTTATTATTCGTAGGTTCTTTGTTGTTCAATACATCCACGTACTTCGTTCCCGCAAGAATTCCCAAGCTGGAAAATAACTCTATTCAACAATAATTAAATTTTTTGTACCACAATATTATCTTAGGAAAGAGATATTTGAAAAATTATATTTCTATTGTCATTTCGAGCGAAGCGAGAAATCTCATACTTGAATTTAGGCAGAAACACAAGATTCCTCGTCGCTACGCTTCTCGGAATGGCATTGATTTTAGATTTTTCAGATGCCTCTACAACATTGTTTTGAAATAAAACTTCTATAAACAACGAAGTCATTTAAGGAAGTAAAAAGTTATGAGATTTCGAACTACCCAAATAGCTTTCGCATTATATTTTACATTGATCAATTATTTATGCGCACAGAATTCAACCTCCACTCGTTGGGTTTCCGGTTATGTTACTTCATGGGATCTTAATATGACGGGAATTCCTGGTGGTGCAGGAGCTGCAAATAACGGAAATACGCCGTACGCGGCAATAGATTTGGATGCAATGACTCATGTTATTGTGTTTACCGCCGGATTGGATAAAACCGGTACAATGGAAACGAAGAAAGAATGGGATAATAGCGTTACATGGGGAGGCACTCTTCTGGAAAAAAAAAGAAAACCATTTAACGATTATGTTCATAGCAAAGGAAAGCCGGTACTATGCACTATTTTTGGTGTTGGAGGCGGAGGGGATTGGACAAAACTTTTGAGCACACCGCAAAGCAGAACCAAGTCGATCAAAACGATCATCGATCTGGTGATCATTAAAGAACAGTATGATGGAGTCGATCTCGATATTGAACCCCTTGCACCAGTTGATACTGCAAATTTTAGATTGTGGTTCTATGAACTGCGTGATTCTCTGAATAAGTATCATGCATTTTATGATGGCACAAAAAAACTTATGATCACTGCTGCTATACTTCAGCTTCCAACATTTTGGGCTAGAGTTGCACCACTCTTGGATCAAATAAACATTATGACCTATGATAATTTTGGAACATGGACTAGAAAAGTATGGCATAATAATCCGGTCTTTGCAGGAAGTGATGGAACTGATATTTGGGGAGATGCGTTGACTTCCGCTCAAAACAAAACACAATCATGTATCAATGCTGGTATCCCCAAAGAAAAGCTTGGCTTAGGGATTGTTTTGGGTAATGGCTATATATGGAAAGGTGGATTGCTTGCCAATTTTTCCGGTGACGGGATTACGGCTCCTCTTCAAATGTGGATACCGGGATTCCAACCTTCTAAACTAAAATATAATGAATACCGTTATTATGAGTTGCGTAAAGATTATATTGACACAGCTACTACAACAATTCATTTTGACAATATCCGAAAGGTACCGTATATCGGTATCGATAATCCGGGGTATAAGAATGATCTGTATATTACATTTGAAGATACTACAACAGCAAAGGAATTGGTGATCCTTGCCGATACGATGAATCTCGGCGGTATGATCTTGTGGGAGGTGAACGGCGGCTATTTGAATGAAGCACGATATCCAAGCGCAAAATACCCTGGTTTGGTAAGAGATCCGTTCCTAAAAACAATTAAGAAAACAATGATAGATATTTCTTTGAATAAGAAAAAATATCAGGGAAAAAAGTAACACCTTTCACGTGACCGCCTTTTATACAATTTTGTAATTAAATATCATATATTATTCAGTCAAGGATTTTTTATGCTCGATAAAAAAACAAAAGTAACAATTGGTTTACCAACCTATAATTCACAAAAATATTTAGAATACGCAATTAATTCGATTCTCGCTCAAACGTATAAAGATCTTATCCTAATCATCAACGATGATGGGTCAACAGATAAAACAGATGAGATATGCAGAACATTTGCTGCACAAGATAAACGGATACGGTATTCACGTAGTGAACGAAATCTGGGCGGGGCAATAAACTATCAAAGAGTTTTTCAGCTTGCTGATACGGAATACTTTCGGTGGGCAGCACACGATGATGCGTTAGCTCCGCAGTTGATTGAACGATGCATAGAAGTTCTTGATCGAGAGCCAGATGTTGTAATGTGTTATCCGCGCGCGCTTAATATTGATGAAAATGGAAATATTCTCGGAGAGTATGATGATAATTTTGACCTTCGTTCTGTACATCCAAACGACCGTTTTAAACGTGTTCTGAAAGGAATGTATGGTCATGCCGGAAATCCAATGTTTGGCGTAGTGAGGAGAGAGCTAATGGCTAAAACTGCTCTTATCGCTCCATTCCCCGCTTCAGATATGACCTTTGTAGCAGAGTTATCTTTGTATGGAAAATTTTTTGAAATTTCCGAGAGATTATATTATCACCGAATTCATTCCGGTATGTCAAACAAACTTGGATTGACCACTTCTGAGTATACGGCATGGCACGACAAATCGAAAGCCGGAAAATTATCGTTCCCAAAAATTCTAAGATTGAAAGCGTTAATTGCAGGGGTAAAAAAGTCTCCCATTGTCAAAAGCGAACGAATTAAATGTTATTTCCACATCTTTAGCTATTATGTCTCTCTAAAAAACATTCCTAAACTCTGGAGACAAATCAATTACTATGTATCAATTCGACTTCGCAGAATGCAAAATAAATTTAGGTAATTTATTTTTGCAAAGAAAAATCATAAATAAGAAATATTTCATTATACGTTACAAAATAAATGATTCGGTGATCCTCCATCCTATAAACCGAAGTTTACATTAATTTAGAATCATCCTAAGAAAGAAATAATACGTGGAAGAGTCAGGGAAATCTGTCACAAAAAATGTAGCGATCCTCTTTATCAGACAGATATTTACATGGGCATCTACCTTTGTTCTTCTTCTCTTTCTACCCCGATATTTAGGACCTGAAAATTATGGCAAATACTATCTTGCCCAGTCTTTGACGATGATTTTTTCAGTCCTTATTGATTTTGGCGGACATTATTGGATAACAAAAGAAGTATCGCGCGATCGAGAGCGTGTAGGACAAATTATTGTTGACGCCCTTGCCTTGCGTGGAATGATGTGGATTCTTTCATTCATTGGAATTAATCTTTATGCACTTATGGTTGGTTACGATTCCGAAACCCGAATGGTTGTTATGATTTTCGGATTGGGTATGATCTGGAGCGCGGGGACAGGCGTGATCTCGAGTTGTTATCAAGGTTTTGAATTATTAAGATATCCAGCGTACAGCAGCGTTGCAACATCTGCATTCATTTCTATTGTTGGAGTGATTGCACTTATTGCCGGAATCGGGCCAATTGGTTTTACCGTTATAACCGTTCTTGGTGGTTTACTCAGTTTTGGAATTTGTGCACTTTTTATTAATAAGATGACAACACATTTGCCTCGGGTGAACTGGAAAAATTCTTTCAGTCAACTGAAACATGGTATTCCATATTTTCTTAACACAGTTTTTGGTACGATCTATTACCGCGTTGATGCAATTATGTTATCTCTATTGACGCCAAAGATTGTGATGGGTTGGTACGGCGCATCATACAGGTTTTTTGATGCATTAATGTTTGTTCCTAGCATTTTGAGTATGGCTGTTTTTCCAGCGATGTCTCGTCTTTGGGGGGAAGAAAATTCAGTAGTAAAATCTTTTCAGAAAAGCATTGATTTTCTTTTTCTTATTGGTGTTCCGATTAGCATTGGGATGTTTACTTTTTCAAAGGAAATTATTGAGATATTCTATGGATTAAGTGCGTATGAACCATCTGTTTTGCTCCTGAAGATTTTTTCCTGCGGTATGTTGATCGTCTATATTGATATCATGTTAGGTACAACATTATTAGCGACGGACAATCAATTCCGAGTTTCCATGATTTCGCTGGCGGCAATTTTCATAAATGTTGGATTGAATTATTTCCTCATCCCGGTAACGCAGAATGCATTCGGCAATGGAAGTATCGGTTCTGCTCTTGCTACATTAATCACTGAGTTGTTTGTTATGATTTTAATGCTGAAGCTGTTGCCAAAATCTATCCTTGAAAATAGTAGTATAAAAGTTCAACTAAAAATTTTGGCATCGGGATTAATAATGGCTGGATTCCTTTGGTTGTTCAATAGGATCGGGATTTATTGGATTATTCAAATAATTCTCAGTAGTGGCGTTTATCTAGGAACAATCATTCTATTAAAAGTGATCGATGAGAAAGATATTCAATTATTGAAAGCGATAATTCCTGCAAAATTTTTCACCCCAAAACAATGATATTAAATAACAAACAGCCGCCTAAACAAGGTAAATGTTGCAGTTTCTTAGAAACTTGACACTCAGAGAAAAATAGGTTAATTTTGTCTTAATTCTCGGTATTAATGATTTGGAAGGCACACTTATGACGAAACGAATAAAAAAATATGTAATCACTGTTTTCCTGATTCTTTTCTGTGTTTCAGGAACATACTCACAAGACCGTTTTTTCACTTATTATAATTCTTGGTGTATGGGGACGGATGGTCAATGGAACATGGGAAGCGCATTCTATATTTCTACAAAAACCTATGCACAACATATCGGTAATACAACCCATGTAATTATATTTATGGTTAATGATATTGTAAGGGGAGATTTTGAACCTTATCTCTCTATAACGCAGGAATATATCAATAATGGTGGAAGTACAAAAGATTCTTTGAATTTTTGGTATAATGGGTTTAATAATCCGGGGTCAGGTGCTACGGCTTGGCAATCGAGAGGTACTATTTTCCATCTAAGAGATTCGCTTCATGCTAAAGGAAGAAAAATTCTTATGTGTATGCAGGCAGTGGGAGCTACAGCGGGACTTAACGCCATAATGAGTGATTCTTTAAAGACCGAAAAATTTACTACCGCTACTGCAAATTGGGTGTATAGACATAACTTTGATGGTGTTGATCTTAACACAGAATCAGGAATTACTTTTGACTCAATTCAAGCGGGTCGTTTCTTCAGAATACTTCGACAAAAACTTCCAAACAAATTAATCACCATAGTACCTGTATTAACACATACTGCTCGATATTCATTATCGAAAAGCTATATAGACTTTGTTTTACCTCAAATGTATGCTTATGCACTCAATTGGCAACCAGCGCCTGTTTGTAATCCAGCAGGGCAAAACGGAGTTTTTCTTAATGCACCATTGCATAAAGATCCATCACCACCAGCTTCAAATCATCAAGATATTACTACGTGGGGTCCAAATTTGTGGTATAACGCAGGATGGAGCAAAGACAAAGTGGTGATGCTACTTTCGACCGAAGCAAATCCATTTAAAAATATTGATACTATGTACTCTTGTATTGGTGGTGGTAAACCATTCTGGCCGGACACGGCTGCTTATCGAATGCTCGACTTTGGTGGAAAGTATTACTGGGACAGTGTTCATATTGGTGCATATATTGCCGGAACGGCAACAAAATCCCTAACAAGTCGCGGATATACATTAGATTCCGCAAAAAAATTCTATATCCCAGTATTAGCGAAACAAAATATTGATTCTGTAGTAGCGTGGGGGAAAAAGAATGGATTTAACAATTATGGACTTTTTGATGTCAGCACTGATGCGAGAACACCGACGGCTAACAAGACCCCTCTGCATGCACATTTAGGAAGTTTGCTGAATATTTCATTTTCCGCTTCAAACGCTTCTGCATTGAAATCGGTAGTTACTGCAAACCCGTTATCAATTCCTGCAGATAGCAATAGTACGGCAACGATAACTGTACAAGTAAAAGATACCGGCGGTGTCAATCTTTCTAAGGGTGGAGAAGCCGTTATTCTTGGAACGACGTTAGGAACTATCAGTTCAACGACTGATAATGGCAATGGAACATATTCTGCAACGTTGCGGTCATCTAAAACCCCGGGGAAAGCTGTTGTTGGAGGTACATTAAACGGAGTTTTGATTGGTGACACTGCATCAGTTATTTTTAGTGCTGTAGGCTCTGTAGTAAACAAAGATGGAAGTAATATACCGAACGAATATGAATTGAGACAAAATTATCCCAACCCATTTAACCCAAGCACAAAAGTTGCATTTGGGATTCCGGAAAATTCTCAAGTTATAATGAAGTTATATGATATAACCGGTCGTGAAGTAGCAACCATCGTTAACAATTATTTTGAAGCCGGCAGATACACTGTAACTATTGATGCTTCATCTTTAGCAAGTGGAGTATATCTTTATCGTCTTGATGCCGGAAATTTTGTTGATACAAAAAAATTATTATTGCTACGGTAAAATATTTTTTTCTGTAGAGTGATATAAATATAAGGTAATTAGGTAGAAACGTAACCAAAATAAATTTTAGTAAAAAGTTTTAATAAATTGTCTGATCTGTGGTTGAAACGATATTCCACTTCCTTTAGATACATCGGGAAGTGATATTTTGAAAC
>JAUXTU010000030.1 GCA_030679145.1 Bacteroidota bacterium | reverse complement strand
CCTCGATTACCTTTGTAGTAGAAATAAGGACACAAATAACAGAGCAGAAAAGAGGATGATATGGGTACTTCAAAAATAGCAATGCTTTCCGGAATTTACCTGATCTTGGGGATGTATACGGTAAGTTTTACAGCAGCAGATAGAAACAATGGTTCTATCTCAGAATCCGTAGCAAACTCCATTCAGGCAGAACAGATCGCCCGCACAGGCATTTCGTTGGCAATGACGAAAATGGGTGGAACATACTCTTTGGCAACCCGTTCATATGCAAATCAAACTGCTTCTGTTATGAATGGTTCTGTTGTCTATTCAGCTTCACAGACAGGATTGCCGGTATCGCAATCGCAAGTAACATCAACGGGTACATTCGCCGGAAAAACGATAACAGTTAAAGCGGTATTCAGCTATGATCGCAATCGCTGGAGACTTATTAGAATGTATGTTCCTCCGGTAGCATAAAAATTTCAAAAATCTTCTCTCTAAATCCTCGTTTTTTAAAACTTTGCTGTTAATCCAACAATTGGCATGATACCAAAATCATATTTTGGTGTCATTGTAATATTTCCGTTTGTATCCGCCTTGTATGAGTAGGACATAATATTGTCCCGGTTGTATACATTCCACAGATCCAAATACGCAGTTAACGCCCATCCCGCAAAAATAAATTGTTTGTCAACACGGATGTCTACCTTGTGATAATCAGGATATCGTGCGGAGTTTACGGCACCATCGATTAGATAGAATACGCCCCCTTTTTTTATTACCCCAACAACCGGCGTGTACGGATTTCCGGATGCGAATTGGAACTTTGCACCGATCTGCCACCCTTCGCCAATTTCCATTCCTGCAAGAAGATTAATGATATGCGGACGGTCGTACTCAAAATAATATTCGGGAAGGGTGATATTATCCTGCCGTTTTGAAACGGAATACGAATACGATGCACTTCCGACAAATCCATCGGAGAATTTCTTTTGTAATGAGAGTTCAACCCCGCGTGCGTAACCAGTACCTGTATTAAGAAGAAGATTTGAGCTATCGGGATCGACAATTATATTCGTCAATTCTTTATGATATGCTTCAACAGTCACGCGCGTATCATCAGCGAGCCGATGTTCGAGCCCCGCAACGAAATGAATTGCAGTGCTGTAGCGCAGATCGAGATTACGCGGGTCGGGGGAAATTTGAAAACTTGCCGGAGACTGAATATATTTTCCCCATGCAAAATTAAGCGATGTTGATTCCAAAAAACGATATGAAATTGCAACACGCGGACTCATATTTCCTGCATTAAGCAGAGCGAAGTGATCGTATCGCAACCCGGTTGAGATTGTAATTGGTTCAATAATACGATATGAAGATTGAAGATAGAATGCTGTTTTATTTGTAAGGTCAGGACGATATGAAATTGTTGTTGCTGGAATGATCGTTCCGGTGCGTGTTGTATCTTCAGGTGTCCATGAAATATTCTTTGAGTCGATCGTCTTTCCCATTGCGCCGACCTTTACATCAAGTGAAGGAGAGAATTGATATGTCAGCTCTGTCTTTACCATCAATTCATTTTCCAGAATCTCTTCACCCCGTAAGGTATGATTTGTCTGTGTTCCTTGATTTGTCGTCCATCCGTTCCCTGTGCGGGAAAATGTTGTCATCAAGAACGCGCGTTCTGAAAGAAGGGAACGCCAATTCAATCCGAATGCTGAACCATAATCATCCCGCTTCATATAATCATATTTGCTCATTGCGGAGGATTCTTTTGTTGTTCCAAGTTTATCGATCTGATCTATATAATAGAAGCCGACGAAACTTAACCGATTATTTGCATCAATATCATACGTGATTTTTCCAACCGCATCATAATAGCGGGGAGCTGCGGGTTTTCCCATTAGTGAAGTAAGGACATCCAAAAATCCACGGCGCACGGAAAAGATCATCGAACTGTTTTCGATCAGCGGTCCATCGACCGTAACACCGAATCCTGCAATGTTTAGGTTTACGTCACTATTATAGAGTTCTTTATTTCCATCCTGAAGTTTCATATCAAAGACGGAAGACATTTTATCTCCATACTTCGCCGGAAACCCTCCCGTAAGAAAATCTACTTTTTCGAGAAGTGCGGGATTGACAATACTGATGATTCCCATTGATTCACCTGTGCGGGCAAAGTGAATAGGATTGTAAATCTCAATATTATCCAACAGGGTAAGATTTTCATCGGGACTTCCGCCGCGGACGATCAACTGCGCGCTTTTTCCACCAGCAGTTGCAACGCCGGGCATGGATTGCATCACGCGAAAGATGTCTTCTGCAGAACCGGGCGAACGGCGGATCTCTTCCGGTGACAGTGTTCGCATACTCACGACATTTTCGGCAGGTCGTGCAAAATAATCACTTTGAATTTTTACTTCATTCATTTCTATTGTTGAAGTGTTCAGTTCGAATGAGATTTTTTTGTTTCGTAAGGGGCTCACCACTACGTCCGGATTCGTAGAACTTTCATAACCGATGATGGATGCTTTCACGCTGTATTTTCCCGGAACAAGATTTTTGATGACATAATACCCTTTCTCGTCGCAGGTGGTTCCCAGCGAAGTTCCTGAAATTACAACATTTGCTCCCGGCAATGGCTGCTTTGTGACTGCATCGCGTATTTCACCGGAAATTGAGCCATTGTTATCTTGTGAAAAAACAAAGAGTGGTATAAGAAATAGAAATAGAGAAAAAAACTGTTTCATTGATGAACCTCATTAAGAAAAAAAGTGGTATTACGATATAGATGTGATGCAGTGGAATGACAAAGGATTCTGAGATTGATGAATGGAATAAAGACAAATTACTCTTGAATGGATTGTAAACAATGATTTTTTGGTGAAGAAAAAACAGTACATTCAATCATTACAGGTAAACCATTGGTCTTAGTGAGATGTATGATATGTTGGGAAGAGAAATTGCAACATTGGTGAAGGATGCAGAACTTATTCCATTCAATGGAATGCATCGCAATTTGTTAGCGGTGTATATTTTGTAAAAATGTCCGCAGGTAATTTTACAACAACAAAGAAAATATTGTTGATGAGGTAATACAATGAAATCAACCATGGTAAACGCGATTTGGATTACATTAGCAATGTTGTTGTCTGTTGGATTCAAGACAAATTATCAATACACGGATACATCTGCAAAGATCTATCTGTATCAAAATTATCTTATCAAAACTCATCCGGAAAAAGGAATACAAATATTTTCGGTCAGCAATCCGTCAATTCCAACCACCATCAACACAATGAATGTTGTCGGAACACACGATGTTGCCGTAATAAATAATAAAATGTACACCGACCGATGGAACAGTTTGATCGTGTATGATGTGAGCAATTTTTCTCAGCCAAAACAGATTGATTCTATTCCGCAGATATTTAATTCATACCGTTATGATGTTATGCCAATGGGAATTGATGGAAATGTAGACGATGATAATCATTGGAGTTGTGGAGATTGTATTCCGGCTCCCCGCTCTACTGATGCAGTGACAACAACCGCAGTTCAATCAGGACAAGGAGGTTCACTTGCTCGGTTTATTATTGTTGATAATTATCTTTATTGCATTGACTTGAGTTCGTTGGTGGTTTTTTCAATCGCTGATTCTGGAAAACCTGTTTATCGAAACAGAGTGGAGATCGGGTGGGATATTGAAACTATTTTTAGCAAGGATTCGCTTCTCTTTATCGGTGGAAGAAATGGAATGTATATTTATAATGTTTTTCAACCCGAAAAACCGGTACAGCTTTCACAATTCAGGCATTCGCGCGGATGCGACCCGGTTGTCGTTAATGATACGGTAGCGTATGTAACAATTCGTGATGGAAATACCTGCGGAGCGGGATCGAATCAATTACTTATTATTGGAGTGGGTGATCTGAAGAATCCGGTGTTATTATCAACGTATCAATTTGCTAATCCATACGGACTTGCCATTGATAATAAACATCTCTATCTCTGCGATGGGACTCAAGGATTGAAGATATATGATGTTAAAAATTATGTCACGCTTGAACAGAAAACAATCGTGAAGGATATTATTCCTCACGATGTAATTATTCACAATGGAATATTATACGTCATCGCAAATAATCAGGTTCTTTTATACAGCATTACCGATCCTGTTACACCGATATTATTGTCTACAATTCAGTGATTAAGATTTGAACCGTTCGTTTAGAACGAACGGTTCAATTATGGTCAACCCCTCTAAACAAGACTTTTTTGGTCTTTTTGAATTTGCAAAAATGGTTCATTAATCGCTGTTAGTGTTCATTTTTTCATCGTCGTATAAACAGATTTACCATTCCTTTTTCCTTCAAATCTTTCGTTTTTCATTTAATTAAGAATCCGATTACTTACTTCTTGATTTTGCAAAACTCGAAATTGCAAAGTCCTTCTTTTCCTCTGTAAACACCTAAAATTCTCTGTGGCACCATTGTTGAAGGATAGATACTCAATAATATTCTAATTTATGGAGGAATGCATGATCTCCGGAACGGTTATCATTGCCACAGAAATTTGTAAAGGATGCGAACTTTGTATCGCATCCTGCCCACAAGAAAGTTTAGGTCTCTCTACTTCGATTAACCGCAAAGGTTATCGGTATGCAACGCTGCTTCGCAATAATTGCACAGGGTGTGTTAACTGTGCTCTTGTGTGTCCGGATTCCGCAATCACGGTCTATCGTGAAATAAAATCCACAAAGCGACAGTCACAATCTGCACAGCCAACAGTGGCAACGCAGACAGCGTAAAAAATTAGGGAGAAATCATGTCAACAATAATTCAGCACGACGAGAATCCAAAGCTGATGAAAGGAAACGAAGCGCTTGCAGAAGCATCGTTTCGTGCCGGACTGAAAGCGTACTTTGGATATCCGATAACACCACAATCAGAAATTTTAGAGTATCTAACCGAACAAGCTCCAAATCATAAAGACGTTATTGTTCTGCAAGCCGAAAGCGAGGTTGCATCAATTAATATGGTATACGGTGCGGCGGGAGCGGGTGTTCGAACAATGACAACATCTTCAAGTCCCGGAATTAGTTTAATGCAGGAAGGAATTTCGTACATCGCAGCAGCAGAACTTCCATGTTTGATTGTGAATGTGCAGCGCGGCGGTCCTGGCTTGGGTACGATACAACCCTCGCAAGGAGATTATTTTCAAGCGACCAAGGGGGGAGGTCACGGTGATTATCATTTAATTGTTCTCGCGCCTTCATCCGTGCAAGAAATGGCAGATTTTGTGTTTGACGGATTTCGACTTGCGGAAGAGTACCGAATGCCGGCAATGATCTTATCCGACGGCGCACTCGGACAAATGATGGAAAAAGTATATTTGCCTAAGAGCGGTTCACTTCCCAAACAAGAGGTTGAATGGGCAACAACCGGTAAACCTGCTTCGCGTGAACGAAATTATATAACGTCGCTTCATATGGATCCGGAGAAGATGGAATTGGTTAATCTTCATCTTCAGGATAAGTATCGGAAATTAAAACAAGAAGTGCGATGCGAATTGATCAATACAAATGATGCGGATATTATTTTAGTTGCATTCGGTCTTACGGCAAGAATTTGTAATAAGGCAATGGAGGCTGCGCGTGCAAAAGGAATCAATGTCGGCGTCATTCGTCCGATCACATTGTATCCTTTTCCGTATGAGATCATTGCATCGTTTGCTGATCCGATGAGAATGTTTCTGACAGTTGAAATGAACGCAGGACAAATGGTGGAAGATGTTCGTTTGGCGGTGAATGGAAAATCATCGGTTTACTTCAAAGGAAGAATGGGTGGAATGATTCCGACACCCGAAGAAATTTTGTTAGAGATTGAAGCATTGACTGAAAAACAACGAACAATGAGCCAGTCAGCGGGGTATTTATGAGCACGACAATGAATGGAACAATGGAAATTGTTTACGAAAAACCGAAAACATTGACGGACAATCCAACACACTATTGTCCCGGCTGCGGCCATGGTGTAATACATCGCGTCTTGATGGAAGTGATCAATGAGATGGGAATTGCCGAGCAAACTGTCGGAGTTGCTCCGGTCGGCTGTTCCGTTTTTGCTTACAATTACATGAATATTGATATGCAGGAAGCAGCGCACGGAAGAGCAAGTGCAGTTGCTACAGGCGTGCGACGTGTTCTTCCTGATAAATTTGTTTTTTCATATCAGGGAGACGGTGATCTTGCAGCGATTGGGACTGGGGAAACAATTCACACGATCAATCGCGGCGAGAATATTTTGATGGTGTTTGTGAACAATGGAATTTACGGAATGACCGGCGGACAAATGGCACCGACTTCGCTGTGTGGAATGATCACGTCGACAACACCATACGGAAGAGATGAACATTTCATCGGTCATCCATTGAAGATCACTGAGATGATCGCGCAATTACCCGGCGCATATTATGTAGCACGACATTCTGTTCATACACCGGCAGCAGTTCGCAAATTGAAAAAAGCATTCAAAGCTTCATTCGAATCTCAAAAAGAAAAAAAAGGGACATGCTTCATTGAAGTCGTTTCAAATTGTCCGTCTGGATGGAAGATGAATCCGTTGGAAGCAAATGAGTGGATGGAAAAGAATATGTTCCCATATTTCCCGCCGGGAGATATTAAACTTCCCGCAACAATGAAATGACGAAGGAGAATAGTATGGTACAAACACAAGAAATTATCATTGCGGGATTTGGCGGACAAGGTGTTCTCTCCATGGGGCAGATCATCTCCTATTCTGCAATGAAAGAAGGAAAAGAAGTGAGCTGGATGCCTGCGTACGGTCCGGAGATGCGAGGCGGAACTGCGAATTGTATCGTGATCGTTTCGTCAAAAAAAATCAGCTCACCAATGGTGACAACATTCGATTCAGCGATCATTCTCAATCAACCGTCGCTTGATAAGTTTGATTCAAAAGTGAAACCAGGCGGATTGTTGGTATGTGAACAATCAACAATCATTACGCCAAGTACAAGAACCGATATTGAAATTTTAACGATACCCGCGGTTGAACAAGCAGTGAAAATGGGGAAACGTCAGATCGCAAATATGATCATTCTTGGTGCATTCTTGGAACGGAGACCGGTGGTTAGTATTTCGAATGTACTGCTTGCTTTAAAGGAAGTGCTTCCTGAACGTCATCATCACCTTATTCCGTTGAATGAGGAAGCGTTACAAATAGGTCAACATTTTGCTGCGGAACATTTACAGACTGTATAAGGTATGGCGTACGATAGGAGAATATAATTATGAATAGCTATAATTTTCGATGTGAGCATGAATGCAGAAATACGTGCGCCGCTTTAACACGGGCACTTCAATTGGAATCATCGATCGTCCGTCTTTCGGAAGAGATCCTGACGGAATGTGAAGATGAGAACATCAAATCGTTCCTTGCCAATCTTGCGGAAAACAGCAGCGTGCAAGTGGTGAGTATTATGAAAAAATTGAATGAAATCCGCGCCCGTATGCAGATCAATAACGAAATGAACGATATGTTCAGTTGATTGAAGTATCGCACTCCTGTAGTTTCTATAAAAAAGTCTCACAAGTTTGTGAGACTTTTTTTATTATTGTGTGAGAACTAATAGTGATGTTCTTTCGTTACATTTGTTACAAAGAACAAGGAGATAGCTTATCATGGAAAAAATAATCAAAACGGAAGCAGAGTGGAGGAAATTATTAACGCCTGAACAATACCGCATTACGCGCGACCATGGAACGGAGTCGGCATTTTGCGAGCTGTTTTACGATCATAAAAAACCTGGAACATATTCCTGCGTCTGCTGCGGATTGGAATTGTTTTCAGCCGATGCAAAGTTCGACAGTGGAACCGGCTGGCCTAGTTTTTTTCGACCGGTAAATGCAGAACATGTTATTGAAAAAACCGATCTCAGTTATGGAATGAAACGCGTTGAAATTTTATGCGGACGGTGCGACGCACATCTTGGTCACGTGTTTGATGATGGACCACGTCCGACTGGATTACGATACTGTTTGAATTCTGAATCGTTGGTATTTGCGGAAGAAAAAAAGTAGATCGGTTCAATTTTTAGAGAGCAAAAAAAAACTGCAGTTAAATGGATATTTTGTTTGTGATCCCGCCGCGAATCGAACGCGGAACCTACAGCTTAGAAGGCTGTTGCTCTATCCAATTGAGCTACGGGATCATTGATTTCTCTTTAAATATAAAAAAAGTTGATAATCTTTCCAATGAAAGTGCGCTAAAAAGAGTGGAATAATATTCTTTAATGAACTAACTGCATAAGATTTTTTCGAGCGCGCACTCGGCAGCGTGGTTTATCCCTTCTTATACCTCTTACGGGGTGACATATACCTAACTTCTAAAAAAATGATTAATAAAAGATTAATATCAAAGTTGCATTCGTTCATAAATTACTTTACTTTAATGCAATAATTATCCCTAAATACAGAACATTGGGAAAATCCGGAATATCGTCTAAATCTTACTGCTTCTTGGTGAAAACCGGAAGAAGGTTCAACTTCATTTTATCACTAAACTCTTTCAAAGATGACAACCAAAAAAGATGACAACGAAATGAAACGAGTTCTTGTTGTTGAAGACACCAAGGATATCGCATGGGTGGTGGAAAAACGTCTTTCAAAACAATTCAAGGTTGATATTGCAGTGAATGGAGAAATAGCCACCGACATGATCAACACAAATCCGTACGATCTGATCGTTCTGGATCTTTCTCTTCCGAAAAAATCCGGTTTTGAAGTGTTGAAAGATTTGCGTAAGAAATCTGCTTACCCTCCGGTGCTGATCCTTTCAGGAATGAATGCCGTAGAAGATAAAGTTAAAGGGTTGAAACTTGGAGCAGATGATTATCTGGCAAAACCATTCGATGTAAAAGAACTTGTTGCACGCATTGATGCATTGTTGCGCAGGGTTCCTTCAGCGCAGGAAATTGTAAAACTTGGCGCAGCAGATCTTGAAATGGATCTTGTTGCACGGAAAGTGACCCGCGCCGGAAGTGATATCATTCTGAGCCCGCGCGAATTTTCACTGTTGGAATATTTGATCCGCAATAAGAATAAGATCGTTACCCGCAAACAGATCGCTGAAGAAGTATGGGGGCATAAGTTTGATGCCGGTACAAATTTTGTTGACGTCTATATCAATTATCTCCGAAAATCTGTTGATAAAGATTTTCCAGTAAAATTGATCACGACAGTGTACGGACAAGGTTTTGTGCTGAAAGATGAATAGTCATAGCTGACAATGTGCTGACAATAACTCCCGCCGTTCAAAAAAAAATCTTTCGTTGGTATCGATCACATCAGCGTAGTTTTCCATGGAGAACTACACGCAATCCGTACCGCATTCTTCTTTCGGAGATCATGGCTCAGCAAACCCAGGTGAGCAGAGTTGTTGAATATTACCACCGATGGCTCAAAAAATTTCCGACGTTTTCAACCCTTGCAAAATCTTCACCGGCTGATGTGCTGCGTGAATGGTCGGGACTTGGATATAACAGCCGCGCTCTTCGTTTTCATCAATTAGCAAAACACGTATTCTCGGAATTTCATTCTCGTCTTCCGCAATCCCCTGATGAACTACGGCACCTTCCTGGAATCGGACGATATACAGCACACGCAGTAGCATGTTTTGCGTTCAACGTACACGTTCCTGTTGTTGATGTGAATATCCGTCGGATATTGACGAGGTATTCAACAAAAGTTTTAATGGCGTCACAAATGATGAACGATGACGATGCCTGGAAATTTGCAGAACGAGCTCTTCCAAAAAAAAATGTCTACGATTGGAATCAAGCATTGATGGATCTTGGCGGAATGATCTGCACAGCAAGAAATCCAAATTGTATTGAATGTCCGATCAATTCATCCTGCAAATCCGCATTCAACAAAGTATTCTTGCAACGACAAGTTATCAAAAAGAAAAATGAGCCGTCATGGAAAGGAATTCCGCGCAGAATTTATCGCGGAAAAATTTTGAAACTGCTTCATTTTCATTCATTCCCTGTTGAAGAAATTGCAGGTGTATTGTGGAAAAACTATAGTTCAAAGGATATTCATTGGCTGAGTGGTGTATTGGATACAATGGTTATTAATGGATTGTTGATTGCGGGAAAGAAAAAATATTCCCTTATTCAATAGAACAATGAAACAATACAGGCATCTCGAAGAATTATATTCAGGGTTCAAAAAAAAACAGGAAGCAATCCGCCGACGGTTACGGGAATACCGTAAGATTTCCGAGCAGCAATATTTTTACGAATTACTCTATTGTTTAATGACGCCTCAATCGAGCGCGATAAATGCGGCAAAAGCACAAAAGAATTTTGAGATGTACAATTTTCAATTCACAACCATAGATCCTGAACCGCTGCTCTATCAAAAAGATTATTATATTCGTTTCCACAGGTCAAAAGCAAAATGGATAGCTGAAATGAAATTGAATTATGCTGTAATTTTTGAAACGACAGTCAGCTCTCTTTCTGCAAAGGAAAAACGGGAATGGTTTGTAAAGAATGTGAAGGGATTGAGCTATAAAGAGGCGACGCATTTCCTACGGAATATTGGAAAGAACGAAGGATTAGCGATATTAGACAGACATATTCTTAAAAATCTTCTCTATTATAGAGTGATCACTTCAATTCCGAGAACACTGACGAAAAAAAATTATCTCATTATAGAAAAGAAATTTCAACAATTTGCCGAACAAGTTACAATCTCTGTGGATGAACTTGATCTACTATTTTGGAGCAACGAGGCGGGCGAAATTTTGAAATAGACCATAAATCAACGTACATTAAGAGAAAAACCATGGCACAACAAAATTCATTCGATATTGTCTCCGAAGTGAACATGCAGGAAGTTGACAATGCGCTCAATCAGACACGGAAAGAGATCATCACCCGGTACGATTTCAAAGATTCCAAAACAACAGTGGATTTTGCGGAGAAGGAAAAAGAGATAACGATCTCAACTGATAATGACTTTCGACTAAAAGCAGTTGTCGATATTCTTCAAAATAAATTCATCAAGCGGGGGATAGCGATCAAAACATTGAAATATGGAGCCATTGAAGCCGCTGCAGGTTCAACGGTTCGTCAGAAGATCACGATGATCGTTGGGATCGATAAGGAGAATGCAAAAAAACTCGTGCAGATCATCAAGGACACAAAATTAAAAGTGCAGGCACAGATCAACGAAGATCAGGTGCGTGTGACAGGAAAAGACAGGGATGATCTTCAGACGGTCATTGCAAAATTGAAAACGGTTGATTTTCCTATTCCATTACAATTCAATAATTATCGCTGATGAAAACTCTTATGAATCTAAAATATCTCCTTATTGTGCTGTTGACGTGGGTTTCCTTCAATGCCGAATTACTTGCGCAGGCGAAACGTCAATCGACATCGCTTCGTGTTGTATCGTCCAAACAAACGGCGAGTGTGCGGTCATTTCAGGAAGATAGTATTAAATATATCTCCGTTACCGATCTGGCGCAATTGCTCCAACTGCAATATTTTGAGAACACGATATTAAAGAAAGCAGAGCTCAGATTTAAAAAGGCTGTTCTTAAATTCTCGGCAGAGAATTCCTTTGTTGTCCAAACAAATCCTGTGACAAATAAAAATAAAGTGATTCAACTGTCGCATGCTGTGCTTGTTGAACAAGGGATGTATTTTGCGCCGGCAAAGGAAATCGTTCAGCTGATCAAAACGCTTGATGATCCTTTGCTCTCAATCGAAGAGGATACAACGTTAGTAACACCGATCATTCCAACATCTTCTGCAGTTCCAATGGTAACGGGATTCACCATTGACGAAAAGACGAACGGAACATTGTTCCGGATCCATTTAACGGAAAAAGTGCGTGATTTCAGCGGTTCGAAACAAAATGGAGAATGGCTGTATGTAACACTAATGGGAACACAATGCGATACACTAAGTGTCGATACAACATTTGCTACAGGCATTGTTCAACGAGTGAAACCGGTTCTATCGGAAACATCGCTTCAGCTTTCACTGCAGATCCGTGACACCATAGAACAATCCGAGATCGTTCAGGATCAATCAAGCAATGATATTTTGCTCACATTGATTCCGAAAGTTGTTCCACAGGAAAAATTACCGGTGATCGATTCGGCAGCAATCCGCAAGCAGCAGGCAGAATCGAAACGGAAAGCAACCGAAGTTTCCATTGAAAAGCAAAAAAAGAAATGGAAATTGGATGTTGTGGTGATCGATGCCGGACATGGCGGACATGACCCCGGAACGATCGGACTGATTGGAACACGCGAAAAAGATATAACGCTTGGTATCGCACTGAAACTCGGCGAAATGATCCAGAAAGAATTACCGGATGTGAAAGTTGTATATACACGGAAGACCGACCGGTTTGTTGAACTGTACCGCCGCGGACAGATTGCAAATGAGAATGAAGGAAAATTATTCATTAGCATCCACGCCAATTCAACGGAACGAAAACCATCGTCTGCCAACGGATTTGAGATATATCTGCTTCGTCCGGGAAAAACTGAAGATGCGATCCGTATTGCTGAAAAAGAAAATGATGTGGTAAAGCTGGAAAAAGATTATGAGGACCGCTATCAGGAATTGACTGAAGAGAATTTCATTATTCTTACAATGGCGCAAAGCTCGTACGTAAAACAAAGCGAACGGTTTGCCGAAATGCTTGAAGAGACAATGAGTGCGCAGATGGAAGGGCAACGGCAGCCTGTAAAACAAGCGGGATTCTATGTGTTGGTCGGTGCGTCCATGCCGAACGTTCTGGTGGAATCAGGATATCTTTCCAACGTGAAGGATGAACGTTTCTTGCGAAGCCCTGCCGGACAAAAAAAAATCGCCGCCTCACTGCTGAATGCATTGAAAGGATATAAGATAGAATACGAAGGGGATTTTTAATGAAAGGGAAAAAAGTTTCTTTAGCCACTCGCGCCATACACGGAAAAAAACTTTATCCGTATAAAGGTGCGGTGAGCACTCCAATCTATCAAACCTCCACCTATCGTTTTGAAAATTCGAATGATGCCGTGCGGTATTCGCAGGGTGATTCAAGCGTCTATGTCTATTCGCGCTATCACAATCCGTCCGTAGAAGATGTTGAAGAAAAACTTGCCGAAATGAATGATGCCGAAGCATCCGCATTATTTTCATCAGGAATGGCAGCGATCTCGACTGCAATCCTTTCTATCGTGAAAGCGGGGGATGAGATCATCAGCACGCCGGCATTGTACGGCGGCACGTATAGATTTTTCCGCGATGTGCTCCCACAGTTTAACGTGAATGTGAAATATGTTGATGCAAATTCTTTATCCGATATATCAAAACTCGCAACACAACACACAAAACTGTTCTACTGCGAATCGCCGACCAATCCAACAGTAGGAATTGTTGATCTGTATAAAGCAATTGCTGAAGTGAAGAAGGCAGAGAAAAAATCGGGCGGTAAGATTGCAACGATGATTGACAATACATTTGCATCATGTCTGCATCAATCACCGTTCGATATCGGATTCGATCTGATCGTTGAAAGCGCGACAAAATATATCGGCGGACATAGCGATGTTCTTGCCGGTGCGGTTATTGGAAAGAAAGATGCAATTAAGCAGGTTCGGAATGTGGCAAAATATCTGGGCGGTTGTGCCGATCCTTTTGCGGCATTTCTTCTATCGCGCAGTTTGAAAACATTTGAACTTCGTGTTCAACGCCAGACGGAAAATGCAATGAAACTAGCGAAGAGATTTGAAAAGAATCCCAACATTCAGCGCGTTTTCTATCCAGGATTGAAGTCACATCCTGATCATTCCATTGCTAAAAAGCAGATGAGCGGATTCGGTGCGATGGTATTGATTGAAGTGAAAGGTGGGGTAAAAGGTGCTGCGAAAGTATGCGATTCATTGAATGTTGCAGTTAACGCAATGTCGCTCGGCGGTGTGGAAACATTAGTGAGCATTCCTGTTTATTCATCGCACGTGAATATGAGTAGTGCGGAATTGAAACAGCATGGAGTAACTCCCGGAATGATCCGCATCTCAGTCGGTGCAGAAGGAATAAATGATCTTATTGGAGATTTTGAACAGGCGTTGAATAATATCTAACATCATTTTTATTGAACAAAGTATACAAGGCCTTGCACGATGCATTACCTCGCAAGGTTTTTTCATTTAAAGGTACGGCAAACTTTTTTAACTATGCGTTATCGACAGATCGTAACTGTAATTGCAATTTTTTTTGAACTGTGCATACCAGCCGTCGCACAATTCCGATCGATGATGTTTGGACGGTTTACTATAGAAAACGGTCTCTCTAATAATTCCATCAACAATATCATACAAACGAAGGATGGATTTTTATGGATTGCGACAAAAGACGGTCTTAATCGGTACGATGGACAATCGTTTAAGCACTATAAACATGATCCTTCTCAAAAAAAATCGCTTCCGGAAAATTATGTGAACTCATTGTTAGAAAGTTCCGACGGAACGCTGTTAGTTGGCACGTGGGGCGGTGGATTATGTTTGTATAACAATCATCAGGAAACGTTCACGCGCATTGATGGTGCGGAATCCGCAGATGATTATATCCAATGTATGTTTGAAGACAGTAAAGGGTTTATTTGGTTCGGCACCGTGAATGGAGGATTGAACAAATTAGATCTGAAAACACAAAAAATTATTTCTTATCGCAAGAATTTTCCTAACAGTCGTCCATTTCCATCCAACAACATCATGTGTATTGTGGAAGATGACAAAAAAAATCTCTGGGTTGGAACCGGAGATGCGGGATTATTAAAGTTCAATTATGAAACGCAAACAATCCTTCAGTTTACCAATCAACCGTCTGATAACAATACAATTTCAAATAACATCGTTCTCTCGATCTTTAATGATAGAAATATTGGTTTCTGGGTCGGCACGCAATCAGGATTTGATCGTTTTGATGTAGCGTTGCAACGCTGGAATCATTTCCCTGAAATTCCAAAAAAGGTCCAGCCATTGCTCACGACTCCCGTAAGCCAAATACTTAAAGATCGACTGGGAAGATTGTGGGTTGGGACTTATGAGTATGCCGGACTTTTTCTTGTTGAAGATGTTGGCACTGCTTCGCCGCAGGTATTACATCTTCGGCGTGAAAATGATAACCTTACTTCAATTATCTCTGACCGTATTCGCTGGTTGTATGAAGACCGTCAAAATAATATTTGGGTAGGAACTGAGGATGGGCTGGCAAAGCTTCCCGTCACTCAACCATTTTATCAATATCGTCACCTTCCGTTACGCCCGACTAGTCTCCATGGAAGGGTGATCAGCAGTATTTATGAGGGAGTGAATGAAATGTTGTGGGTAGGATTGGGAGGGAATGGACTTGATCAGATCGATCTTCGGAATAAAACCATAACACATCATACACAGGATAGTAAAAATAGCGCGAACACATTAAGTAATAATGTCATTACGTCAATCTATGAAGATCAGGATGGAATTCTCTGGATTGGAACAACGGGTGGTGGTCTGAACAAGTTTCATCCAAAAGCAAATCGAATGGAACATTATTTTCACAATGAACACGACACGACCAGTCTTCGTAACAATTGGGTACAGCAAGTACTGGAAACAACGCAGGAAGAGTTACTTGTTGCATCCGAAGGCGGGTTGCAGATTTTTGACCGAAAGCGTGAAACATTTAAAATATATTTGCCCGACATCATAAACGGGATAACTCTGCCAAAGACTTTTTCTCCCAATGCGTTATTCGAAGATCGAGACGGAACATTATGGATCGGAACATGGCTTGATGGTTTGTTCCGCTATAATCCAAAGACAAAAATATTGAACCAATATATGCCGGATGGAAACGATCCTTCCAGCATCAGTTCAAGCAAGATTACAGCAATTACCGAAGATTCACATGGATATATTTGGCTGGGAACTCATAGCGGTGGATTCAATAAATTCGATAAAGTCACGGGAAAATTCCATCGGTATTCCATGTTCAACGGACTTCCTAATGATGTTGTTTTTGGAATACTGGAAGATGATCATGGTTTTTTATGGATCAGTACAATGAACGGTCTTGCAAAATTTAATCCGAACACAGAAACATTCAGAGTGTATGATGAATCTGATGGAATTGTTCACAATCAGTTTAACTGGCGAGCATACTATAAAAATAAAAAAAGAGTGATGTATTTTGGAGGCATCAATGGATTTGTTTCCTTCCATCCTGATTCTATTAAAATAGATTCAGTCCCGCCAATTGTCGCGATAACATCGTTCAAAATATTCGACAAAGAAGCTTCTCTGCAGCAATCGCTCACTGAGACAAAAGAAATTATCCTTAATCATGACGAGAATTTTTTCTCCATAGAATTTACCGTGTTGGATCTGGCACCGCTTCATAAACATCAATTTGAGTATATGCTTGAAGGAGTTGACCCACAATGGGTGAATTCCGGAATTCGCAGAACAGCATTTTATACGAACATTCAACAAGGAACATATTCCTTTCTTGTAAAAGCAAGCAATACGGATGGCGTGTGGGGTCAGCCAATAGTATTGAAGATCGTTATTTTACCGGCATGGTGGATGACGTGGTGGTTCAAACTGCTTGTTCTCGTCTTTTTACTGTCGGGAGGTATTCTGATCTATGAATATAGAGTAAATCAGTTGCTAGAGATCGAGCGGATTCGTTTCAATATTGCAAGCGATCTTCATGACGAGATCGGAAGCAATCTAAGCAGTATCAGTGTTGACAGCCAAATGCTGATGCAAAGCAAAGTGTTTACTGAAAAAGAGCGCGAGCTTTCATCCGATATCAGCAGAACAGCAAAAGAAACGGTTGAAGCAATCAGAGATATTATTTGGTTTATCAATCCCAAACATGATATTGGCGAAGATATCATCTTTAAAATGAAGGAAACCGCATCAAAAATTCTGGTGGGAATACATTGGACGTTCGATGTTTCGCCGGATATCCGTTTTGATACATTTGATCTGGAAGTACGCCGGCATATTTTCCTTATTTACAAGGAAACGTTGACCAATGTTGTCCGTCACTCCAAAGCAACGCAGTGCAGTATTGAAGCAGCGAAGAATGGCAATCATGTACGAATTGTCATTCAGGATAATGGGGTTGGTTTTAATGTTCAGAGTGTAAAGAAAAACAACGGATTGGCGAATATTTACCATCGTGCAGAAAAAATCCAGGCTACGATTGTATTGACTAGTGAAGAAGAAAAGGGAACACGTCTAGAATTATCTATATCCACGAAAAATATATAATTATTTCAGTCGCAGAATGGTTTGATAAAATATGACACGAACGTGGTATAGCGTACCGCAGTTTAAGATACTATTTTTACAATGAGAATATTTGTATGAAACACACAGTGCGAAAGGATGAGTTGACGAAACCGATTACTATATGGGTCATTGAAGATAATACAAGGTATCGTAAATCATTATCCAGTTTGATTAATAATACACACGGTATGCATTGTCCTCACACATTCGCCACGTGCGAAGAGGCATTAGCTCTTCTCAGCAGCGATCACTCTCCCGAAGTTATTTTATCGGATATCGGATTACCGGGAATGAGCGGGATTGATGGAATTGAAAAATTTAAAATCTTCTTACCAAATGTTCATATTGTTATTCTTACAGTGTATGATGATAACGATAAAGTATTCAATGCTCTCTGCGCCGGTGCTTCAGGGTATCTGCTTAAAGATTCTTCTCCGAAAAAAATCATCGATTCTATCAAAGAAGTTCTTGCGGGCGGCGCTCCAATGAATATGCCCATTGCTCATAAAGTGCTTGAAATGTTCGCGCAGTTCAAACCTAAAAAATCAGACTATGGATTAACAGAACGAGAAAAAGAAATATTGCAACGAATGGTTTCTGGTCTTACCATACAACAAATTGCCGACAAACTATTTCTTAGCTTTCACACGGTTAATACGCATCTAAAAAATATTTACACCAAACTTCACGTTAACACACGCTCCAGTGCTGTTTCAAAAGTATATAAAGAGAATTTATTATAACAGCATAGTAATCTCTTACGCCAAACGAAAACCTACATCTCTATGAAAAAATATCACTCACCGGTATTATATAATTTGATTGCGTTCCTATTCATTTTTTTATTCAGCGGATTACATTCAACACCAGAACCGATGAGGGTGATGACATTCAATATTAGACTTGATAGTCCAAACGACGGTCCAAATATATGGATGAACCGAAGAGCCAGTCTTGTGAGTATGATCAGGTTCCATAAAGCTGACATTGTTGGTTTCCAAGAAGCACAAAAGCATCAGTTAGATTTTATATCTCAATCGTTACCGGAGTATGGCTGGTTTGGAGTTGGTCGTGATGATGGTAAACAAGCGGGAGAATTTTCTGCAATTCTCTATAGAAAAGATAGATTTGATACTGTAGCTACATCAACGTTTTGGTGTTCACCAACACCCGAACACCCGGGATTAGGTTGGGATGCGGCATATCAAAGGGTTGTGACGTATGGAAAAATGAACGATAAACGAACCAATACAATCTTTTATTTATTCAACACTCATTTAGATAACGAAGGGAAAAAAGCGAGACTGGAAAGTGCAAAACTTATTAAAAAAAGAATGCAATTGGTCTGTGGTAATTATCCCGTAATACTTACGGGTGATTTTAATTCTTTGCCGGATTCAGATCCTTATAGAATTATTTCATCACCAGATACCAGTTATACCATCCAATTGGTTGATACACGGACAATATCCAAAAGTGTACTGCACGGTCCCAAAGGAACATTCACCGGATTTGATATCAATGCTAAGCCTGCTGCTCCGATCGATTTTATTTTTGTGAAAAAAGGAATGTCGGTCTTATCGCATGGTACTCTATCGGATTCGTTTGACGGATATCTTCCGTCTGACCATTATCCCGTTATTGCAGAAATAATTTTTTAGATTTACATAGATATTAAGGGCTTATCACAGCAACAATTACCATTTTCTCCTCTCGATTAGTACTTCTTAGAAGATACCACGAACGTGGGATTGTTCATTGGTATGCAAAAAGGTAATATCTAAATGAGTTTTTATGCATTCTTCATACTAATTCCTGTTTTTATAGAATACAAATGCATGGTTTTATCAGTTCCATAACTTCAGTCAGCGTTAATCAACCTTCATACAACAAATAATAGTCTCGTGAAATCTTTTGATATTCATTTTCCATCGTTTAAGCACAATACAATGCAATATTTTGTGCGCCAAATGAGGTTTTTCTTCTGTATCTCTTTTTTAGCCGTAACGTATCTGAATGCCGGAACGACAGGGAAGATCAGTGGAAGGATCACCGATAAAAGCACCGGTGAGGGTCTCGTTGGAGCAAGTATTCAAATTGAAGGGACTACCCGAGGTACAGTATGTGATCCGGACGGATATTATTCATTGATCAATCTTTCACCGGGAAAATATACTCTCATCATCCGCTTCATCGGTTATCACAACATCACTGTTCGTGATATTGAGGTGAATGTTGATTTAACGGCAAAACGTGATGTTCAACTTGTGCCGGATAATATTCAAATGGATGTTGTTCTTGTTCAGGCGGATGTACCGATCGTAACAAAGGACAGAACATTTTCTGCCGCTGTTGTTTCAGCGGGTCAAATTGAAGCAATGCCTGTTACGGAAGTTGGTGAAGTGATTGCATTGCAGGCCGGCGTGGTACAAGGATCCGATGGTGCGTTACATTTTCGCGGCGGTAGATCTCGTGAAGTGGGATATATTATTGACGGAGTGAACGTTACAAATTCTTTCAGTCAGGATGGCGGGAACAATGTGCAGATTGAAAACTCAGTTGTTCAACAAGTAGAAGTGATCAGCGGAACATTCAATGCAGAATATGGCTCAGCACAATCCGGAATTGTGAACATTGTAACAAAATCTGCGGCAGAAAGTTTTACATTCAACGTCCGTGCTCAAGCGGGAGAATGGTATAGTGGAAATACTTCTACATTTTTGGCAATTGATAAGATAAATCCTTTAGCAAATCGCGACGTGCAAGCAAGTGTGTCGGGACCTATTTTTCCGCAAAAACTGAGTTTTTATGCTTCCGGCAGATTGCAGAACAACGAAAGTTATCTCTGGTATGAAAAGAGATTCACAGCTTTAGACGGATGGAAAATTGCAGCATATCAGCGGTGGTACGGCGAACATTTTACGGCAATCCAACAAGCAGGGGCAATAAATATTCCTGATTCTCTTTCGACCGGTGATGGTTCAAAGGGTCCATTAAATACATCACAGAATCTTTCACTGCACGGCAAGCTTGATTATTTTTTCTCTTCTGATCTTCGTTTGTCGTATCAACTATTCTTTGCAGAAGGAGAATCTCGCGGTGGCGGTGCAAACCGGCGGTATCAACCGGATGAACCATCAACATCAGTATCGCAATCATTCCATCATTTTGTTTCATGGGCACACACTCCTTCTGAAAATTTCTTTTATAACATTCGCGGTTCATATCAATATAACTGGGGTGATTCATATTATCGCAAAGATAACCGAATTGCTCGATATCCCGGCGATGTTGGGATCCAGCCGATCTCTTCTTCGTCTGAAGGATTTTCGCTCGGCACAACAGGAGGAATCTATCGAGGAAGTGATCTGAAGAACTACCGCAAATTATATTTAGTGAACGGTGATGCAAATTGGCAGGCGGATAGAACGCAGTTCATTAAAATGGGTTTTGAAGTAAAGCAGCATGACATCAACACGTATTCTCGCGGTCCGGTTGAAACAGATGATTGGAGTGAAAAAAAATGGACAACTGCAATTAAGGGAAACAATTTATCGTGGAATGATTATTGGACATCAATGATAAACTATTGGGACACATTGAGCATTCAACGATATCGTTCAGTCTCCGACAGTGAAGTAACTCGGTATCGTGATTATACTATTCGCCCGTTAGAAGTGGCCGCGTATCTTCAAGACAAAGTTGAATTGGGCGATGTGATCATGAATCTTGGAATACGTCTCGATGCCTTCCAGCCAAATGAAAAAGTGATCAATAATCCTCGCGTTGAATCATACTCTCTCGGAAGTGCCGTCAATCTAAAGGAAGCTCCATGGCAATATCAGCTGAGCCCGCGATTTGGTTTGTCATTTCCAATTTCTGTAACGGGAGTATTTCACGTAGCCTACGGTCACTTCTTCCAAATGCCGAGTTTTCAAAAATTGTACAACGAGCCACTCCATGTGCTGACCGCACTGCAGCTTGAGGGATTAACACTTGGCAATGCCACATTAAAACCGGAACGAACCATTGCATACGAAATAGGAATGCAGCAAGGTCTTACAGAGGACGTTGCAGTTGACGTCACTGCATTTTACAAGGATGTGAAAAATTTGCTTGGTATAGAAGCATTGTCAACGGTTGATAACGTTGCGTATCGTCGTTATATCAACCGCGATTATGGGAATGTTCGAGGGCTTACAGTAGCATTACGGTATGGAGGAAATGGTTTCATCAGCGGATTTGTGAACTACAGTCTTCAGATCGCAAAAGGAAGTTCTTCTGATCCTGAATTCATACAACTGATACAGACGGCAACGAGCATTGGCGGAGAACCGGTGGAATTCATTGAACGAAAGATCATCTCATTGGATTGGGACCAGACGCATACACTGAATGCTGTGTTGACATTGCAAGAAGTTTCTAATTGGAGTTTATCGTTCATTGGTTCATTCTCCAACGGATTGCCATTTACACCCGTTTTTGTAGAACGAAGAGATATTGCTGTTCGGGAATTCCTGAACGCAGAACGGAAACCAACACAATGGAACTTAGATTTGAAAGCACAAAAGATGTTTTCCTTTGTTGGAATAAACACTACTTTCTTTTTAAAAGTGAACAATGTGTTCGATCTTACCAATGAGGTGGATGTATATTCATCAACAGGAAGAGCGACCTATAATGCACGCAGTATACGGGATGAAGAATTACTTCGTGATAAACTACAACAGGAAGGCCTGTTCACGCTCAACGAGGTGGATGCACGACCTACTTGGTATTCCGAACCACGGCGTATCGAATTTGGTTTTGAAATTAATTTTTAATTTAAAAAGAATTTATCTCGATGAAACAGTATAACCGAATAGCACTTTTCAATTTTCATTTTATTCTTCTCGGATTCCTTACCATTCTTTTCTGCGATACAGCAATGTCGCAGCGCAGTACAGAAGATTTGGAGAAGTCCCGTAATACAGGACAAGCGGTCTCGCCACGAAACTCACGCAATCTTTATTCCCCGCAATTTCTGTCAAAAGTATCTGCAGCGGTAAGTAATGCGCGATTTCTTCGGTACGGAAAACACAACGGTAATTTGATCGAGACCGGATTTATTAATAATACTTCGCTCTCGTATAATTATCTTAACGGCAGTTCCTTGGCGATCTGGCCGAAAGGGAGTGGTACGCAGTACGGTTATGCGTTTGTATTTTTTGTCGGCGCAAAAGTTGTGAATACAAATGGAGATTCAATCGCGATCATTTCCGAATCCTACCGACGACAAGGAGGAGATTTTGCGCCCGATGCTTCACACTTATATCAATTCCAACCGCTGCCGGGATATTTTAATGATCGATCGACCAATTCTCTTGCATGGAAATACGGTGGAATTTCTGAAGATGTTGGTCTTGACGGAATTCCGAACACCAACGATTTTGGAGAGAATGACGGAATATTGCAAACTGCAGAAGATTTTAATGTGAATAACATTCTTGATAAAGAACTTATCAATACTCCGAACTGGCCGGCAATGAGTCATTTGAAACCAACGTGGCCAAAGGTATGGCCGCCACAAACATTTCCGGGAGATCCTCGAAATGAAAATGATTCTCTAGTCCCTAGTATCCGAGACGGCCGATGGAATGGAGAATTTGGTGCATATGTTCGAGCTGATCAGGAATCGTATTACGCGGCCGATGACCGTGAAAATGATGAATTTTCTTATTATCCTTTTGAAGATTCAATTTCAAAAAGTCCGTATCCGAATGGCAGAAGAGGTTTGGGCGTAACGGTTGAAACGCGCGGATATCAATGGTCTTCGCGTTTAGCGGAAGATATTCTCATTAATATTTTTGACATAACGAACTTTGGGAAAAAATTACAACGTTCAATTGTTGGAATGTTTGTTGACCCGGATATGGGCGGCTCGCTTTCCGGTGATAATGCTAGTTTTGATAATGTTGATGATATAACGTATGCATGGAGTGACGGAGATGTATCAAATCTTGGTTTACCTCTTGGATATTTTGGTTTTGCGTTCTTAGAAAGCCCCGGAATATCTGGCGACGGAAAAGATAATGATGCCGACGGTCTCATTGATGAATCGCAAGGTAATGCCGTAGATGAAGATGGCGATTGGGTAAAATTTACAGACACGAACGCTAATGGATTGTGGACAACCGAAGATACAAATAAGAATGGTGTACTCGATGCGGGAGAAGATGTGAATGGTAACGGCAGATTAGATTTTGAACCGATCAATGACGATGTCGGTTCGGATGGAATCGGTCCTGAGCAGAATGATTATACCGGTCCCGATGCAAACGGCACTGAAGGAAATGGAATAGCGGATCAGGGAGAACCGAATTTTGGTTTCACCGACAACGATGAATCGGATCAAGTTGGTCTAACTTCATTTTATCTTATAGATGTTAATAATGCTTTATATGATGATGAACTGTTCTGGAATAAGGAAATTGTTCCCGGACAATACATTACCGTACCAGGTTATGATCGCGACATTAGTTGGATCTACGGTTCTGGAGAAGTGGTGATCGACAGCGGGCGATCGAATGCGCAGCGATATGCCATCGCACTCCTGTTTGGAAATGATAAGGCAGATATTCTCCGCAACAAAAAAACGATGCAGGTTATTTATGATCACGATTATAACTTTGCCAGTGCACCTCGTGTCCCCACAGTAAGTTTTCAAGTGTTCGATAAAAAAGTGATCCTTCGATGGGATGATGCTGCTGAACGTTCAAAAGATGCGATTTATGGTACGGACTTTGAAGCATACTATATTTATAAAAGCACAAATCCTACCTTTGATGATATTAAAACAATTACTGATGCGTATGGAAATCCATTATTGTTTCAACCGAAAGCAATTTTTGATGTGAATAACGGATTATCGGGAGTTCACCCTGTCAGCATTGGCAGTGAGATCAACCAAGCAAGCGATCTTGGCATATCATACAATATGGGAACTGATACGGGACTTCGCCATTATTTTGTGGATAATGATGTCCAGAATGGACGCGTTTATTATTACGCAGTTGTTTCCGTTGACCGAGGATATGATAACGACTTCTTTACGCGGGGACTTACGGATCGTCCGGGTCTTGCAATTATTTCTCCTACAGAATGTTCCGCCAATATTCTTCTTGATGATCTTGGACGACCTGTCTCAGCCGATCGTAATATTGCAATCGTCACTCCGTCGGGACCTGCTTCAGGTTATGTATATCCGTCTCTTTCTTCTGCAGGAATTACAAGCAATACAGATACCACACACGGAACGGTTGGGGTTGAAATTTTTGATCCATTCAATGTACAGCCGGAAAATTCATACCGGTTAACGTTTGAAGATGATAGTTCATTCAAAGACTACAGCAGTAAATTCACCGGCTTGACAAAAAAATTAAAACTTCATAACACAACAAAAAACAGTGTGTTAATGTCATTGAACTATCCTAATCCTGACGCAGTTAATGAATTGATCTACGAAGGATTCAAACTTACCATACGCAATAATGACACCGTGGGAATCAGTTCAGCTAAATGGAATGATACTCTAAATAATATTGTTGGTACTCCGAAAGCGACAGGGTTCGGAGGATTCCCTGTTCCGCGCGATTATGAAATTCGTGTCATTGGTCCTCAAGCCGACACATCTTTGAACAATATTGTAACGAATTATCAAGTATGGGATGTTACATTTCCGGAAAGTACATACCAAGTAAATTTTCGACTGACTGAGACCGGTACTGTTGCATTCAAAGGTATATTGAGCAACGGAGATCAGGTGATGATCACCAGTGAATTGAATAGACGGTTATGGATCATCGAGTTTTCTTATCCGTCGTCTATTCCATCACCACAATATGTTTCACCTCCGGTCGGCAGCGTATTTCTTTTAAGGACAACGAAGCCGTTCGATCGGAACGATCATTTCGAATTCAAAATTAATGGGAATATTACCAGTGCATCAAACGCAAAGACAGAACTTGCAAATATTTATACTGTTCCGGATCCGTATGTTGCCGCGAGCAGTTTAGAGCAACATTTGGTCAGTCTTGATGCTGGAAGAGGAGATCGCAGGATCGACTTTGTCAATCTTCCGATGGAATGTACCATTTCGATCTTCACATCAAGCGGAAGATTGGTACGCGTTATCAACCACAGTTCATCAATCACAAACAGCAGAGAGCCATGGGATTTGCGTACAAAAGATGGACTTGAAGTAGCCCACGGTGTTTACCTCTGGGTGGTGGAAGCACCCGGAATAGGAAAAAGAATTGGAAAACTTGCGGTGATCAAATGAGACAACAACAACGAATTTGGATTATAGTTTTTATTATCACGATATCACTCTGCAAGGCTGATAAAGGTACGGGAAAAGTGACATTTGAACAGAACGTTTCCGGTGCGGGAACGTCTGCCGCTGCGTTCCTGGAGATTGGAATTGGTGCTCGAGCCGCAGCATTAGGGGATGCGTATACGGCTTTGTCAAACGATCCGACTGCATTGTATTGGAATCCCGCCGGTGTTGCGTGGGCAACTTCAATGCAGCTTGAGATTATGCAAAACAATTGGATTGGGGAACGGAATCATCAATTTGCAGGACTTGTCATACCACTGTCGGGTTGGAATGCTTCCATCGGTTTAAGTTTTAACACACTTGATTTTGGCGAAGCGCAAAAAGTTCGAACGATCGATCAGCCGGACGGTACAGGAGAATTGTATGATGCTCGTGACATTGCATTCGGATTGACCTACTCCATGGCGTTGACAGACCGTTTTGCTTTTGGTATTACGGGAAAATATGTGCAGGAGAGAATTTGGTCAGTAACATCTTCCGGTTTTGCTGTTGATATGGGAATTCTGTACAAAACAGAACTAAAAGGATTAACGCTCGGTGCTAATCTTAGTAACTTCGGGACAGAGCTGCAATTAAGTGGAAATCGTCTTGCCATTACTGTTGATCCTGATAAGAACAATCACAATTTTGACAGAGTTGAGGCAGCCTATTCAATGAATTCGTACGCAATGCCGCTTCTATTTCGTTTTGGTGTTGCATATGAAATGCAGCTTGAATCATTCGGTGCAATGCTGCTGTCTGTTGATGTTATGCATCCGAGTAATGCCACCGAAAGTATTTCACTCGGCGGCGAATATTCCGTTTTCAATCTTTTCTTCCTTCGCGCAGGATTCGAAAACATGTTCGAGCGAGACCATATCAACGGATTGACACTTGGCGGCGGTGTTGATTATTTGATGGAGCAATCCAATATTGGTTTGCGGTGTGATTATTCATGGTCCGAATGGGGTTTGTTAGGTAATGCACAACGAATCTCGGTCGGCGTTGTGTTCTGATGAAATTTAAAACAATGAGACTGAAGAAGGCTGTTCAGATCGCAGGTATTGTCGCATTCCTTTTTGTAGGAATAACTGCACTCTGGCTGATGCAGCAACCGGTGAAGGCAATACGGAATATTCAATTATCCGATTCCGTAGTGGCGGTCATTGGTAATTCCTATATAACAGTTTCCGAATTGAAACAGGCATTTGAGACAGCGCATCCTGTGATAAAATATGGTGCAACGTACCGAGAACGGTTGCACAGTGTGCTGGCTTCAATGCTTGCGGAAAAAGTTCTTTCTCAAGAAGCATCCCGCCTTGGATTCAAAAATAACAAACGTGTGGAGCAGCTGCACAATGAATTTCAACGAAAAGCTGTTGTTGAACGAGTGATCACCTCGGATGTTGATTCAAAAATTACCGTAACCAATGATGAAGCAAATGAAGAGACAATGAAATCACTTGTCTCATTTAAATTTCGGTATTGGATGGAACCGACCAAAGAACGAGCGCAACGTGTACGGATCATGATGCAGGAAAAAGGATATGCAGCTGTGGTTCAACAACTCGCCAGCCAAAATCCCGAACTCAAAGGAATAGCTCCTCAATTGGAATCAGATTATTTACGATGGACGGAGATAGAATCAACATTCTATGAAGCGATCAAAACTCTTCCGGTTGGTGATATCTCTGTTCCCATTGAATATGACGGCGCATTTTATCTCCTGCAAATTGTCGATATTCGTCGCGGCGGTATGACAACGGCAGCACTGGCAAATTCTATTCCGACATCAAAGAAAGTCATCTTTGCCAGAAAACGAATAGCAGCCCGAAAAGCGTATGTAGGGGCTTTGATGGAACCAAAGAATGTAAAAACAAATGCGTCCTCATTGAAAATTTTAGTTCAAGCAGTGGGGGATTGGTACTCTTCATCTTCGTTAAACTCAGTTGATTTTTTTACCGCTCTGGACAAAGCGGATGGTTCTTATCCAAAACTGCAGGCATTCAAAAAAGAACAATCACGAATTCTGGTTACAACAATCGATAAACAATTTTCCATAACAGAGATCGCTCGTTTACTTCCGTTGCGAAAAATCATGAAGGAGCATCACCAGGTATTTGCAGCATTTGCCGCATATACAGCGGCTTCCGTTCGTGATCACTATCTGGAACAACTAGGTGTTGAAAGGGATTATCAAAATGATCCGGAATCTTTGGAAAATCTTCGCGTTTGGAATGATAAGTGGTTGTATGAAGAATATCGGTTGAAATTTACATTGCAGAAAAATGTTGTTGATCGTAACTCTGCAGATAATGGTGTCCGTCAGTATATTGTAAAGAAGGATCAAATTTTTCTTATTCAAAAGATAGATTCGTTTGTACATCAATACCCTCTGCAACTGAATAGAACAGTTCTTGATACAATGCAGATAAACGAGCCAACACTGTCACGATACATGCCGATGTCATTTGTTCGAGGTGGAACCGATGTTCCTGCTTTTCCAATAATCGGTAATGAATGGCAGAACGCAATTCCAAAGCTTAAAAATATTTTCGGAATACAACAAAACAACAGCAGCACACTTAATAAATAATTATAGGAGACCCCATTTATGAAAGAATTGTTTACATGGATTATCGTTGTGGTAATGGGTTCATCGATCGTCTTTGCTCAGATATTACCATCAGCTGTTCCAACAAAAAACCTAAAGGGACACTGGACATTCGACAATACAGTTACACCATTTGCAGCAGCAGTCGGAACTGCCTTAGTAAAAGATAAAAGTGCATCAGCGACTGAAAGTATCACCTCAATTGATGGACCAACAGTTGGAAACAAAGCCCTTCACGTTCCCAAATTTAATTTTTTACGGGCTGCACCCGGATTAAACGCAAACGGGATCAGTGATACGTTGAAAAGAGTAAATCGCTATTCTATGGTGATGGATTTTAGAATTAATGCCAGAGGTGATTGGAGAACATTCTATCAGACCGACCCAACGAACACAACTGACGGCGATTTATTTATCCGTAATGCAACCGCTTCGCGCGGACACAATATCGGACGCGCAACCCCGGGGTATTCTTTTGATTCAGTGGTCGTTGGTCGTTGGTACCGGCTCGTTGTTGTTGCAAATATCGGTGTTGAATTCAATATCTATCTTGATGGAAATCTTTTGCACAAAGGAGCTCCAATGACGGCGGATAACAACCAGTCTCTTGAATCAGTGGATGGTTTGGATGAACTTCTCTTCTTTGGTGATGATGACGGTGACAATGGTGAAATTGATGTTGCAGAAATAGCATTATATGATACCACATTGTCACTTGCTCAGATCAGTGCAATGGGGGGTTATGGATATCTTGTTCAAGCAAAAGATCCCGTCAATACTTTTGATATGACCGATATAGCGAATGTTCTGAAACCAACAATTGGAACCGGAACATTAGCGTTGAAAGGCACTGGCACAGTAAAAGTTGTTTCAGGACCGAAACCGGGATTTAATGCAGTTCAACTCCAATTAGGTCAATATCTTCAATTGAATCATAGTATTATTGCGAATGGTATGGTAGCAAATGGAAGAACCAACCGTTGGTCGGTGCTGATTGATTTCAAACTTCCTGATCTTGCTCAGGCGTACGACCTTCTTCAAACTGATACAACAAATCTTTCGCAAGCAGAACTCACAATCAATGATGCTGGAAAAGCAGGATGTGATACACTCGGATATTCTGACAGCGTCGTTGTTGTTGCAAAAAAATGGCATCGTGTGATTCTGGCTGTCGAAGATGGTAAAATTGCAACCTGCTATGTGGATGGGAAAAAAACATTACAAAAATCCATTCTTCCTTCCGGCCGCTTCACACTGGTTCCTGCCTCTAATGGAAAACTCGGTTCGCTGCTCATCGGTTCACAAACGATAAGTAATCATCCTAATATGATTGAGATCGCCCAAGTCCAGATGTGGAATCGTTGGATCGATAGTTCAGCAGTGAACATTCTGGGAGTTGTTGATGTCTTTTCAGATCTCGGCACCGGAAAAGGCGGTTCTTCGGTACTATTAGATGGAACAGATGCGAATATGTACGTTCGTGTTCCGACAAAATCGCAATATAAGTTCGATTCAACAAAAAGTTTTACTGTTGAAGCATGGATCAAACCGCTCAGAATATGGGAAGGAGATCCTGCAATCATTAGTAATAAAGATTGGAATGCCGGGAGCAATGCAGGTTGGGTTATTGCACTTGATGCGGGAGGAGTATGGCAGTATAATATTGGTGATGGAGGTATCAATACCGACACGAAACATCGCGGGGATATTGATGGTATCGCTGTCATCAACGATGAGAAATGGCATCACATTGCAGTGGCCGTTGATCGTTCGTCAAATTTTGCGCGTGCATATTCTGACGGCGTATTAAAAAAGAGCGTAGATATTTCGGCAGTGAAAAGTGTTGACACAGACTTAGATCTTGGAATTGGTCAGGATGGGACCGGAAATTATGCATGGGGATACAAATACGGGGGTTACATTGATGAGGTTCGTATTTGGGGAACAGTGTTGGATTCCGTAACATTAAAAGGCTGGATGTTTAGCAGCAGCAACATCAGCAGCCATCCGAAATATTCAGATTTGCGCGGCTATTGGAGATTTGATGCCGTGGCAGGCGACAGCACACCTGATGCTTCCGGTTATCAGAACTGGGGAACGTTACTGAATGGTGCGACTCTGCGCCGTTCCGATGTTGCTCTGCCGGTGATCGAACAAACGTCGTCAATTCCGGGAACATTTTCACTTGAAAATGCATATCCGAATCCGTTCAATCCATCAACAACGATTCGGTTTACAGTTCCATTTGACAGCAAAGTCACCTTGAATATTTATAATATTCTCGGACAAAGAGTGTCCACGCTCTTTAATGGCCAAGTGAATGCTGGTACGTACACCACTGTGTGGAACGCTGGCAACAGTATTTCGTCGGCAGCTTCCGGTGTATATTTTTATCGTATTGAAGCAACTGGATCGAACGGCGAACATTTTAGTGCCACCAAAAAACTAATGTTGATGAAATAAGATCTCATTTTTTTGAAGGTGATATAGCGGTCGCATTGATAGCAGGCGACCGTTTTATTTTATAGGACTAAAAAAATATCCATTACACTTAGATTGGTGGCTCCTAATTCTTGATATGTGGAAGTTTGTCCATTTTCTTTTATTCGTCACAAATACCACGTTCGTGTGATAGATGGTAAATGTAAATACCCCTATTATATAAACAAGACAATATTGTATTAATCATCATTTCCTAATTAGCTTCAAATTATTTATTAAAAACCATTTCTCATGAATGAAAAACAAATAATTAGCTACGTAAAAAATCATCCCTCCGGTAAAGTAAAAATTGCCATTACGGATATTGATGGAGTGTTACGAGGGAAATACATCAGTGTAGAAAAATTCCTTTCGATTGTTGATTCACATTTTGGATTTTGCGATGTCGTATTTGGATGGGATTCGAATGATCTTGCGTATGATAACTCCACGTTTAGCGGATGGCATAAAGGTTATCCGGATACACCTGCCAAATTAGATCTCAAGACATTTAGAAAGATTCCGTGGGAAAATGATTTACCATTTTTTCTTTGTGAATTAACAGGTCCATCGGCATATGTTTGTCCAAGAAATGTATTAAAGAAGGTGATTGAAGAGGCTGAACAGCTCGGTTTCAATCCTTTGTTCAGCCAGGAGTTTGAATGGTTTAATTTTGAAGAGACTCCGCATAGTATTCACGAAAAAAAATTTACCGGATTAAAACCTATTAGTCCCGGCATGTTCGGTTATTCAATTCTTCGCAGCACCTTGGGTAACGATTTTCTTACAGATGTATTCAAACTATTTAAAAAATTCGATATTCCACTTGAGGGATTACATACAGAAACGGGACCCGGAGTTTTAGAAGCAGCAATTTCTTACGCTAATATTTTAGAATCTGCCGATCGGGCAGTTCTATTTAAGACCAGTATAAAAGAAATTTCTTACAAACATGGAATCATGGCTACGTTCATGGCAAAATGGAATGAAAATCTTCCGGGTTGCGGCGGACATGTTCACCAAAGTTTATGGGATAAAAAAAATAAAAAGAATATCTTTTATGACGAAAAAGATAAACAAAAAATGAGTGCGACCTTTAAAAATTACATTGCAGGTCAATTGCATTGTTTGCCGCATATTCTTCCGCTTGTTGCTCCAACGGTAAATTCATTTAAACGACTAGTACCCGGTGCTTGGGCTCCGACAACACTTACGTGGGCTGTTGATAACAGAACAGTTGCCTTACGCGCACTATCCGGAGGTAGTAAATCATCACGATTAGAGACACGCGTTGTTGGTTCAGATACCAATCCGTATTTGGCAATGGCTGCATGTCTTGCCAGCGGTCTCTATGGAATAAAAAATAAATTGAAACTGCAGCCTGAAACAATGGGCAATGGATATTTCGATCTTAACTACGGTGTGCTTCCGGCTAATCTTGAAGTAGCGACCCGAGCCATGAAAGAATCAAAAGTAGCAAAGGAATTGTTCGGCGAAAAATTTGTTGAACATTTTACACAAACGCGTGAATGGGAATGGAAGCAATACATTAAAGTAGTTACCGATTGGGAAGTAAAACGATATTTTGAAATCATTTAATTAAAAAATTTATGAGCTTTAACAACGTTGTGCAGTTTAATTTTCCGACCACCATACGGTTTGGCGCGAATGCTGTAAAAGAATTACCAGCATATCTGAAACACCATAATCTGAGCAAACCGCTCATTGCAACTGACCCTGTTATTGCAGGATTATCTTTTTTTAAACAAATAGTTGACGATCTTAAACAAAAAGGATTTTCAGTTGAAGTGTTTTCAGACATACATAAAAATCCTGTAAAAAGCGATGTATACAAAGGGACAGATGTCTTTGATGCTGCCCAGCGAGACTGCATTGTTGGAATTGGCGGCGGAGCAGCACTTGATGTTGCACGGGCAATAACGTTACGAGTACATCATCGAGAAGATTTATTTAAATATGACGATTTAATCGGAGGAGATATTTACGTAACAAACGATGTTCCTCATTTCGTAACAATTCCCACCACATCCGGAACAGGAAGCGAAGTCGGGCGAAGTGCAATTATTGCAGACGATGTAACACATCAGAAGAAAATACTTTTTTCACCAAAGCTTCTTGCTAAAATAGTTTTTGCTGATCCGTTACTCACTATGGACCTGCCAGCTTTTGTAACAGCAGCAACCGGTATGGATGCACTCACCCATAATATGGAAGCCCTCTTGGCAAAAAATTACCATCCAATGTGTGATGGTATTGCGCTTGAAGGTATGCGGCTAATATCTGTTTCATTAGAAAATGCGGTAAAAAAACCTGATCTCAAATCTCGATCTGAAATGTTGTTAGCATCAATGATGGGGGCGATTGCTTTTCAAAAAGGTTTAGGAGTTGTGCATTCTCTTGCGCATCCGTTGTCATCCTTATTAGACACACACCATGGTTTAGCCAATGCTGTGAATATTCCGTACGGTATGCGTTTCAATATATCTGGATTCGAAGAAAAATTTGAGAGAATGGCTATAGCACTCGGACTTAACGACACACAAGGTGAAGCTGTTGTAAAATATTTATTTGATCTGAATTCAAAAATAGGTATTCCTCATACATTAAGAGAAATACATGTAAAAGAAGAGCATTTGGATACGTTAGCAGATTTAGCTTTTGCCGACTTTGCTCACCCGAACAATCCTAAACCGGTATCACGTAACGACTTCAAAAAATTATATTCCGAAGCTTTATAGTCAAAGCACATAACCAAGTTATACAATTTCCAACAATCTCAATGCAAAATGTTATTTTTATTGGTATTACTGATTCAGAAGCTTCGTATGCCAATTATCCATTATGGATTAAAAATGATGATCCTTGTATCAAAATAATAAAGCTTACTCCCGATAATTATGATGTTGTGAACCATTGTTCAGCCATTATATTAAGCGGTGGCATTGATACACATCCTAAATTCTATAACAACAAAAGAATCAACTATCCTAATGCACCAGAAGCATTTAATGAACAGCGTGATGAATATGAAATAATAATATTTCAACTATCTCAAAAAATTGGATTGCCAGTACTAGCAATATGCAGAGGCATGCAATTGGTAAATGTTTGTATGGGCGGCACTTTAATCCAGGATCTTGAAGAAAACAACAAATCCAATCACCGAAAGCAAAACAACAAAGACGGAATCCACAATATTAAAATAGAAAAAGATAGTTATTTATTTACCATCTGTAAAACTGAACTAGCGACAGTGAACAGTGCGCACCACCAAGGATTAGATACAATAGCTCCTGAGTTTAGGGTAAGTGCATGGTCACACGATGGAGTGGCTGAAGTTATAGAAAGGAAAGATCGCAACAACCATCCGTTCTTTTTAGGAGTGCAAGGGCATCCTGAACGTTTCGCACAAATTCAGCCCAATGACATTCTTACAAGTAACATAAGATCACAATTTATTAATGCTGCAAAAAATAATTTTCTATGCAAATCATAAACCCATCCACTGAAGAAATCATCCTCACCATTAACGACGATAATCATTCAACACTTGAATCAAAATTTGATCTTTTAAAAAAAGGACAAGTTGCATGGTATAACGTCAATATTCGGCACCGCATCAACACGCTGCAAAAATTTTCAACTTTGCTAAAAGAAAACGTCGATGAGTGTGCCTCGATATTAACTTCGGAAGTAGGGAAACCACTTCAACAGTCGCGTAACGAAGTCAATGGTGCTTGTAACCGGATCGCTTGGCTCACCGACAATGCGCTAAAATATCTTAGCGATGAAATAATGACAGACTCGGAAGGATTAACAGAAAAAATTGTCTATGAACCGCTTGGGGTAATTTGCAATATTTCAGCATGGAATTATCCGTATTTAGTCGGCGTGAATGTTTTTGTTCCGGCACTATTGGCAGGCAACAGCTGTATGTATAAGCCATCGGAATTTTCCACGCTCACCGGATTGCAAATTAAAAAATTGCTGCATCAAGCCGGTGTTCCTGATGATGTATTTCAAGTAGCAATTGGTGCAAAAGAAGTTGGGGACCAACTTTTGAACATGCCGTTTAACGGTTATTACTTTACCGGATCGAGTAAAACAGGAAAATATATTTATGAAAAAATAGCTTCAAAAATGGTTCCTTGTCAACTTGAACTCGGAGGTAAAGACCCTTTATATATTGCAGACGACGTGGTTGATATTGCAAAAATTGCTGCAGGAACTGCTGATGGTGCATTCTATAATAACGGGCAAAGCTGCTGTTCAGTGGAACGTATTTATGTTCATGAAAAAATTTATGATAAATATGTTGAAGAGTTCGTTAAAGAAGTAAAAAGTTATAAACTAGATTTGCCAACAGAAGAAGGAACGTATCTCGGTCCGGTGACACGAAAACCGCAATTAGAATTTATTGAATTTCAGGTAAAAGATGCAACCGACAAGGGTGCTAAGATAGTAACCGGAGGAAAACCTGTAAAAAGAAAAGGTTATTACTTCGAACCCACCGTATTGGTCAACGTTAATCACAGTATGAGTGTTATGCAGGATGAAAGTTTTGGGCCAATTATTGGAATTATGAAAGTAAAAAATGATAATGAAGCGATACAATTGATGCAAGATACTGAATATGGTTTAACAGCGGGAGTGTACACTGCAACAAAAGAACGTGCAGAAAAAATACTTTCACAAATACAAACGGGCACAGCTTATTGGAATTGTTGCGATAGAGTAAGTGCTGCGGTTCCATGGAGCGGCAGGAAAAAATCAGGAATCGGCTCGACGCTCTCTCATGTCGGCATTCGCGCATTTACGAATACAAAATCGTATCACTTAAAATCTTGATTTACTGGTAAATAATTATTGAAATCTGAGAAAATAAACTCAATAGAACAGCAGTATTTAACCAAGAGTGGAGATAAACAGTTTCAGCCGCTCTCACATATGTACATTCAGCCCCGAGGCTTTTTTAGACCACTATCGTTCATTTATTGCTGAAAGTTTTATGGCTATCATTGCACGTTCAACATCTACTACCTTTGAGTTTCAGATTCACAAAGCATTCCAGTCGTGGCGTTACCGTATTTTCGGAGTGATGTGGTTGTTGTATGCGGGATACTATCTCTGCAGAAAGAATTATGCTGTTGCTCAACCTGTCTTCATGAAGGAGTTTGGATGGCATGAACATGATGTAGGGATCATTATCTCTTCATACCTTACAATGTACGCTGTTGGTCAATTTATTTCGGGCCCTCTCGGAGATCGGTTTGGTGCTCGAAAGATTATTGCCGTCGGTCTTTCTCTTAGTGTTGCCGCAAATATACTTTTCTCCCAATCGTCATCCATTCTCTTGATGACTGTATTGATGGGAATCAATGGATTGGCACAATCCACCGGTTGGTCCAGCAGCATGAAGACAATGTCAAACTGGTTCTCTATTAACGAACGGGGAAGGATGATGGCATGGTGGGCAACAAATTATCAAGTTGGTGATGTTGTTGCAACTGGTTTTGCTGCGTTCATTATTGGTTTTGCATCATGGCGCGAAGCATTTTGGATACCGGCAATCGGTCTAACGGTTGTAGGAGGAGTATTTCTGTGGGGTCAGCGAAATCGTCCGGAAGATGCAGGTTTGCCGGGTCTTACAGAATATTTAAAACTCGAATCGAATAAGGAGAATAAAAACTCCGAACCGAGTGCTGAGGAGGAAACCTCACTGACAAAGATCCTCAAAGAAGTATTGTGGAATAAATATATCTGGAACTTGGGATTTTCATATTTTTTCCTAAAACTTGTACGCTATACATTTCTTTTTTGGTTGAGCACATATCTTGTTCAGATATTAGGCTTTCGTGCAGATAAGGCCGGGTATATGAGTATCATTTTTCCTTTCGCAGGATTTCTCGGTACGATAGCTGCAGGGTATTCATCAGACAAATTTTTTTCTGCAAGACGTGGACCTGTTAGTGTGATTATGTTGATCATCTTGTTTATTTCAATTTACGCCTACAGCCTTTTTGCCGCTTCTCCCATCCTGGGTCCGCTGGCATTAGGTTTCATCGGCTTTTGCACGTTTGGTCCAGATACACTCATCTCTGCAACCGCAGCAATGGATTTCGGTTCGCGCAAGGCATCTTCAACAGCCGCCGGATTTATCAATGGACTTGGATCAATTGGAGCAGCATTAAGCGGTGTGCTTGTCGCCTGGATTTCAGTCGAATTCGGGTGGAGCGAAGTATTTTATTTTCTTATGGCTGCAACGGTTGCATGCATCGTTCTTCAGATTTTCATGTGGAACGCTCGCGGGACTAACTAAAATTTAAAATTTTTATTAGTTACAGAAATGATAAAGAAATAAAAAATATTTCTATGGTTTCCAACTAATTTATAAAGTTACATTATGAAAAAAATATACTTCATTATTCTTTTACTTACATACAACATATCACCTCTCTATAGTCAAATACCTGCAAGACAAGGTTGGTGGAAATTTGATGATAATGCAAATATATTGAAAGCGGAAACCGGAACAGCTTTAAATTTAGTTGGAACTCATCAGATTATTGCTGGCCCGACTGCTGGCAATGGGGCAGTGAGAATTGGTATCGGAAGTTATTACACAATGAGACATGGAATAATTGCAAACGGCGGCGGTACATTAGTGAATGAATATACGTTGATGATTGATTTTAAAGTATCAAGTCTTGATAAATGGAAATGTTTTTTTCAAACAGATATAAGCAATACAAGTGATGGTGAATGCTTTATAAACCAAACGGCTGCAACTATCGGTGTAGCTGCTACCGGTTATTCATCATTTTCTATTACAGCAAACGAGTGGTATAGATTCACTATTTCAGTAAAAAACGGTACCCAATTTAAATACTATATCGATGGACAATTAATAAATAACGGAACTGTTCAGGCGGTAGATGGCAGATTTGCTCTTGATTCTCTTTTGTTAATGTTTGCTGATAATGATGGCGAGGATGACAACATAGATTGTGCTGAAATTGCAATTTGGAATTCTGCTTTATCCGCCACAGACATTGCTACACTCGGTGGATATGGTCACTATATTGCTCCCAAAACAACTCCTATTACTCAGTATTTGCAATCACCATCACCAACATCAATTTATATTTCTTGGCATGATACGTCATCCACAGGAACGAATGTTGAGTATGGAATATCATCATCACTCGGATCGGTTGCAGCAGGAACAAGTGAAATTATTGGCGCTTCATATCGATGGCATACTGTTTTGCTTACCGGTTTAACTCCAAATACAGAATATCGATACAAAACAAAAAGTGGAAATAATATTTCGCAAGAATTAAAATTTAAAACCCAGCCTATGCCCGGCTATACAGGAAAAATAAGATTTTTACTGCTAAGTGATACACATAATTCTGATACATCAAAACCAATGAAGGTGCTCACTGCCGCTAAGAAAAAAATCACGGAACTCTATGGTGCCGATGTTCAGAATCAACTAAATGCAGTATTACATTCCGGTGATATTGTGATGTCCGGAAACAGTATTGATGAGTTTCCGAAATTATATTTCATGCCGATGTCTGTCTTTTCAAACTCCGTTCCATTCCTGACTGTGCAGGGAAATCATGATGTAGGATCGTACTTTTATTCATATATGAAATACGATAGTATTTCATTGGCACCACCTCCGTTTCCACCAAAGGAAGAATTCTGGAACGTCCGATTTGCCAATACTCTTGTTATAGGATTGAACACGAACAATACTGCTGCTTATGGCGCTACGCAGAAAAATTTGCTCGATTCTAAATTGGCTTTGGCTCAAGCAGATTCTACGATTGATTTTGTGATGTGTTTGTTTCACCATTTACCGTACTCCGAATTATGGGGGGAAGGTGCTGGTTATTACCCCAGTCCGAACTACATACGAGATGATTTACTGCCAATCTTTCAAAAATATTCCAAAGTTATACAATTGAGCTACGGTCATACTCATGGATTCGAAAGAGGAACGATTGAATCTGCAACGAACGAAGGTGACTTTCGGATTGTATGTACCGGCGGCGGCGGCGGCAACACTGATCGGTGGGGAGCATTTATCAATGTTGATTATCCCTCCATCCATGTTTCACTCGATCATTTTTTTTATCAAATAGTTGAAATTGATGCTGCGAAAAAAACATACACAGGGTCGATGTATAGTCTTGGAAATACTGAGAAGCCATATAACAATGAATTATTAGATTCGTGGTACAGAAAGGTTGGTCAACCTGCACCTGATGTTCCGTCAGTCTCTGCACCAACTATCCTTTCGAACAAGATCATTTTTAGTTCATCTCCAATGAGCGGACCGGATTCGCTTATGACAACGCGGATGCAGGTTGCGTATGATACTTCATTCACACAAATTGTCACAGATACAATGGCACATTGGAAAGATGTGTATAGTAGAGATGCAGGGTTTAATCCGATTGATAAAAATGCCGGAATAAATTTAACGAAACTCGAAATTCCAAAATCACGATTTATAGTTGATAAATCATTCTACTATAGAGTGAAATATCGTGACCATAACTTACGCTGGAGCAATTGGTCTAATCGTTCAAACAGTATCACACTCACTGGTGTGGCAAAGGAATTACCACTTCCAACAGTGTATTATTTAGCACAAAACTATCCTAATCCATTCAATCCCACTACGAATATTATGTTTAACATTCCTCAATCAGGAATGGTCAGTCTAAAAGTATATGACGTTCTTGGACGTGAAGTATTAGATGTCCTGAATCAGTTCCAGTCGGCAGGTTCATACACAGTTAATCTCGACGCATCAAAACTTACAACGGGTATGTATCTTTACAGATTTCAATCCGGTTCATTCAATTCAATAAAGAAAATGACATTGATCAAATAGTATCATAAGAGATCAACATTAACTTTGTGCATAGGTTACACACCCATCTCGTTTTAACATACCACGTACGTGGGATTGTTCGTTGGTTGATAAAACGGTAATTTTTGAACGGCTATATAGTATTTGTTTTAATAAAAACATCGTAATAATCATTGAAACAACAAAAAAACAGATAAATTTCATTATCTAAATTTATAAACAATTTACTAAGGTATATTATGAAAAGAATTTACCCAATTGTTATTCTTCTTTTATCGTTGCATGGTGTCTCTTCGCTGTACAGCCAAACACCTGCAAGACAAGGGTGGTGGAAGTTTGATGATGCGGCAAATGTTTTAAAAGCTGATGTTGGTTCAGCTTTGGAATTAGTCGGAACCCATCAAGCTATCGCCGGTCCGGATGTAGGTAATGGCGCAGTTAAGATCGGAGTTGGCAGTTATTATAAAATGTATCATGGAATGAGTCCCAACGGCGGTGGTGCCGGTAAATTGGTAAATGAATATACATTGATGATTGATTTTAGAGCACCAAACATTAGTGTTTGGAAATGTTTTTTTCAGACAGATACATCGAATGCAACTGATGGAGATTTTTTTATTAGAAATACCGATGCAACTATCGGGGTTGGATCAACTGGATATTCATTGTTTTCTGTTACTCCAAACGAATGGTATAGACTTGTCATCTCTGTAAAAAATGGTACGCAGTTTAAGTATTATATTGACGGACAAATAATTAAAAATGCAACTGCTCAAGGTCTCGATGGCAGGTTTGCACTTGCGAATCCTTTATTGATATTTGCCGATGAAGATGGTGAAGACACCGAGATTGATTGTGCTGAACTTTCAGTTTGGAATTCTGCGTTAGACGATGGTACAATCTTAACCCTTGGAGGATTTGGGCATGAACTGGATAAAACTCCACCAGAGGCACCAACCGGCGTGGTTAGTATTGGAGGCGGGGAAGGTTCGTATACAAATACAATAACATGGACTGATGTCCCTGATGAACCCGGTTCAAAGTATAACGTCTACTTTAGTGAAAAATCATTTACTAAAATTGATTCTACAATTGAACGACTCGCACCATATAGTATAGGATTAGGAACACAAACGGTATCTCATGTTCTTCGTTCACCGGTAACAGATCAAAACATTACTTATTATTATGGTGTAGGTGCAATAGATGCTCTAGCTAATATAGGTCCTGTGGCAGTAGCGGCTACACCTGTTACAACAAAAGCAAAAGGTGTTCCAGTGATCTCTCCAACTGCACCGGCGAATTTTGTTGCTGATGGATCGCTAAGTGAATGGGCATCCATTCTACCAATTAGATTGAATGCTTTTGGTCCAAACGCGGCAGCACATTTAGTACCAGGTGGAAAATTAACAGATAGTCTGGATCTTTCGGTAAAAGTATATCTGGCAATGGATGCAAATAATTTTTATATCGCGTACGATGTCGTTGATGATACGGTTGCTGTCGATACAACTCTTTCATCAACTTGGCAAAGTGATGCACCTGATTTAAACATTGGGTTGTACGACTGGAGAGGAACATCACATGCAGGATATACTCGAGGAGCAGCACCGGATTATATGCTTCGTTTTTCAAAAAATCGCATTAATAATGATAAGGGTATAGGAAATGCTATTGTAATGTATCCCAGTGCAAACTATGTGTGGAAGGTAAAAACATTAACACCAGGTTATATTGTTGAAGCAAAAATTCCATTTACAACTTTTGCCGCAATTATTCCCGGCGATAGCGTGTTTGTTCCGAAAGTAGGCATGCGCATTCCTTTAGACTTCTCGATCAACGATCGTGATTTAACCTCCGGTCGGGAAGCAATTCTTAGTTATTCAACATTGAATAATGATAACTCATGGATCAATATGTATAATTGGACGCATACATGGATTGGAAATGCGTGGACAACAGGGGTACAACGCAACGCTGCCGTTGCAACAACATTTGAGTTATTGCAGAATTATCCAAACCCGTTTAATCCGGCAACAAACATTAAGTTCAGTATTCCACAATCAGGAATGGTTAGCTTGAAAGTATTTGATATTCTCGGTCGTGAAGTGATGAATATCTTTAATCAATTCCAAGAAGCTGGCTCCTATACAGTCAATTTCGATGCATCGAAACTGGCAACTGGTATATATATGTATAGACTTGAATCAGGTTCATTCAGTTCAGTAAAGAAAATGATGTTGATTAAATAGTAATTACAATATTTTATTTGATGTTTTTGCAACGGTCGCATCTCAAATGCGACCGTTGATATTTTATACCCTTTTAAAGATTCCCCGATACTTCTTTCCCTCGCAAGAGTCTCTCTTTATTGCACTCATTCAAGATACCACGTACGTGGGATTGTTCATTATAGAGTGATACGGTAATTTAACTATGTTTGGTTTCATATGAATTGAATGTCAAGAACACTTTTTACTAGAAGTCATCTCAAAAACACCTAATCATTGTCATTTCGATTCCGCTTTAGCGGGAGAGAAATCTCGGTTTTTGTCTTTAATTATTAAAACGAGATTATGACAATAAAATTCATTTTTGAGATAGTTTCTAAAAAGAATGTTTAATACCAGGTCTTAAAATTATCAAAGTCAGAATGAAAATGTAAATTGTCGGATATTAAGAAATTAAATGGAATGCTATCGGGTTATCTTCAGGAGTGTTCCAACGTCATTTGCTCACAGCACAGAAAGAAGATAAATCAATATATCGTCAAATAAATAAAACCGTAGTATTAAAATAGAACCATAACCAGCTTATCCAACAAACAAAAGGAGAAAAGTAATATGAAAAACTTGTTTCGATCATCCTTGTTATTGTTAATAACAATAGCTCTTGTATCCTCATACGGATATGGGCAAATACCTCAAGGGAGGTGGACATTTGACAATACATTAAATCTTACCGCAGCAGTTCCTGGCTTTGGAAAGGATCTTGTCCTCGTTGGAACAGATTCTGCTGTTGCAGGACCGGTTGCTGGTAATGGTGCTGTAAGAATTCCTCTTGGAAGTTATTTTAAATTAGCACACGGATTTGCACCAAACGGTGGTGGTACATTACGTGTTAATGAATACTCGATTATGATCGACTTTAAACTTCTTAATGCTACAAAATGGTACACGTTCTTTCAAACAGATTCAACGAATACAAGCGATGGTGAATTATTTGTTAAACCAACCACAGGAGTAATTGGTAACGGTACTACTGGGTATTCAACAATAGGAGTTATAGATACTTCATGGCATAGATTGGTAGTTTCCGTAAAAAATGGTACACAGTTTGACACCTATTTGGACGGAGTTCTTCTTAAAACTGGAACAGCTCAATATGTTGATAGCAGCAGATTTGCACTTGATCCACTGTTGTTAATGTTTGCGGACAATGATGGTGATGATGCTCCTATGGATGTTGCTGAACTTGAAATCTGGAATCGTCCATTGACAGCTAATGAAATTGCAGAACTTGGAACACCGATACCGGTAAAACGGCAATCGAAATGGACATTTGATGATCCATCAAATCTCACTGTTGTTGCACCCGGGTTTGGAAAAGATCTTGTACTCGGCGGTCTTGGAAAAGATTCTGCTGTTGCAGGTCCAAGTCCTGGAAATGGTGCAGTAAGAGTTCCACTCGGAAGTTATTTGAAATTGACACATGGATTTGCACCAAATGGTGGCGGTACGTTACGTGTTAATGAATACTCCATTATGGTAGATTTTAGACTTCTTGATAATACAAAATGGTATACGTTCTATCAAACAGATACAACTAATGTGAGCGATGGTGAATGTTTCATTAAACCGACTACAGGTGTAATCGGAACTGCTGCCACCGGATATTCGACAACTGGTGTTACAGATAAGACATGGCACAGATTTGTTCTCTCTAATAAAAATGGTACACATCACAATCTATATTTAGATGGAGTTCTTATAAAAGCTGGAACCGCTCAAAATATTGACAGCAGCCGATGGGCACTTGAGAAGTATTTATTGATGCTTGGCGACAATGATGGTGATGATGCTGATATCGATATTGCTGAAATGAGAATGTGGAATTATTCATTAACCGATGGTGATGTTACGGGTCTTGGAAAAGTTTTTGTTGATAGTGTTGTTGTTGGAAAATGGACATTTGATAATCCATTGAATTTAACTGCCGCAGTTCCGGGTTTTGGTAAGGATCTTGTGCGCGGTGGTCTTGGAAAAGATACCGTAGTTGCAGGTCCTAGTGCAAGCAACGGCGCTGTTAGAGTTCCAAAAGGAAGTTATTATAAATTGACGCACGGATTTACACCAAATGGCGGTGGTGCAGATTCCCTTCATAGAGTCAATGCATACTCTATTATGGTAGACTTTAGACTGCCTGATAATACAAAATGGTATAATTTCTTCCAAACCAATCCCAGTAACACAGATGATGGAGAATGTTTTATTAAGCCGAATACAGGAGTAATTGGAACAGCGGCTACGGGATATTCAGCAACGGGCGTTACCGATAAGACATGGCACAGATTGGTTGTTTCCATTCAAAATGGTTTGCTGCATAATTACTATTTAGATGGAAAACTATTATATGCCGGATCGGCTTTGGCAGTGGATGGTAGATTTGCGCTTGACAGTCTTTTGTTAATGTTCGGTGATGATGATGGTGATGATGCTGATATCGATGTTGCTGAAGTTCAAATGTGGAATTATCCATTATCAGCATCGGATGTTACTAAACTTGGAAAAGTATTATCAGATCACGTTACATTCCAAGTAAATATGAAAGTGCAAATGAAAATTAAAAAGTTTGACAAAGCAAAAGATACTGTCGTCGTTCGCGGAGATTTTCAAGGATGGGGCGGCAATGCGTATAAATTAACAGATCCCGATGGAGATAGTGTATATGCAGGCACATTCTCAGTTCCGGGAGCACCGAAAAAAATTACATACAAATATGTAATGCTCAGTCCGAATGTTGCCGGAGATCAATGGGAAACAAGCAGTGACCGAAAAGACTCGATTCCCTCCACACCAATGACATTGCCGGTTACTTGGTTTAGTTTTGATAGTACCACGGTCTATTCTGACAACTTCATCACATTCCAAGTGAACATGAAGAAACAAATGAGATTTGCAAAATTCGATAAAGCAAAAGATTCAGTTGTTGTTCGCGGAGACTTTAATGGATGGGGTGGTAATACACACTTGTTAGCAGATCCAAATACTGATAGTATCTACACCGGTACATATAATATCACTTCGGTGAAGAAAATTATCTATAAATTCGTCATTCATAAAGCAACGGGAGATGTTTGGCCAAGCAGTAAAGATCGCATTGATTCATTGTTAAATGGCACACCGAGAACCGAACCAGTCGTTTGGTTTGAAAATGACAGCGTCTTAACCGGCGTTCGGCGTGATGAAAATGCAATTGCAACGACGTATGAACTGCTTCAAAATTACCCCAATCCATTTAACCCAACAACAAAGATTGATTTCTCAATTCTTGCTGACGGATTGGTGAGTTTGAAGGTCTATAACCTTCTTGGTCAAGAAGTTGCAACAATTGTTAATCAACAATTGAATGCAGGAAAACATATTGCAACATTCAACGCAAGCAATCTTTCAAGCGGTGTGTATTTCTATAAGATAGAAGCAGGATCATTTACTTCAATAAAGAAAATGATGGTATTGAAATAACATCTGCAGCAAAAAAATACTGCCGGATGTTACCGCGTTTGTTCGGCAGTATTTTTTATTCCGTGTTGGGTTCAACACCAAACAAAGCCCATGTAGCGATCTGAAAAATATGAAATGAAGTTTTTGTAACATTTCGTTCCCACTCTCAAAAGGATCACTTAGCGACGAGACGTTAGGGACGAGATCAAAATAAGAATATTCTATAGATGGCAAAAATATTTTGACTTTTCGAAAAAGCTCTACTAACTAATGTTCAATTTTTACGAACACAGGAGGATCACTATGAAAAGAATTCAACAACGGGCATTTTTTTTGGTGGCTATGGTATTACTAACATCGTTAGTATCATATTCCCAACAACTTGTAGGCAGATGGACATTTGATAATTCGGGGAACTTAGAAGCAGCAAGCACTGGAAATAATTTAAATCTTGCTGGTATTAACGGAGGTAACCTAAACGACCCCGCTGTAGGCACTCAAACAGCGATCTCTGGTCCTTCGGGCGGTAATGGCGCTGTTACAATTGGAATTGGAAGTCAGTATATAGTAACGCACGGAATAGGGGCAAATGGAGGCGGCTTGACTACTAACGAATACACATTGGCATTTGACTTTAGAGTTCCAGCACTTGGAGCTTGGTATACATTTTTTCAGACCAATCAAACAAATTCAAATGATGCCGAGTTTTTCATTAAACCAACAGGCGAAATCGGGCAAGGGAACCCTGGATATACGTCACTACCAGTAGTGGTTGCCGGAACATGGCATAGATTAATTGTTTCCATAGATCTCGGAAACTTTTTTAGATATTATTTAGATGGCACTCTTATTAAAGAAGGTACTTCACAAGGTATTGATGGACAATTTGCTCTTGATCCAACGTTTATTCTCTTTGGCGATAATGATGGTGATGATGCTTCAATTGATATCGCAGAGGTAGCAATGTGGGATTATCCTTTAACAGGTGCAGAGGCACTCGCATTTGGTGCGGTAGAATCAACACCGTTGCCTGTTGAACTGACTTCATTTACAGCATCAGCAATAAACAAAGGTATAGAACTTGCCTGGAATACAGCAACAGAAATAAACAATTACGGTTTTGATGTTGAACGAAAGTCTTCACTTGAAGAGTGGAGAAAAATTGGTTTTGTGGGTGGACATGGAACGACAAATGCACCTCAACAGTACAGTTTTACTGACGCAAATGCTTATGGAAAAACTTCATATCGCCTAAAACAAATTGACAGAGATGGTAAGTTTGAGTATGGGAATGTTGTTGAGGTAACAGCGGCAATTCTCTCTCACTTCTCAATGGATCAAAATTACCCCAATCCATTTAACCCAACAACAAAGATTGATTTCTCAATTCTTGCTGATGGATTGGTGAGTTTGAAGGTCTATAATCTCCTTGGTCAAGAAGTTGCAACAATTGTTAACCAACATTTGAATGCAGGAAAACATATCGCAACATTCAATGCAAGCAATCTTATCAGCGGTGTATATTTCTATAAAATAGAAGCAGGGTCATTTACTTCAATAAAGAAAATGATGGTATTGAAATAAATGAACGCATACCAATACTGTCGGATGTTTTAAGCTGACAGCGTTGATGTATTATTTGCCGCACTGATACTCTTCACTATCAGTGCGGTATTTTTTTTTGTAAGAATTACAGAATCACTGTTTTTATTATTGCTTCGTTTATGGATTTGTAAACATAAAAGAAATATATTTATACGGCGAGGAAAAATCATTAGACCATATTGCAAAAGGATATTTTGACATGAAAAAAATAGTGATCCCAATTCTATTTCTGCTTGCTTTCGGCAGTATTCAAGGATGTATTTTTTTTAGATCATCAAAAACAGAACCAGCTCCAATGATAAATCAAAAGCAACTTCCGGTGAACAGTTATACACTGGACGGGAACGAGCTTGTGTCCCGCTCAGAAAAAATAGTGTATAAAAAAAGCGTTCAGGGCGATCTATTCTTGTATCTTCTTCGTCCGGAAGGTGAAAATAAAAAACCGCTTCCTGCGATTGTATATTTTTTTGGAGGAGGATGGGTAGTGGGAAGCGTAGAGTACCAGATCGCAAATGCCGCATGGTTTCGTGACCATGGAATTATTGGTATCACTGCCGATTATCGGACCAAATCGAAGCATGGAATTTCCCCAGTTGAATGTATCAAAGATGCAAAATCGGCGATACGGTATGTTCGCGCGCATGCCGCAGAATTAGGAATTGATCCTGATAAAATTATTGCCGCAGGAGGTTCAGCCGGCGGTCATCTTGCTTTCTGCACTGCAATTGAAGGAGGAGATGAAGCGGAAGAAGATCGAACGATCAGTTCTAAACCCAATGCGTTGGTACTGCATAATCCGGTGCTGGGTGAAGGATTCGGTGCATTATTTTTTGAGGAGCATCCTGAATTTTCTCCGATGCTGCGTATTACCAAGGGAATGCCGCCGACAATTCTCTCGAACGGAACCAAAGACGGAACCACTCCGTTTGCAGCAGCTCAAAAATATACACTCTTAATGAAAGATTCCGGAAATACGTGTGAACTGATAACTGTTCATGATGCAGATCATTCCTGTGATTGGCCTGTCAGCAATCCAAATTTTTTCCCGACACTTACTGCAATGACAAAATTTTTAAGCGATCACGAATTTATTCCATAATAGAGACTTAAAACCAAAGCACGTTTTCGCGGGCTTTGATGTTTTAGTTCGGTCGAGTAACGAATGAAAAACTTTGAGGCGTAGTTAACTTTTACACTATTCTTTCTACAGAATTTAGTTACAGTATGGTTATTTTATAAATACCATTTTTCGAGTCAGCGACATTCCTTTTACTTCTACTCGATAATAATATATCCCGCTTGGTAAATTTGTCGGTGTCCATTGTACGCTATACGATCCGTTATCTTTTGTTTCATTAACAATGTTTTCGATCTGCTGACCGAGTGTGTTATAAATACTGATCTTTACCGGTCCACTCTGTTCGACTGTATAGTTAATAGTTGTCGACGGATTGAATGGATTCGGGAAATTATATTCTAAAGAAAAAAAAATATTTTTTCCTAACGCTCCGTTGTTTTGCACGTAGGTCAATCCACCGTTTTTTGTTACTAAAACTGTAGTGCCTTCCCCTACAATTAAACCCAAATTTTGATTGATAAAATCAACGCCAAAGAGCGATAACGTTGTATTGCTTTGCTGTTTCTCCCAATGTTGTCCGCTGTTGGTACTTGAATATATTCTACCGCTGTCTCCCACAATCCATCCCTTAAGCCCTAACATTTTTACACCGCGATAATTGACAATAGTTTGCATCGGTTGCAGCAACCACGAATCACCACCATCGGTTGTCTGCAAAACAATTCCTGAATCACCAACAATAGTTCCATGCAGTGTATCGGAAAAACTGATTGAGCGAAGCGTAACCGTTGTTGGGCTCGATTGTAGTTTCCATGTTTTGCCGGAATCATATGCGCGGACTATGGTACCCAATTGACCGACTGCCCATCCAATATTTTTATTTGCAAAATAAACATCATACAATGTTTGCGAACTTATATTGGTAACACTATTCCAATTAGTTCCGCCATTTGTCGTGATTCGTGTAACGCCGGCATCACCGACCGTACAACCAAAGAGAGAATCGGTAAAATAAATACTTCGTAAACCTTTTTTGAGACCGGTTGTTTGCTGCATCCAGCTATTTCCAAAATCTGTTGTTAAAAATATTCTTGCGCTGTCATCTAACACCCATCCATGAATCGAATCCGGAAACGTCATACCGTTTATTCCTATTCCGGATGGGATGTTTATTTTTCTCCAGGACGTTCCTTGGTCTGTTGATTGAATCAGTCCACTTATACCGCCAACAGCCCAAACGATAAAGGGAGTTTGATATTTAACCATTCTGAGCGTCATTGGAGTTGGCGGAGTTAAATCAACCCATGTTTTTCCTTGGTCAGTGGAATAAAGTTTTGCTCCCAAATTGCCAACAGCGGCAAGGTTCGTATTGTCGATTATGCACATTGAATTTAAAGAAGATCTTTTTGTAACGTTCCAATTCATACCGCCATCAGTTGTTATACCGATAAAATTCAATCCTCCGGAACAACCGTATAATGAATCCTTAAATTGGAAAAAGAATGAAGTTCCACCTGTCGCCGGTGTAAACGAAGAATCAAGATTCCATGTCATTCCGCCATCATACGTTCGTCCTAAATGTAATTTCAAATACTGATCGATAAGAAAATAACCTTTTTGACTATTGATAAACTGAATGTCGCGGAATGTAGTGTAAATATTTCCATTGTTGTCAAATATCGTCCAATCAATTCCTCCATTTGTTGTGCGATAAATTTTTTTGGAAGACAGCAACCACCCTTTGCTGGTATCAACAAATTGCACTTTCAAAAGACTTGTCGTAACCGTGCTTGTTAACGTTTCTTGCTGCCACGTTTTTCCTCCGTCTCGAGTTCTATACATTAACGGCTGTGTTCCTGAAGCGACACACCACCCGTTGATCGTATCGACAAAACTCATCGATCGTATCGAACTAGTTGAAAAAATTGTATTCTTATTCCAACTATTTCCCGCATCGTTGGTCGAAAGCATTACACCATTCACACCATACGCAAAGCCTTTCATGGTGTCTAAAAAGAAAACTCCAAGTAACTGATCTTTAATTCCTGAATTTTGAATAGACCATGTTTTTCCTTTATCATTTGAAAAAACAATAGCGCCCGTATCACCCACAGCCCATGTGTGGGAAGTATCAACCGAGATGATTTTTCGTAATGTAGTACGTTGATTTATTTGGGATTGATATATCCATTGTCCATAAACAGAGATATTGAGAAGAAGGAATATTGCAGCAAATTTTGTTTTCATGGATTCACCTTTTATTCATATGTTCGACAGTTGTACTGTCGAACGTAAGCCGTCCGATGAGTTTTACTCATCCTTATCCAACAGTAAAACTGGTTGTTTGGTTTTATGTGCGACAGTACAACTGTCGGACAATCATACAGATATATGTTCTAACGTACAAAGTCCGCTTGCGCGGGCTTTGCTATTAGTTTGGTCGGGTAACGAACGAGAAACTTTGAGGCGTTTTCATTTTTATGCCATAGATATCTTTCACTGCATCGGATAATGTAACCGTGTATTTAGTATTTGGCTGCATAGCTCCGCTCGGAGTAAAAATTATCTGGCTTGGCGAATCATACGAACCATTAGTGTAATATTTCAATGTTCCTGAGAGAGCAGGGGAAATAGAAAATCCGGTGTTCATGCTTGTCAGGTCAACATACGTATTGAAGTACATTTGAATGGTTTGAGTGGTCGCAACGTAGATCTCACCATTATTCGGATAAGAATATTGAAGTTTGACGGGAGCAGTTCGGAATGAGAACGTAAAACGATGACCAAGTTTTACTCCGTCTTTATCCTTGGCAGTGCTGTCCACCGTTACGGTAATTAATGTATCGGATAAGAACGGTCCCCCCGTATAGAGCGAGATATAATTTTCTTCTCCCCACAAGAATACTTTGTTAATGTTTGGAACAACACTGATTGCCGTCTCTGTTGATTGTTTATCCATTCTGCGTGGAAAAGTCATAGAGATTCCTCGATACGAAAGCGGTGAAACATCAACATCGCCGTGAACAGGATATGTTTGTATCCCGGTTTGAGTTGTGTACGATTGCACCGTTTTGAATTTGAATTTCAGCGGGAAGCGGATCGCTTTTCCCGATGAATCTTTTGCCCCCGTACTGATCGTTACCAAATATGTTGAATCGACATACGAATCTTTTTGAGAAAATGTGTACGTCATCGATTTAATTTTACTGAATGTGGTGATTGTTGCACCAAGTTCAAAACCCGATTTATCGCCGTAATAACTCGGATAGTTATACAATCCTCCGTACGGTGATGTTGTATAGTAGCCCCACATAAATGTTCCCTCGCTTGCAGGAACGGTTGAGAAAGATTTCTCTACGCTTTCTCTGTTCATCGGCTGGTTGAATAAAATTGAAACTGTGATTCTTCCATACCGCCAATCATACACAATTTCATCCTGATCCGCCGGATAATGACGTTCGATCTCATCGGGAATTGTTGAAAGTGTGATCTCTCCAAGATAGACAATGTTGCCGCCGTTCAATTGAAGATTCGTTTTTTTATACGTGCGATAATTATCCGTTCGGATCGTCACATCGTAATTTCCGCTGCGAAGATCGCGAAATGTGAACGACCCGTCTGTGGAATTGATTTCCTGAGAATCGATCACGGTAATCTGACTGATATATACTTTCGCTTTGCTCGTGACAGGGAAAACGACACCTAAGAGATCGGCATGAAGAAGATCGTTGGTGTATTCTTTTGGAATTCGTTCTTCGATGATGGTTTCTTTACAGCCGAAGAGAAAAAGAGTAGTAAGAGTGACGTACCGCAGAAATGTTTTCATTGTAACTTCCTCCATAAGTCGTTGAGGATACAGTACAAATATAACGGAGTGCTAAATTAATAACAAGAGATAGAAATGGAGATTATTTTTAGATGAGACGAAATGAAGATAGAATACTCTTTATTCACCCAGTCTAATTTGTCCGATTTATTTGTTTTGCACTTTTCCCAAAAAAAATCTTTTCTCAAAACCTATTCAATTTCTCTAAAAAGAGCACTTCTGAAAAATAGTCAAACTATTTTCATTTTTTTCATTCCGATTTGCACTTTTCACGGATATATATAAGTAAGGGGTAAGACCGTGCGGGAACAGCGGTTGCTCGGACTGTAATGATGAAGTATATTTACCTTCATTATTATAAATATTACTTGAGAACACTATGAAAAAACCAACAATACTCCTTTTCCTTATTCTCTCCTCGATCTCCTTTTTGCAGATGAATTGCAAGGATGATGAACCGATAAAACCGTGCACTGATTGTCCGCAGCCGATTGACACTACAAGTCATGAGTTTGTCTGGGAAGCTCCGATCTTTTTGGGAGATGGTGCAAGCAGTGCATTATATGATCTCCAAATAATTGATGATTCGTTAGCATACGCTGTCGGAGATATCAGTGTAAAAGATTCTAACGGCAATTGGCAAAACCCACCTTACAATATTGCTAAGTGGAATGGTCATCAATGGCAGCTCTCGACATCAAGCGATATTGGTTACGGTTATGGAGAACTTTATTGCGTATTTGCATTTGGGCCAAATGATCTATGGGCGGGTTCAACTATACCAGAACATTGGGATGGTGCAAAATGGACATTTCATGGTGCATCACGAGGTTACGAAGGTGGATTTCGATTAAGAAAAATATGGGGTACAAGTTCTACAAATTTATACGCCGTAGGAGATGATGGTAATATTCGACATTACAACGGAATCTCTTGGCAAAAGATAGAAAGCGGGACAAATTTATCATTCCGAGATATTTATGGAGCAACAGATTCCAAAACAGGCGAACTACAGATTCTAGCTCTTTGCAGTGACAACATTCCTCATGAACGCGGCTTGTATCGCATTCAGGGAAACATCGCAACAGCAATTTCAACATATCCTCTTCAGTATGATTTGACAAGTGTGTGGTTTGTACCGAACAGCCATTACTATCTTGTTGGTTCTGGTATGTTTGAAAAACTTTCTTTATCCGACAGTGTTTGGAAAAATGGAGAACCAGGAGTAGTTAAATACGTATTAACAAAAATCAGAGGAACCGGCTTGAATGATGTTTTTGCTGTCGGCGCTTTAGGAGATGTATTACATTACAATGGATTAAGCTGGCAGAGTTATTTTGATAAAACATCTCTTGCAAATGGTGGTTATGCAAGCATAGCGGTAAAAGGTGACCTTGTTATTGCTGTTGGAGTAGAGTCTCCATTTGCCGCGACAATCATAGGAAGAAGAAAACAATAATTATTCCGTAGGAGGGTAATAACCGAAAAAGAAAGAAACTCACCCCGAAGTCATCACCTTCGGAGTGAGGACAACCGCAAACGCAATGGTATTTCCTGTATAAACAGTCTGGTAGACTGTTATAGCACCTTCGTGTTTGCTGTTTTAAACTTACACATTCAAAAACTATTTTTCCACATTTAAATAAGGATTATGTTTATGAAACGGTTATTTTCTCTCATAATAATTTGGATTGCTGCAATTTGCAGTTTACAAGGACAAGCATCTGTCGGTCAATCTGCGGGAACAACAAACGCATTTACAAAGGTAGAACCACCGGCACGATATCTTTATCGTTCAGAATTGAATACTGTTCCAACAGCAAAATTTGCCGTTAGTTTTTCTTCGGATTTTCCCGACAGTGCAAGAACGGCATTTTTACGGGCTACAGAAGTTTGGTCGTATTTGATAAGTGCTCAAGAATCGATTCATATAACTGCAGACTGGCGCGAGTTAAGCGGAACAACTCTTGCTTCTGCAGCACCAGATTCTTTCTTTAAAAATTTTCCAAATGCTCCGAAAGCAAATGCATATTATACGGTTGCATTAGCAGAAGCAATCAGCCATCAAAACCTAAACGGATCGAAATCTGAAATTAAAGTTAACGTTGACAGCGGTAGAACAGATTGGTATTTCGGTACGGATGGAAATGTGCCGGCGTATAGATATGATCTTGTGACAGCAATTATGCACGAACTTGCCCATGGATTTGGTTTCTATAGTTCGTTCAATGTGGATGGTTCAAACGGTTATTGGGGAACAGTTAATGGTTACAGCGGATATAAAATGGCAATGGATGATCCGTGTATTGTTGGAATGAATCACGGCACGAGTATTTACCATTTAACAAACACTTCCACCTACGCCAATCCGTCAATTGAATTGGGTGATCGCTTAAAAGGAGGAAATATTTATTTTGACGGTGATAATGTTTATAGAATAGCAGGGAACTCATTGGTAAAATTATATGCCCCAAATCCTTGGAATGGTGGTTCAAGTATCGATCATCTTGAACGATCGTTGTATCCGGCGGGAAGCAGTAATGCTCTTATGACTCAAAAACAAGATTTTGCTGAGGCAACTCATTCTCCCGGAGAACTTGGTTTAGCAATCCTTCAGGATTTAGGATGGAATGTAAATAGAGCAGTAACGATAACATGGCCAACTGCTGGAACCGTGTGGCAGAAAAATACAACTGATACCGTAGAATGGACAGACAATAAATATCTTGGCGGAATCCTCAGTGTTCAGTTATGGAAGAAAAATATTAACGGTACATATAGCTATTATAGTACAATCGGAACTGCAAACAGTAATCAAGGATCGAATAAATCGTTTATTTGGAATGCGAACGTGGATACTGGAATGTATCGATTAAAAATGCTTGATGAAAATGAAGGGTACGGCTATAGCAACGCTTTTGCTATTCTTGAAGAAGGAGTAATTCCCCCAGTATTTCCTCCGGGAACTCCGTATGTAGTCGTTACCAACATAAGTCCAACTGAAATTCCTTCAGGACAATCCACCGTTACAACAACTATAACATATACAAATCAATTTAAATGGGTAGTTCCCAGTTGTACACCTGAACAAAAGTCGATAGTAGCGATAAAGATTGATGGAAATACATTTGTAGATTATTTTTATTCTGCAACCAGTGGTTCATATACTGTATCTTTTACGCTGGGTGCAGGTCCTCACACTCTAACATTTGTTGAACGAGAAATTGAAAATGGAAAATGCCCTGGAGAAATTGGTTATTATGTAGAAACGTATAGATTACCTTGGAATTTCAACATAACGTACGGACCGGCACCCGTAACATTAGATCAGAAAACTCAAGAAGGAAATCACGTAGGAACCATTGGCGTGTGGAACGGTTCATCCTTTAATCCCCGTTATACACCGTCAACAACACTCCCGTTTGCGTGGCACTCTACACAATTTGTTCACGCAGATACTAATTTGTTTTCAAGTCAAAAATACAACAATTGGAGTAAAGCAAGGGATAACTTTATACCAATGCCAGATGTTATAAATCGTCACAGTTTTTATATCGATACAAATATTACAGATACATATCAATCAAATCTCAAACCGACAGCTGACGCAACATTGCAAATACAAGTTGACGGGATTAATACAGGAAATGTATATTTTCAAGATCCGTGGTTAATAGATTCTGTTGATTATTCACATGGCAACGCAAGAATGAACCGTGGAAAAGATAATTCTCTATTCCGTTCAGTAGCATATGCAACAAATAACCTTGGTACAACAACTAATTACAAAGGTGTTATCCTTAATCAAGGTGGTCCAGACGCAAATAATCTAGTTCCACCATATTATTCTATTCGCGCGTTAGCTCCATCCGATTATACTTCAACATTTCTCGGTTGGTCGGTAACCAGCGGGAATGCTTCTTTTCAAAACGCAAGCACACAACAAACAGCTGTAGTTTTTAAACAAGCTAATACCACAGTAACGGCAAAATATAAAGGCAAACTCCGCACTGGTCGTCCTGATCTTGCCGATACAAAAAACCAGCGGAGAATATTTTCCAATGGAAATAATTGGGCAATGGTGTATGAATCAATGGGCGAAATTTGGTTATCATCATCTGGGGATAATGGAAACACCTGGACAGAAAACGGAAAACTTAGCGGGGGTACAGGTGCGGCATCAAATCCATCAATCAGTAATGTTGTTACATCATATTCAGTTACAGGTCCTTATTCGGTTTTTTTAATAAGCTGGCTTGAAAATAATAAGGTACATTTACAAACAATGAATTCCGGAGAGATTGGTGTTGGTCTATATTTTGGATGGGTTTATGGTGGCAACACTACAACACAAAACAATAATAATCATGTAACAATAGGTCATTGGACTTCTAACCCTACTTTTTATATTCCCTGTAGTCCAACTTCAACTGCACGCCCGGTAATACATCTTAACCTTAATGATGCTGCTAATTTATTACTCACATTTGTATACGAAAACGTAAATGGCGGAATTGTTAGCGGACAGATAAATCTTGCTAGACCTAATAATATTTTTGTTAATGATATCAATCAAGGTACACTAGTGCCGTTTAATGGGTATAATTATCGAACAGTTTCTACCCACGGTTCAGATCAGTACCCTGTGATCATACAATATTCGCAAATATATGGCTATCCGGGTAGCACTTACATTTTTTATCTTGCAGGTGGTTATGCTTCGGGTCGACGCGTTGCATGTTATGATTACTTGACAAATCAAAATACTCTTCTTAATAATCCGAATAACGACTATACATATTTTTCGTTGCAAGGAGCCGTCAGTCCTACAAGCGGAACGTATGGTTTGGTAGCAGAAGCTACTAACTATTCGTATGGTTATCCTCCTGTAAGTGTCGCCAATTTTTATTTCCATCCGACTTACTATGGCACTACCATACCGGGACCAAATATTGTTGCAACAAACATGGTATCTCCTTCTATTATGTTTGAGCAGCGTAGCGGATTTAACACCGGCTGGGACGGCGCTATCGTAATGAAGTCAACAAGCGATAATAATTTTTATCAATACAATTATTATGGTTCATTATCACAACTCAACGATAGTGCAAATGTAGCCGGAGTTTTTACAAAAGAACAAACAGTTTCCGGTGATAGAACATCGATGCTTGTAAAGACAACAATCTCTCCTGCCAAACTTGAAAAATATAGCGGCAGTGGTTTAGCAAAATCCGCAGGTGGGTTAGCGGTAAA
>JAUXTU010000018.1 GCA_030679145.1 Bacteroidota bacterium | reverse complement strand
TGCCCTCTCCATCCCTGCAATTCCAAAAAGCACGTCCGCCACCTTGAGCCGGAAATTGAGATATCACTTTGCCATTTAACGCAAGAATTTTAACAGTACTCTCATCCACCAACCCCCTTATCTCAACGGATTGGTGAGCAGGAAGATAAATCGGATTTGGTGAAAGGTCAATGGAAGAAAATGATGCTTGAGTTTCGATGGCAGCAACTTCAATACTGGATAATCCCTTATCGGTTCCGAAATACATGACCCCTTTTTTCCTGTCAAATGCAAGAGACATGACATTGTTGTCAGCAAGTTTTCCGTTGGTATTTTCAACCGTATATTGATTTAGAAGCTGTCTGCCATCGGGCGACACAACAAAAACACCTTTTGACGATGTTGCGATCCATTTATTATTTTGTGCGTCGATGGTGATCCAATTGATATACTGATCGGCAATAAAATTAAGGAATATTTTTGATACTCTGCTCTTTGGATTGTTGATATCAGTAATGATGGTGATTCCCTGACTCGTTGCAATCCATATGTCGTTCTCTTTATCCACCACGATAGATTGTGTATGGAGATCAGATGCGCCATCGTCTTCCGTAATCACTCCCCATCCATTTTGCGCTCCGGTAATATTACGGGACTCGTTAAAAAAGGCGATGGTCGCAGAACGTGAAAAATTCGTTGGAACAGTATTGGTAAACCATTTTGTATTGTTTGGGTCGACCACAACTCCGAACATATAATCCGGAAAACTTCCATATGGAAATCCGCCGTACGGAACCCACACTGAGTCCGGCGTCATTTTCCAAATTGTTTTACTAAAATCAGCGGCGCGAAATATCGGTACCCACACATTCCCATTTCTATCCGCAGCAGCTTTTCCCGGTACGATAAAATCTGTATTTTCGCTCACCCCGACAAACCCGGGGTTGTTTTGATCGAACACACGAACAACGTTGTTATTCTTATCAACAAGGATCAATCCCCCGCCCCACGTACTGATCCATTTAGAATTATTTGGACCAATTTCAATTGCAAAACATTCGTTTGATGTCATCAGTGACGTATTTGCTTTAGTATAATTCTTCCATTCAGATCCGTTATAACTATAAAATCCAAACCCGTTCGATCTGCCGGATGCTGACCACAACATTCCATTTTCATCAACTACTATCTGGGGAAAAGAATTTGAGTTTGGTCCGTTCGGAATATAAAATTCCCAGTTCAATGTTTGATTCCACGAACCAATTCCTGAAGAGACATAACCCAAAAATATTTTTCGTTGTTTTGTCATCGTGCCACTTGAAACCGCAACTGGAATATTATTATTGAGCGTTGAAACTGAATTCACTGTATCCAATGACCTCACTGCGCTTCCATCAATAAATATCAAGGATGTGTCGAGCACCGAAACGATCCTTACAGCAGTTGCCAAGCCAGCCACGACATTCCAGCTATTGGTTTGGAATTGAAGCATCCCCGCAGCTGACGAAGCATAGAATCCACTGTTAAATTCTACAAGATTATTTATGGTGGAATTATTGGAAAGAATTTCCCACGATTCCGGGGCAATAAGATTTGTTGAACCGATCTTTGAAGCAACAATTCCGGACGAGGTTGCTGCAAACACTCTGTTCTGATAAATTTGAACTGCAGTAACGGTCGGCTCAATGATGGAAGCAAATTGTGAATAGGTATCTGCAAATTCAAACTTAGAAATCGAAAAAACGACAGCACCAAATCCGGTAGCAATATACATCTTGTCTCCGGATTGAAAAAATCTATTGATGCTTCGCTTGGTTTTTCCCGACCGTAATACATCGGTAATATAACGCCAGCTATTTTTTGACGGGTTATAGACATCAATATTCCCCGATTGCTGACCAATCCATACATTTCCGAAAGAGTCAACAAATATTGCAGTAACATCATTGGTAGAAAGTCCGTCTGAATTAACGAACCGTTGATAGGTTGAATCGGCAGGATTGAACTGAAAAATACCGCCTGATGTTGCAGCCCAGATTGTCGTTCCATCGGAAGCAACAGAACGGACACTCTTCATATCGGTGTAACTTTTCCAGTCACCAATCCCAGCAAGAGCAGCGGAGAAGAAGAAAAAAATACTTGTAAACAAAAGTGTAAAAAACCAATGACTCTTCATTAACACATTTCCGGCACGCATACGATAGACTCCTTACAATGAAATAGTTAGATCACTGTATCAATGAGTCTCTCGCGCTTCCCTTTCTGATTATCGAACAATTTTAGAAAAAAGATCCGCCATCTCGATGGCGCCTAACGCTGTATCATACCCTTTATTGCCGACGCTGCCGCCGGCTCGTTCCATTGCCTGTTCAAATGTATTTGTTGTAACAACGCCAAACAATACCGGAATATTCCGTTCATAGGAAACAGCTCCGATCCCTCTGGCACATTCCTGGCAGATAAAATCAAAATGCGGAGTTTCTCCGCGGATCACCGCACCAAGGCAAACGACCGCATCATATTTCTTTTGTAGTGTAATGAATGATGCAACCTGCGGCAATTCGTACGCGCCGGGACAACGAAATACATCAACATCCAATGCGCCATTTTTTTTAAAACACTGCAACGCTCCATCCAACAATTTTTGTGTTACAGTTTTATTGAACTTGCTGACAACAATTGCAAATTTTTTATTGTGTGCACTTACGCCGCCTTCAAACTCGTGTGGAAAAACTTCGGTAGTCATGTTCGCAGAATCAACGTCCTCTATTATTTGGGTGAATCGCCGGAAAATAATCGATGTTTCATCATGTTCACCCGGCTCTCATCAATATAAAAATTTCCAAGTACTTCATCATCATTTTTTTTACCACCATGAAAATCGGATCCGCCGCTTTCCAAAAGGAAATATTCGTTGACAACGCCGCGGTAATACGATGTGTGAGCCGGCTGATGCGACGGATGGATCACTTCAATACCGTCCAAACCGGACCGGATCGTTTGATGAAGCAGTTCTTCGGTGGTAAACCGACCGGGATGTGCAAGGAACGAAAGTCCGCCGGATGATGAGATGAGCTGGATCGCATCTTTCAACGTAAGCAGGAATTTTTTCTCGAATGCAGGACCGCCGTTACCGATGAATTTTTCAAACGCTTGATGATATGTTTCAATATACCCTTCCTCTACCATTGCAGAAGCAATATGCGGACGACCAACCGCTCCATGTCCCGCACGTTCAAGCACTGATTCAATCTTTAACGGAACATTGATGTTGTTCAACTTTGCAACAATCCGTTCAGCCCGTTTGATACGTTCATATCGAAAAAATTCCAAATATTCCAACAGCCGTTTGTTCGTATAATCCATAAAATATCCGAGGATATGGACATCCCGCTCGTCAACCAATGCGCTCAATTCCACACCGGGGATCACTTCAACGCCGAATTCTTTTCCATATTCTATCGCATCGGGAAACGCCGCAACACTATCGTGATCGGTAATGCTGATGACAGACAGCCCGCGCTGTTTGCATTTCTTGATCAGTTCGTACGGAGAAAATAATCCGTCCGAGTGGGTGGTATGCATATGCATGTCTGCTTTGATCATAGTTGACTAGGAATGAAGTGTCTTGAAATTTTCGTAATCATTGATGATCAACTTGCTTCCTTGCATCTGCAGATATCCTTTTTTAATGAACTTATGGATCATTCGAGAGATAGTTTCGCGCGATGTTCCCGCCATATTTGCGAGATCTTGCTGTAACGGAAGTTCATCGATCTCCACTTTTCCTTTTCGAAAAATACCAACCTCATCCGCCAATTGAAGCACAACATTGGCAACACGTCCTGCGGCATCTTTCAGGGATAAACTTTTGATCTGAGCATCAGCTTTTCGTAATCGCCCTGTCATTTCACGCAGCAGACCGATCGCAACCGAAGGATAATCGGTCAGTGATTTCAAAAAATCACCGCGATGGATCATGAACAATTCTGATTTTGATGTGGCAACAACGCTCGCCGAACGTGTTGAGCCATCGAGGATCGCCATTTCACCAAAAAAATCACTTTCACCCAAAATAGACAGAATCACTTCGCGTCCGTCATCATCCATTCGGACAATTTTTACTTTGCCGGAGATGATCACAAAAAGCGCGGCACCTGTTTCTTCTTCCAGGAGGATGATGCTTCCTTTTTTGTATTTTTTTCGGATACCGAGTGCGGCAATATGTTCAAGATCTTTATCGGCAAGTTCACTGAAAATTGGGACATTACGCAGTACATCTACTTCTTCAGACATTGAGGACCACCAATCATTTTGGGTTCGAAGCAAACATTATTAAACTGGGTAAATATAGAGTGAGTTGTGATGAAAGTCAAGATTGAGATCGAAATGAGATAAAAACAAAAAACTTCCGGAAATTTACATTGGTAAGCGGAATGATCTTTGATGACTATTCTTTTCGAAAGCAGTAGATAGTTTTATTTTCAGCGGCGATAACAATAGAGTTTTGCCAAACAAGCGGTGTAGTTTTAATGCGGCTTTCAACATCATATTTCCATAGAACCGTTCCGTCATCCAATGAAAGAGCGTACACATGATGATCTAATGATGCAACAATAACAGCGTTTGATGTAATAATGGGAGTTGTATTGGTGATGTTCTTCGTTTGAAATTTCCAATGCAATATCCCGTCAGAAATTGAATACGCCGATAATGATCCATCAAGCGAAGGAATATAAATTATCCCATTCGACAGAGCCGGCGTTGACATGATCTTATTACCCACAAAGATCGTTCGCTCAAGTTTTCCTGATACAGCGTCCAATATATAGACAGTGGAATCACGGGAAGCGGTGATCAATTTTCCGTTCTGCGCGGTCAGCCCGGCAAAGAGAGCATTACCTGTGGAAAATTTCCATTTCTTCTCCCCGCTTCTTTTATCTAATCCAAAAATATTCCCTTCGGCATTGGCGCAAAAAACAAGATCGTCTAATCCACATCCCGATGCGTAGATCGGTGCTTTCGTATCGAATTTCCATTGTGATGTTCCATCAAATGCATTAAAACAATAAAAGGTTCCGTCTAAACCTCCTGCAAACAAAAGATCATCACTGGTGAACGGCGACGACACAACACCGCCGATATTTTTTGTCCATTGAATCTCTCCCAACTCTGTATTGATAGAGACCAGATTATCTTCGGTTGATTCTAAACCGACAATGATATTTTTTTTGTATGCAACGGGAGAAGAAGATATTGGCGAGAAGTTTTTATTATAACTGATCCGTTCTCCGGTTTCAATATTCACAGCATGCAATTCTCCCTGCAATGTTCCGATGATCAATGTTTTATTTACAATGATCGGCGCACCGTTTCCAAATCCGGCTGAAGCATCATATTCCCATGCGATCTTTAGTGGAAAAGAGAATGAAGATGAATCGGTAAATTCCCGCGATGCATTCTTTCCATGCATGGGAATATTGTCTGCCGAATTGTTCATATCCAATCGAAGCTTTAAAGTGGAACCGCATCCAGTTAATAAAAGAATAAAAGCATTGGTTATAAGAAACGATCTTGTTTTTATTTTAAACTTCGGAGATTGCTTCGGTCGCTTTGCTCCCTCGCAATGACTATATTTTTTGAATAGCCTCATTAAAAATCCCATCCAAAGAAAAATTGATAGAACAATCCTGTTTGAAATTCATTAAAATCATTGATGATACGTTTCCCGATATCATACCGCAGCACTAAAAATCCTCCAAGATTCCATCGGACCCCGGTTCCGACGCTGCCGACAGCTGACCGATACGTTTTGTCCCACGCGGAACCTGTATCAAAGAATGCCGCACCGCGGAACGAGCCGAGTCCGATATTTCCAAATGGAAATTTTACTGCAAATTGATCCACAAACGGAAAGCGAAACTCATGACTCATCAGCCATAATTTTTTTCCACGGATCGACCATCGAGGCCAGCCCCGCATATCCCAGCTTCCTCCCATAAAATATCTGCGAGCCTCTTTTCCCTCATTCATCATCACTGTAAATCGCGAAGCAAATGCAGTCCGTTCGCTTGTACGATTATACATTCTATAATCCGCAATAGCGGTGTAATAGCCTACATTCCCGTATTGAACATCCTGCGTGTATGCAAGCGTTGTTAAGAATCGTGAGCCGTCGATCGGTCCGGTCTGCATCCACAAAGAATTGTCATGCACAAGCGTTACGGAATTGGAGAGGACCAATGCTTTCCGCGGGCGAAGATTGATGTAATTATCTTTATCGGAATTGCTGAAGCTGATGGCGCTTTCAACTCGTTCAAATTTTGAGAGCGGATAACTTAACACAAAATATCCGCCGAAATTTCTCTCGTAATAATACAGATCGGGATCGGTGAGATCGTATCGTCGTCCTGCAAATTGAAAGATACCGGTCGCATAGTTCAACCGTTGACCGAGCGAAACGCGCGTTATTGCCAGATTGAAACTTTCCAAAAATTCATCGGAAGCTTGGGCATTGTTATAGAGCAAAAAATAATATTGATCGTTGCCAAGAACGTCACTGATCGCCAATGCCGCGCCGCCGGATGTTCCGAACACCGGATCTGTTGAGACCTGACTTTGCGCAATATCCAATGAATATTCACCGCCATATGGTTCAAATTTAATCGATGTATCTGCAGCGATCTTTTGCGGTTTCCACGATGCAATTGAATCGGAAAGAACAAATTGGTGCTCAATCGTTAAAGAGTCGATGATAGAAGTGATATTCTCCAATGTATAGATCTTAAAACTATAATTTTCAAATCCGGAAAAGATGATCTCATCTCCATCGGTCCATCGCGGATCGAACGCCGCGTTAGTGAAATGAGTCACTTTCTTCATTGAAGAATTACTCTGTCCGATCTGTTCCGCCGGAATCACCCAGATATTTTGTGCACCATCATAGTTTGATGTGAACGAAAGGTATTTTCCATTGGGCGAGAACGACGGTGAATAATAATTCTCCGTTCCGCGGGTTATTTGTGAGATCAATTTTGAATTCACATCAATTTGAAAAAGATTATACACATCTGTCTTTTGATATTCTGTCCTGTCCGAACTAAAAACAATCTTTGATCCGTCTGGACTCCAAACAGGATCGCGGTCATCGTACGAATCGTTTGTGAGCCGGATCAGTTCTTCACGCGGCACATCATAAATGTAGATATCCATTCTTCCTGATTTATCATTTGCCGCAAATGTAATTTTTTTTCCATCCGATGACCAGTTGGGGGATGCATACACAACAAGATTTGGAAACTGAAATGTCCGTTTCAGTTCGTTTTCTTTCACATCATACAAATGAAGAGCATCGGTCTCCCCTTTTTTGGTGATGAACGCCAGCATTCCATCTTTTGAAATATCCATTTTACTTTGGAAGACATGGAACGATTCAAAGTCATCGTTCTTCTCTCCTTCAATCACCAATTCCGGTTCCTGTTCATCTTCAGTCTTTCCGTCCAGATTCATTTTATAGATGGATGTATATCCTGTATGATTTCCGATAAAATAGACTTCCCGTTTATCTGCGTTATGATAAAATACAGGTTTCGTGTTGAATCCTTTCTTCACCACCGTTTTCGAAACCTGACTTGCATAATCACTTGTGGCAAGTACCGGATAATATCTCTTTTTGAACGCATACAGCCATTCTTCATCAAGTTCTTTATAATTTTTCCCGATCGTCGCTTTCATAATATCGCTGAATGAATTACTTCGCCAGAAATTTTCCATCAGCAGCATGATCTTCTCTTCGCCGTAACGATCTTCGATGTATTTCAAAATATGTTGTCCCTGTTTGTACATCAGAAATGTTCCGTAGATCATTTCCATATTTTGAAGCGGAACGATATAATTGTTCAGCACCGCATCGCGGATGAGCATTTCGGATTGGTCGTCCGGAGTGGTGGACCACGCTTCGGCAAGACCTTCGGTGAACCAAAGAGGAGGCATTCTATCCTGCGGCAGACGATGATCGGCAAGAACGCGGGAGACTTTACTGTGCATGAATACATGGATAAGCTCGTGCCGTATTACGTGACGAAAACGGGAGAGCGATCCATCCGCAGGAATGACAACGCGCCCTTTAAGAAATTCAAAGAAACCGCCGACCCCTTCAGGGATGAACCCGCCGGTGGTGTTTGTTTGCTGAAAATGAAGATGCGATGAATAAAAAATGAGCGGAACGCGGATGTTGAGCGAATGGTTGAATCTGCTTTCGTTATGTTTGTACGCCTCTTCCGCAAAAAATGCTCCCTGCTCGGCAAGCTCTTTCATTTCGGGATAATAATAGATATCGAAATGTTCGGTGCGGAGAATCTGCCAGTCAAATTCTGTGTATTGAACTTTGTTATGCCCGAAGTAATAGAACTGCGCAGAAAGAGGAAGCGCGAAAAGAATAATGAGGATTATATTAAGAACTAATCGTTTCATAGTTGAATTGCATCTCAGACAGAAGACGTATCAAAAAATAGACGGTCATTGCGAGGGAGCGGAGCGACCGAAGCAATCTTTTCATAATAGATGAAAAACAAGATTGCGTCGTCCCGACAGAACACATCGGGACTCGCAATGACTATACCTGGAAATTCTTGAGGTTACTTCTAGAAACTACACTTTGGCGGGGAAAGGTGCAAGTATACAATTATCGACTGTCACAAAACAAAAAAAGCACGAATGTACATTCGTGCTTTTTTATAATTTCTATATTAACGTTATTTTACAAGCATCATTTTTTTTACATTAGCAAATTTCCCTACGCTAATACGATAAAAATATAATCCGCTGGATAACTTCGATCCGTCAAATACAGAAGTATAATATCCTGCCTCCTTTATCCCGTCAACAAGTATTGCTACTTCCCTTCCCAACATATCATAAACTATTAATCGTACATCACCAACTTCCGGAAGCTGATATTGAATTGTAGTAGCAGGATTGAATGGATTCGGATAATTCTGTTCAAGAATAAATTGATATGGTTCAGAAGTTTTACTGACATTGGTTAAAACGTTTTTGAGATTACTTTGATAAACTCCATCATACGTGCTTATGTACAATGTTGAATCAATGGTTAAAATATCATGAATAAACTCAGTTTGAATTGGTTCTATTCCGGTATTTATTGGTAACCACTTATCTCCATTATTTTTTGAGAAATATAAATCAGAGAATGTCGAAACGTACACCACGTTGTTGTAATAATGAAGTTCGGTAATTGCTAGTTGGGTAATCGCATTGGGCATGATACCTTCATTTTTAATTTTCCAAGTTGTACCATTATCCGAAGAGATCATAACCCCACGAGCATCTCCGGCAAAAATATCCCCATTCCCGTTACACATCACATTAATAGTACCCATTGTTTCTGGGAAATATACTTTTGAAAATTTCCATTCTCCATTTTCCCGATAGTATTTATTAACGTCGCCGGAACCCAGAACCGCAAAGAGTTCATCATTGCTTAATGCAAGTGACTTTACATAAATGAAATTTTGACTGGGATTAAGTGATCGCCAAGTGGCACCACTATCAGAAGAGATAAAAACACCCTGTCCCCACGTCCCAACGAAAAGAATTGAATCTTTACCAATAATCGATCTGCATTCAAAAGGAACGGGGATTCCATTCGAATACTTTTGCCAATTATTTTGGATTGAATATTTATATACTCCATTATTGGTTGCTGCCCATAAATAATTATCTTGGGGGAATAATTTGTGAATTTCAAATAAATTTTGATCCGGATTTTGAATAAACCAGTTATCCAATTCATCATTATATTTATAAACGAAACCGTTTTCCGAGCCGGCATATAATTCGTTGTTAAAATGTGCTAAAGTCAATACTGATGGTTTACTAAATCCCTTATTGGATGGAGTCCAATGGAGTTCATTAATCGACGATATATACACGCCGGCGCGATATGTGCCAGCAATGATTCTGTCATCTGTAAATGCCAGAGCAGTTACGTAATTATAAGAGAGGCCTGGATTTGTATTATCCCAACTAAAACCATCCGAGGATATAAATACTCCATGGTAAGAAAGTGTATAATAGTAATTGCCATATTTATATATTTTTGAAACAACGTTATCCTTTCCCAAACTAACTGTAGTCCAATTTTGAAAACGATCAACACTTACTAAAAATCCAATATCCGTTGCCAGTATAATTTTATCCACTTCTATGAACAAAGAAATAATATTTGTATTGATTTTATTTGTGGAATCAAGACGTGACCACGTTAAGCCCAAATCACGAGAAAGAAGTAATCCATGGGATTTAGTGCCAGCATACAATTCATGGTTGTAAATTGCTAAATCATTCAGATGTATTGGGGTTATTATTGTATCATATTGCCATTGTGTATAATTTATTAAAGTATCTAAAGGGAGATTCCCATTTCTTTCGGACCATGTTTTTCCATTATCAAAAGAAATATAAAGTCCACGGTAAGGTCTAATGATAACTGTAGAATCGATACTTAAGAAAGAATACACTCCTAAGTCCTTTGGCAATCCACTAGTGTCTATTTTCCATTCGCCACCTTCATTGTTTGAAGTAAACAAACCTTGATAGTTGGTACCTAAAAATATTGTTGAATCTTTAGCATAAATTGATAATCCGCTAATATTTTCTTTTAGTCCATTATTTATTCTAGACCAAGTGATTCCATTATTAGTAGATTTAAAAACGCCGTCTAACTCAGTTCCAGCATAGACTGCCTTTTTACTTACTTCAAGAGAGAGAATATTGTTGCCAGCGGGTCCATTCATTGATGAAAATTGAGAGACGGTGTTTTGAATAAATAAGAATATGCAAACAAAAATTAAATAATAATGCTTCATCATATTATTCACCATAATTGCAATATCCGCATCGTGATATAATAAAAATAATTCTAATTGTACGTAAGAGCAACGGAAATATCTCTCTCATTTGGCACTGCCTTGTGTAAATCAGATAAATAAGACTGGAAGAAAAAGTCTTAGTGAAGTACAATAAAAAAGCACGGAGGTTGTCCGTGCTTTTTTATTATGTGTCTCTGTGTTTAAAGAACTATTTCACTTTTCCCAGTTCTTCTTTCAAGAAATCAATTTTCTTTACCGGACTCGGATCAACACCGTTGAACATTGCCAAATAGAAGCTAACCCAATCTGCAAGATAGAGGAGTGAGAAAGTGCGAGTGAGTAATGATTTTCCTTCGCTGTACACTTCCGTAATTCCATCTGAGAGTCCGCCGATAATTCCTTTGGTCACTTCCATCCGCAGCTGTATCCGTTTATAATCTTCCTTGTCGCGCAGGATCACCACGTGAATATTCTTCATCAGATCTTTCAGTACTTCCCAGCCAACAATTTCATTATGATTCAGTTCCGGAAAGACATGACCAAATGCAAGTGTCTTTGCATTTTCAGTGATCTGTCCGCGCCATCGCGTGTTCACTGTGTCGAACTTATCCGCACCGGAATAGATGAGCGGAAGTTTTCCGTGCAGCGTTTTTGCAAGATTGAGCGCACGATTATCCGACGCATGATGATCTGAATATCGTCCGGAGAGTGTGTTCAACAGCGCAAGCGTCTCTTTGATCTCTTTCTTCTGATCTTTGATGAATCCGAGTTTGCTCAGCGCAATCAATGTCGGGAAGAATGAATATCCAAGTGCGGCGCGCGGCGGAAGTCCGCCCGGAATTTTGATGTACGGATGTTTGTGTTTCTTTGCAATTTTTTCCACTTCTCCGCCGGAAGTGATGCAAAAGATCGTTGCTTTCCGTTTGATCGCATCTTTATACGCGGCAACGGTTTCTTCCGTATTGCCGGAATAACTGGAGATGATCACCATTGTATTCTTTCCGACAAATTCCGCAAAGTAATAGTGGCGATTGACGATCACGGGTACATCGCATTTATCGGCGAGATATGCGCGGAGAAGATCTCCGCCGATCGCCGAGCCGCCGAGTCCGGTGATGACGATATTCTTTATTTTTGAGACATTCAGTTTTACCTTCGCCGCATTGCCGATAGTAACTGCTTCGGTCGCCTGCGCAGGAAAATTAAGGATGAGATTTCTCATTCCTTTTGGATCGTGTTGTTTAATGAGTTGGTTCATAGATTTCTGGAAATAGTGTGTTTGTTATTTTAGTAAAGTTAAAAAAAACCGTCATTCCCGCACGCTTTTGGCGGGAATCTATATTTTTATGGATGCCCGATAAGAACATTTCCCGAGGGGATCCCTTTGGGACGGGCATGACACTTTAGTGTAAAGCCAATTATGGATTAGAAAAAAAATATTTCTTATTCCAGCAGCAGATCGGGGACCATTGTGTGGAGATTTACTTTAAGGAAATCCTTCACATCATCCTCGGTCTTCATTTCCAAAACTCTGCTGGCAATCTCTTCTGCTTCGGAATACGAAACCGAACGGATAATTTTTTTGATCTCCGGAAGAATATGCGGATTCATACTGAATTCGTCCAATCCTAAACCGAGCAGCAGCAGCAGCGCAACAGGATCGCCCGCCATTTCGCCGCACATGCTCACCGGCTTTCCGGCACGATGCCCTTCAATAATGATATGGCGGATTGTCGCAATCACCGCAGGATGAAATTCTTGATACAGATCGGATACAACTTCGTTTCCTCTGTCAACAGCAAGAAGATATTGAATGAGATCGTTCGTTCCAATGCTCAAAAAATCCACCTCTTGCGCTATGTCTCCTGCAATGACCGCCGCCGAAGGAACCTCGATCATAGCACCGATCTTGATATTCTCATCAAACGGAACTGCTTGTTCCCGTAATCCCGTTTTTGCCTGTTCAAGAAGTTCTTTCGTCTGACGGATCTCTTTCAATCCGGAGATCATTGGAAGCATGATCCACACTTCGCCATGCGCGCTTGCGCGAAGCATAGCGCGAAGCTGCGTCAAAAATACTTCCGGCCTGTCCAATAACACACGGATACCGCGCCATCCTAAGAATGGATTATCTTCATTCGATGTATTCGAAACAACTTTATCACCGCCGATATCGAGCGTTCGCATGACCACTTTGAACGGTGCAGATTTTTCTACGATCGCTCTGTATTCTCCATATTGTTCTTCTTCGCTTGGATAATTTTCCGTACGTAAGAATAATCCTTCCGTGCGATATAATCCAATTCCATGCGACCCTTTTGTGTGAACATTTTCAGCTTCTTCACTGAATTCAATATTGCATGACAACTGGACGATCTTTCCGTCGAGAGTTTGAGCCGTCAGTTCGCGGATCTCTTTCAATGCACTTTCAAAATGCAGGTGTTCTTCTTTTCGTTCATTGCATCGAGCCAATGTTTCTTCACTAGGATGGACAATAATATTACCGGCATAACCATCTACAACGATCGTATCGCCTGCTTGAACCAGTTTCGTTACTTCTTTCAATCCAACAACCGAAGGTATATTGAGTGACCGGGAAAGCAATGCAGCGTGCGAGGTTGTTCCTCCGAAATCCGTTGCATACGCAAGCACGTCATTCCTGCTGAATAAAACAGTATCTGCCGGAGTAAGAATTTCGGAGATCACGATTGAATTCGGTTCAAATCGTGAAATAAGCTTTTCCTGCTGAATATTTCTGATGACGCGATTCTTCACATCTTCAACATCGTGCGCACGTTCGCGCATATATTCATCCGCAGAGTTCATCATCATCTGCTGATATTTCGAGATCTCGCGGTGGACTGCATATTCTGCACTCTTCAATTCCTTCTTTATTCGTGCGCGAATGGAATCGAACAAGACTGCATCAGACAGGATCATGATCTGTGCTTCAAAGATCTTCGCTTTTTGACTGCCGACTTTCTGTTCGGTCAATTGCAGAACTTTTTGCAATTCTTTTTCCGACCGATCAATGGAGTGCTGCAAACGGGCAAGCTCGTTCGTGATTTCGTTTTCAGAAATCGATTTATCTTCGATCCGCGGCGCCTGTTTAGCAAAGACGTACGCTTTCCCGATCACAATACCGGGTGATGCAGGAATTCCGTGAAGCACTATTTCTTTTTTTGTTTCCACAATGTTGTTTTATTCTTCAGTTATCAGATGCGGTAATTTCTTAAAACCTCTTGCCACACCTCCCCGCCGCAGGCGGGGATTACACTGATTTATAAAATAATTTTATAATCCTAATCTGTGAAATCTTCGCCTGCAAAAGCAAAGCGGCGGGCAGGTGTAACAATCAGACTTCACATCTCATCAAATCCGCGCTCGAACAATCCTACCACTGTCTGCATTGCCTGCCCTTCATCTTCACCTTCAAACTTCAATTGCAGTGTTGAACCTTGCTCTGCGGCAAGCGTCATCACGCCGATGATACTTTTTCCATTGATCTCAAATCCATCTTTATAGATAAAAAATTCGGAACGGAATTGTGCTGCAAGTTTTACCAGCGCGGCAGCAGGTCGTGTGTGCAATCCGGCTCTATTTCTTATCGTAACTTCTTTTTCGATCATATTAGAACTGTCGATTCAAAATCATATCTGAATACCAGAAGAGCATTTCCCTCGCAGGCGTATCGCGCAATTTTTCTAATTGCAGGTTCGCTTGACGAATATCCTTATCTATTGATTGTTTTGCAAGTTCAATTATTCCATATCGCTCATAGATCTCTTTTACCAGCGGAATGTTCTTCGGCGATGTTCCTTTGTTCTTAAAGATCGACTGGATCATTTTCTTATCTTTTCCCTGTGCACGTTCAAATGCACGGATCAACAAAAATGTTTTCTTCCCTTCGATAATATCTCCGCCGATCTTTTTACCAAATTCTTTTTCATCCGCCACAACATCGAGCAGATCGTCCTGAATTTGAAATGCACGTCCAATAAATGTCCCGAACGAACGAAGCGCGCGAATCTCCCGTTCTGTTCCGCCGCCGATCAATGCACCGACCTCCGAAGAAACGGAGAATAATTTGCCTGTTTTTTTAGCGATCATTAAGAGATAATCATCGATCGAAACATCCTGCAGCATTTCAAATTCTTTATCATACGCCTGACCTTCACAAACTTCTACAACACCTTCCGTGAACACATCGGCAACCTGCGCAATTGCTTTCGATCTTGTCCGTAATAATTCACGGTACGCAAGCGCAACCAATTCATCGCCGACAAGGATCGCAATATTACTGTCCCAACGAACATGAACAGTTGCCCTGCCACGGCGGGAATCGGCATTATCCATTATATCATCGTGAACAAGAGTAAAATTATGAAGCACTTCAATTGCTACTGCGGCATTGAGCGCTTCGTTCATCGAGCCGCCGACCGCTTCACACGAAAGAACGATCAACAACGGACGCATCCGTTTTCCGCTAGCAGAGAGAACATACTTCATCGGCTCATACAACGATACCGGTTCCTTTTTACGAATGCAGGAATAGATCTTCTGATCGATGAGCGACTTATATTTGTGATATTTTTTTTCGTATGATTTCATGACACCAATTGCTCAAATATAACTAGAAGCGGTCTCAAAAATGAATTTTATTGTCATTCCGAACGAAGTGAGGAATCTCGTTTTAATAATTGAAGACAAAACCGAGATTTCTCGATGCTTCGCATCTCGAAATGTCAACGATTAGGTATTTTTGAGACTGCTTCTATCTAACATAAATATTAAAATCTCGTCATGCGCGTCCCAAAGAGATCCCCTCGGGAAATGATCTTATCGGGCGTCTTTCAAATAGATTCCCGCTAAGAGCGTGCGGGAATGACGGTATTTATTTTTTGCAGATGACTATTAAACTGTAATTTTTCTATGGAAGGAGCTCCGGTCAAAAACATTGCACCCTTACATTCCAACATTATTTGCTCGATCTTTTTCCGAAGTTCTTTTTTGCCGCCATTCATTAATGCTTTTATCATCGGACGCGCAGATGCAGTCATATCTGCTCCCAGTGCGATCGATTTTGCACAATCAATTCCGTTAGAAATTCCACCTGACGAAATGATAGTCAAACTCGGATTGATATTTTTCTTTAACGGAACAACTTCCTGTAATGCATCGGTTGTCCGTATTCCCCAATCCCACAATGGATTCCAATTAATTTCTTTCCTATCTGCGCGGCGAAGAATCTCAACACCCGCCCAGCTTGTTCCGCCGGCTCCTGCAACATCAATAATTCGAACACCAACATCAGTCAATCGTTGAGCAACATCAAATGAAATTCCCGCTCCAATTTCTTTTACAATGATCGGAACGGAAAGTCCTTTCACAAGTTTTTCAATTCCTTGCAACACTCCGCGGAAATTTGTATTCCCTTCCGGCTGTAAAAATTCCTGCAGCGGATTGAGATGGACCGCAAATGCATCCGCACCAACAAGATCGGCAAGTTTTTGCATCGATGAAATATCTTTTAACACTGCAACTTCCGGTGCGCCGATATTTCCAATGATTGGAATTGACGGTGCAGCTGATCGTACAATTGAAAACGATCGATGATACAATTTGTTTTCAATTGCCTGACGTTGACTTCCGACACCCATTGCAAGATGATACTCTTCGCATACTTCTGCCAACTGCCGGTTGATCTTTTCCGCTTCAAGATAACCGCCTGTCATACACGAGATCATGAACGGAAATGATAATTTTTTGCCAAGGAACATTGTTGTTGTATCAACATCCGAAAGATTTATTTCAGGAAGCGCATTGTGAACAAATTCCCATTCTTCAAATCCGGAAGTTTTCGTCTTAAACGAAACATCCTTCTTCACCGTCAGTTCAACGTGATCCCGCTTTCGGGAAGTTGTTGTTCGCCTTTTCATCAAAAAATAATACCCAAATAATCAAGAATATGCAAGAAAGAGAAATGACAAAATCTTTTGTAATAAACGGAGATGAAAAAAACTACGAAGTGGAACGCGAGCGGAAATATTCCAACGGACGTATTGCAAGAACTGCGCTGACCAATCCCTTGAATATGATTTCCCCGAAAATAATGGAGGCAACTTCAAGATTGGTGAACACACCGGCAAACGCAATCAGGTTAAATAGCAGACTATCCAGCGGAATACTGACACTGTTGCTTTTGAACACCCGCATTCCCCACGTGTTATTGATGAAATGCTGATAAATTTCCGTATCAGCGGTTTCGGCAAGAATAATAGCGATCAATGATGCAACAACGATTCTCCATTCAACACCCCCCATAACTGTAACAATTAGATTGAGCAGAGCGGTAAGCGCAATCATTCTATAGACATTGGTTCTTCCCAACGAACTATGGACGCGATCTCTTGCAGTGAAAGTTATTCCAAAAATGAATGTTGCAATGGAAACCTGGCCGAAAACGGGGAAATGAATGAACCACGTTGCGGTGTAATTTGCAGCTAAAGTTGCGGCGATGTAAATAAAGGCGAAGAGCATAAAATAAAATCCCCGCTATTAGCGGGGTATTTTGTTGTCGGGAAGATGGCGCGTTCCGCGCCACGACTTCTTTGACTATTTTGTTGTTGTCGGGAAGACAGGATTCGAACCTGCGACTTCTTGGTCCCAAACCAAGCGCTCTAGCCGGGCTGAGCTACTTCCCGTTATTGGGTAGAACAATATAAAAAATTATTTGTAACTAAAAAAGGATAAAATAAAAACGGCGCGACCGAAGCCGCGCCAAGTTTTTCACTTCGGCATATAGCCTTATTGTGATAAGATTTCAAAGGTAGTAAAGAAATCTTACTGCAAATATAAGGCTTTTTTATTTATAGTCAATCCTCATCTCAATGTTATTTTTTCTTGAGACGCAATTTTATCCATCGACGTAAAAATACCTGTACCAAGGTATTGAATTTTACTGTTTATTTAGTTACCTCATTCTAATCTTTAATACACAATAAGGATACTATTATGGCAAAGATTCTTGGACTCGACCTTGGGACAAATTCGATTGGATGGGCTTTAATTGATGATGTATCTAAACAAATCATTAAATCTGGTGTAAGGATATTTCCCAAAGGAGTTGTTGAAGATACAAGTGGAAAGGAAACCACTAAAAACCAACAACGTCGAATTGCAAGAGGTGCAAGACGATTAAATTACAGATTCAAAATGCGTCGTGAACGACTTAAAAAAGTTCTTTCTGAACTTAATATGCTACCTGACGGGAAATATTATACGGAAAAGAAAGGCGATAAAAAAAATCTAACAATTGAACTGTATAAACTCCGTTCAGATGCTCTCGAAAGACAAATATCTTTGCAAGAACTTGGTAGAATATTTTTAAAATTTAATAATAACCGTGGTTTTAAAAGCAATAAAAAAGAAGAAGCACTGGCTGAATTCACTGAAACAAAAAATGAAGAAACGGGAATCGTAAAAACAATAATAGGTAAATTACAAGATAAAATTGATGAGGCAAAAGAAAATGGGAATATTAAACATGGAACTATCGGTGAATATTATTATTACCTGATTAGACAGAACAAAGATTCACACAATCCAAATGAACCTATTGAAAAAATTCGTGGGGATCAACATTATACTCTTCGAGAAATGTTTGAATATGAATTTGATTGTATATGGGAAAAACAAAAATCTTATCCTAACTATCTAAAACTACTTACAGATGAAAACAAAAAAAAGATAAAAGACGAATGTATTTTCTTCCAACGACCGTTGCGTTCACAGAAACATCTTGTAGCAACTTGTTCTTATGAATTCACTACTTATTTCGACAAGAAAACTCAAAAAATTAAAAAATCATATTTACGGTGCTGCCCTAAAAGCTCTTTTGAATACCAAGAATTTAGAATTTGGACTACTATAAATAATATCCGTTACTCAACCGAAGATATAACTCTTGCTGAACTTACTCCAATTCAAAAAGACTTGTTGGCTAAAAAACTACATACGACCAAATCCATATTTCTGCATGAACTCAAAAAAGGAAACAAAGAAGAAAAAGCTCATATTAAAAACAGCCTTATTGAATTAAAAAAAGAATTGGGGCTGCCTTTGGAAGCAGAGTTTAATGAGATATATGAATTAAAAGGTAATATTACAAAAGTAAGACTGCTCGAAGCCCTTGGTGAAGAATTTTGGAACAACCTTAATCCGAAAGAAATCAGCGCAGATAATGAACCAATAAAATATTCTCAAGAACAATATCAGTTATGGCACAACACTGTCTTTGCAAGTGAGTTTATTAAAAGTAAAGAGTGGCTATTGGGAAAGAAAGATGTGCAGGATTGGTTCTATAAGAAAGGAAAGAAAAAAGGAAAACAAATTATTGCCAAAAAGTGGAATGATGGAATTAAAGCTCTCGGCTTAAACGATGAGCAACTTATAAAGTATGCTAAAATAAATTTAGAACCTGATTATACTGAGATGAGTTTGAAAGCAATCAAGAAACTTCTACCTTGGATTAAGCAAGGATATGATTTGCGAAAAGCTGAAAAATATGCTGGCTATCACGATGATTCAAGCATTAAGATTTTTGATAAACAGCTTGAGCAAAAGATACCGCAACCGCAAAACAATGAATTACGAAATCCAATAGTCCAAAAAGGATTATCCGAGGCAATTCGTGTTATCAATGCAATCATTGATGACGAAGAATTCGGTAAACCCGACCTTGTTCGCGTTGAATTAGCACGAGAACTTAAAAAGCCTAAGACAAAACGAGAAGAAGCAACACGCAATATTAGGGAGAAAGAAGAGGCACGAAGACGTTATGCAGAATTCATTTCAAAGAAAAGAAAAATACAATTAGACCAAAGTCATCCAGATATTTTAAAGTTTGAATTGTTTCTTGAGCTTGAATTCTCAAAGAAGAATTTTGAAAGTATAAAAGGAAATATTGATCTAAAAGCATTTGAAAAATTTTGCAAAGATGTAAATCCAAAGGATACCGAAAAATATAAATTATGGCTTGAATGTGACAGGGTTTTGCCCTACACCGGTGAACAAATTGGTCTTGCCAGACTTTTTACTCCCGAAATTGAAATTGAGCATATTATTCCTTACAGCAAATGTGGAGATAATTCCTTTTTAAACAAAACATTGTCAGATAGCAAGTTTAACAAAGAAAAAGGAAACAGAACGCCTCTTGAGCACGAATGGAATAAAAAACATATCTTTTTCAAAAATATAAAAAAATTATCCGAGGGAAAACAAAAACGATTCTTGATGAAAGTAGAAGATTTGGATGATTTTAGAAACAGTCAAATAACTGACACGGCTTACATTGCAAGACAAACTGTTGAATATTTACGAAAAGCTTTTCAAAGTAATAAAGTTCAAATGACTAATGGACAATCAACTGGTTTGGTCAGACAATTACTTGGTTTCAATACCCTTCTTAATCCAACTGTCCACGTTGATAAAGAAACAGAAAATGGAAAATATTGGGGAGTTTATGATGAAGAAAAAAGATTTGTAGAACTCATTCCCTATACTACGGACGATGAAGAACCAAGTGATATAAGTGAAACACATACCGTTATTCGGGGGAGTGTTTACGATGGTAAATTTTATCCACGTAAAACCCGTGACGACCATCGACATCATGCAATTGATGCAATCGTGACAGCAGTAACTTCACTTGATATGATTGAAATGATTTCCCAATATACCCAAATAGAAGATTTTGACGAATATGCCCAAATCAAGAAAGAACGAAAGTCACAAATTAAAAATAGATTGTTTGATATGATTGATTGTCCAAACTTAAGGGATAAAGCAAAAGCCTCAATTGAAAATATTTTAGTTTCATACAATAACAAAAATAGAATTACTTCTTCAGGCAAAAAAAGAATTTATAAAAATGGAAAACCGGAAAATAATAAAAACACTGGTTTACCTAAATACAGTGGTGGTGACGTTGCAAGGGGTGCATTACACGACGATACATATTATGGGTTAATAAAAAACCCAGCAAACAATGGTGAAATGAATTATGTCGTGAGGAAAGAATTGAAGTTTAATAAAAAAGGCTATTTTAGTAAGGTTGAACAAATTGATAATATAATTGACCCAGCAATCAGAGAAATTGTTAAGCAATCGCTTAAAGATAATAATGACAATTTACAAAAAGCATTAGAACACACTTTGTTTTTACCGAATAAAAATGGAAGCCCCGTCCCTATTAAAAAGGTGCGCATAAAAGTAGAATCAATAATGCAGCCCATTCGAAGTGAAACGAATAAAAAGCTATTTGTACAAACAGGTGAAAACTCCTTAATTGCATTGTTTGGTAGTGCAAAATTGGAGAAAAAAGAAAAAAGAAATTTTGAGACAATAACCCTTTTCGATGCTGCAAATAGAATAAAAAATAGGAAACCTCTTTTTAATAGTTCAAAAAATGGACTGCCTTTGTTGATAGTCTTTTCAAAACGAGACATGATTATTGTCTACAAAGAACATCCAGATGAAATAAACTGGAATGATGATGAATTTTTATTCAAAAGATTATATCGAGTTGTAAAGGCTGACCAAAATGGAATTATTGTATTGGCTCGTCATTTTCCCGCAAATGTAAAAGCTGATTATGACAAACCTGTTAAAGCCATTGATTCTATTGAGGGATCGGTAATACGGTGCAATCATAATACATTCCGAGGTGTTAAAGTCAAAATAACTCCGACGGGAAAAATAGAACCTTTGAAAGAGTGATATGCTTAAACGTACCCTCTTCATCGAAAACTCTTGCCATGTCAGTTCCAAGTTGAATCAACTTGTTTTGCGGAACAAAAAAACAGATGAAGAGAAACAGGCACCGATTGAAGATCTCGGTGTTGTGGTATTTGAAAACGAAGAGACTACATTCTCATTACAAGCAATTGCAAATTTGAATGCAAATAATGTTGCCGTTATCTTTTGTAATCAAAACCATATGCCGACCTCAATGTTGTTGAATCTGGAAGGAAATACATTACAATCGCAACTATTTCAAAGCCAGATCAATGCAAGCGAACCTCTTAAAAAACAGTTGTGGCAGCAAACAATAAAGTCGAAGATCAGTAATCAGGCAAAATTTCTTTCATCGTTCGGCAAAGAAACAGCATTTTTAAAACGATGCGCAGAGAACGTTAAAAGCGGTGATACGACCAACGAAGAAGGAAAAGCAAGCAGGTTTTATTGGCAAAATCTTTTTAATAATAGATTCCCGACAGAAGCATTCGGGAATGACGGGTCAAATAGAAAAAATGTTTTTACACGAGACCGCGATGGCGAACCGCCGAATAATCTTTTGAATTATGGTTATATAATACTTCGCGCTGCAGTTGCACGTTCATTAACCGGTTCCGGTCTCCTCCCAACCCTTGGCATTCATCATCATAACAAATACAATGCGTATTGTCTTGCCGATGATATTATGGAACCGTACCGCCCGTGGGTTGATCTTCTTGTCGTTCGTTCCATTAGAGACTTTAAAGATATTTCCGTAATTGATAAGAACATCAAATTACGATTACTTACCATATTGACACTTGATGTTTCAATCAACGATTCGATAAGCCCATTGATGGTGGCACTGTCGCAAACAACAGCATCATTAGCAGAATGTTTTATGGGAGAACGTAAGACAATTAAATATCCGGAATTTACAACCTAACGCTGGAAGGGTTCAGAACCCTTCCAGCGTTCGTGCTTAATTATGCGACTCAACGCCTATAGAATTATGTGGCTCTTCGTCTTTTTCGACCTTCCCACTGTCACCGATTCTGAAAAGAAAACGCACGCCAGATTCCGTAAAGACTTGATGAAAGACGGCTTTTCAATGATGCAATATTCCGTATATATTCGTCATTGTGCTAGTTTAGAAAGTTCTGACGTTCACACGAAGCGTGTAGAGAGACTGATCCCGCAAAAAGGCCATGTTAGTATCATAAAAATAACTGATAAACAATACGGCGATATCATCAATTTTTGGGGAAAGAAGACACTGCCATTGCCCGACACTCCGGCACAATTAGAGATATTTTAAAACAAAAAATGCTGGAAGCGTACTAAACACTTCCAGCATTTTATAAAAAAATTAGCGCCGAAAAATCCTCTCTTCGCTTCGCTTCGATCAGATTTTTCGGCGCTTTTTTCCGATAGATTCAGCCGTTAAGCTATTGATATATAGAAGATTATAAATCAACTACTATCGAAACTCTACCTTTGAAATCAAATCACAACCTCGACTGGCTGAACAAAAACATCGAAGGACTATCGAAACTCTACCTTTGAAATCAAATCACAACTTGTGTCCTTTTAGCGCAGAGTAACGATGCACTATCGAAACTCTACCTTTGAAATCAAATCACAACTGGAAGTAGATACAGGCAACAAGCACACAACTATCGAAACTCTACCTTTGAAATCAAATCACAACTTTGAGCGTATGTATTTTAAGATCACTGCGACTATCGAAACTCTACCTTTGAAATCAAATCACAACCGGCGCTCGGTCTGCCGTTCAATCAATTTACTATCGAAACTCTACCTTTGAAATCAAATCACAACAGTGATATGAAAAGGGAAATTAGCATTCGGACTATCGAAACTCTACCTTTGAAATCAAATCACAACATACCGTGATATTGAAAATGAATTGTTGAACTATCGAAACTCTACCTTTGAAATCAAATCACAACTCATTGATAAAACTGTGATCGTTCTTTTGACTATCGAAACTCTACCTTTGAAATCAAATCACAACTTTCAAAAAGCATGCGCGCGCATAATGATGACTATCGAAACTCTACCTTTGAAATC
>JAUXTU010000011.1 GCA_030679145.1 Bacteroidota bacterium | reverse complement strand
ATCTGCTGCTGTAAAACTTACCGTATACATCCCCAAGATCAGGTAAATTCCGGAAAGCATTGCTATTTTTGAAGTACCCATATCATCCTCTTTTCTGCTCTGTTATTTGTGTCCTTATTTCTACTACAAAGGTAATCGAGGACACTTCATCATGCAAGAAAACAATCGTTAGACTACTTTAAGAAAAAACTTAGTGTTCTTTAAGTCTCTTGTTAGGGTTCTCTTATAAAAAAATAAGGGGAAAATGGCGGCAAGAATAACAATTTCTATGCAGAAAAATAATGCTTTGCTAAATGACAAGATTATAACGCTTCATTCATTGTTGATTGGAACCAATAACAACATTCCAATGACGGATTTCCCACCGTATTACTAATCCGTTGATCACGTACGGATCGTGCTTTACAAAATCTTCAATAATAGATTTGTCCTTAACGTGAAAGATCAGCAGCGTTCTATCTGCCGGATCGGTAAATGCACCGCCAAGCAATAACTCTCCCCGTCTGTTCGCTTCATTTGCCAATCGAAGATGTTCATCTCTAAATGCGGCTCGGCGAACAACATAATCATTCACCACATCATACATCAACGCGTAGTAGTTCATTTGCTTTGCTCCAATGCTTGTTCAACATCGGCAATGATATCGTCAATATGTTCCAGTCCAACAGAGATGCGAATGAGTCCCGGTAAAATTCCGACAGCAACTCGCTCTGCTTCGCTCAATTTAGAATGTGTTGTTGATGCCGGATGCGTTGCAATACTTCTCGTATCACCCAGATTAGCTGTGTGGGAAAGCATTTGAAGAGAATTTAAAAATGTTCTTCCCCGATCAATCCCTCCTTTAACAACAAAGGTGACGATACCGCCGCCGAGTTTCATCTGTTTTTTTGCAAGATGATACTGTGGATGTGATGTAAGGAACGGATACTTTACCATCTCAATTTCAGAATGTTTTTCCAGATACTGCGCAAGTTTCATTGCGTTCTCGCTGTGTCGTTCCATTCTTACGGAAAGCGTTTCTAAACTTTTCGAAAGAATCCAAGCATTGAACGGCGACAATGACGGTCCGCTGTGACGCGCGAAGAATCGAATATCTTTGATCAGATCTTTTCTTCCAACAATCACTCCGCCGATCGTTCGTCCCTGTCCATCCAGGAACTTTGTTCCGGAATGTATGACGATATCCGCACCGAACGAAATCGGCTGCTGCAGATACGGTGTACTAAAAGCATTATCAACATTTAAAATAATATTATGTTCTTTTGCAAGCGCACCGATCCATTCCAGATCGATAATATCGAGAGCGGGATTTGATGGTGTTTCGATGAAGATCATTTTTGTATTTTTTTGGATCAGAGCTTCCCATTCTTTCGGCTTATCAATATCGGCATACGAGTGAGTAATGCCCCACTTTGGCAAGATCATTGTCAGAATTTGATGCGTTGAACCAAAGACCGAACGGGACACAAGAAGATGATCTCCCGATTTTAATAAAGCCGCCATACTTGTAAAGACAGCGGACATTCCCGATGCAGTTGCAATGCCATCCTCTGCTCCTTCAAGCAGGCACATTTTTTCGACGAACTCCGTATTGTTCGGATTGGAAAACCGTGTGTAAATATTTCCCGGAATTTCATCTGCAAAGAGTGCGCGTGCTTGTTCGGCATCATCAAACACAAAGCTTGATGTCATATACAGTGGAACAGAATGTTCACGCAGTGGTGTTCGTGGCACTTGTGTGCGGATGGCGTTGGTTTCGAATTTTTTGGATTTAGACATAGTGCTATGTTCAAATAGTCTCTTGCAATTCACGAATTATATGAACAATAATAATGAGAACGGTTAAAAATTCCTAACAAAAATTAGATTCTTCCTGCAAAATGATAACCATCTACAATTTTGATATAGAATGTAGTAATTGCTCAGCAAAGAAAAACGATGCCACAGATTCCACAGATTTTCACAGATAAATTTTTAAAATTTTATCTGTGGATCTGTGGCTATGATTTTGCTCTGTATTTCAAACCAAATCTGAGTTTAATAAAAATAGGCTGAATAAATACTAAAATTGTTCAATTTCTTTTGCGCTTGTTTCAGAAGCGGAAGAACGATAAATTACCACCATTGTTTAATTACTGCACTCAGAAAGGAGTTTAATCTATGAAGCTCCGGTTTATTACTATCCTAAGATATCTCCCTTTTATTGTATCATTACTGTTGTCGTCGTGCGATGAAGAAGAAGACGTAACTAAATCTTCAACAAAAGATACAATAGCACCCACAGTTCAAATTATCTCACCCGAACATAATTCAATTGTCACCGGTATGGTCACCATCGTTATTGATGCCGCTGATAACAAGGGAGTGACAAAAGTAGAGATCCTCAAAAATGGTGTTATTGCCGAAACCGATGAAACATCCCCATTTGGTTTTGAATGGAACACCAATTTAGAAGATCCGGGTACATATACGCTGCAAGCAAAGGCTTATGACGTTGCAAATAATGTTGGCTCCTCCTCCATTATTAGTGTAACAAAACCATCGCCGTTTATCGTTACATTCCTAAATCCAATTTTCACAGATATTAGTATTACAGTAGGTGGTGTTACCAAAACACTTTTTGTTAATGATAGTGTAAGATTTATTTTCTCAACAAATCCTTCAACGGTATCATATACTGCCCAAACTTCCGGAAAGACAAATACCGGAACGATTATCGGGCGTGAGCTGATATGGAACGGCGTTAACCTTAATGTTGCAGGATTAACAGAGAAACGATACAGTCTTATTGCGGGTCCTGAATTCTTTTTTATTTATATACGAAACGCGAGTACAAAAATATTAAACCCAATTTACGTCAATTATGGATTGGTAAGTCAGACTTTGGATAACGTCGTTGTTCCTGCGGACAATCAGTTGTACAAAGTGGGATACTATCAGGCATTTACAAATACTCAGATCAGAACATATGTCCAAGGGTCAACAACATCGTACGTTTCATGGACTCAAGGAACAAATTTGAATATTCCGTTCACAAACAATCAATCTGTTTCTTTGCTTGTTAATTCGGTGACAAAGATCTCAACAGGAAAAATTCCCGAGATAATCGGATATTCTCCGAAAGAATATCTTACGACCGAAACAATGCTGAGCAAACGAATAAAAAATCAAGGAGAACTATTATACCCGATAAGCAGTGTCCATAAATAAGTATAAGAAACATTTGAAAAATCTCACATCAATGTCATTCTGGGCATAATAGTCATTTAGTGTTGCTATTTTTGCCAGGTACAAAATAAAAATACCATTTAAAATAAGCATCGCGATGATGTAGAGCGAGTCCGCGATGGTGACGATAATGTTCTTTGAGACGACTAAAATAACTTTCAAG
>JAUXTU010000010.1 GCA_030679145.1 Bacteroidota bacterium | reverse complement strand
ATCTGCTGCTGTAAAACTTACCGTATACATCCCCAAGATCAGGTAAATTCCGGAAAGCATTGCTATTTTTGAAGTACCCATATCATCCTCTTTTCTGCTCTGTTATTTGTGTCCTTATTTCTACTACAAAGGTAATCGAGGGCACTTCATCATGCAAGAAAACAATCGTTAGACTACTTTAAGAAAAAACTTAGTGTTCTTTAAGTCTCTTGTTAGGGTTCTCTTATAAAAAATTATTCAAAATTGTTCATTATATTCCAATATGAACAATGGCAGCTTCACTTTTCCCGTCTCTTCATCTCACATTGGTTACACCGTCACCGGCAGCGGCGAACCGCTTCTCATTTGCCCTGTATCGTGGGGTATTGACGGACATCGTTGGACCTCGCTTGATGAACTTGCAAAATATTTTACACTGATCAGACTTGATCCACGCGGAACCGGATTGTCCGGCAACGTAATTGAAAAAATTGAATACGGAATCCCAACTCTCGTTAACGACATAGAATCATTACGTCTTCATCTGGGAATTGAACGCTGGAACATTATGGGTCAATCCGCCGGCGGATGGACAGCTCTTGAATATACACTTGCACATCAAACCTGCGTAAATAAATTGATCGTCGTTTGTTCTGCCCCGACGGGAAAATTCCACAAGGGAACATTCCGCGATCCTTCGCATCCGCTTTATCCGAAATACGAACAACTTTCCAAAGAAATCCGTTCACTGCCGCATGAAGAACGGGCGAAAACATTTAATCGAGCAATCTATCAATACGATGTGCAAACAGCAGAAGCTCGCATGACAATTGACAGGATTTTTTCCCGCTCAGAATTCAATGCCAAACGGAATCAATATTTTATTTCAACTGAATTACAGCGATATGACGTAACGGAACGATTGAAGGAAATATCAGTTCCTGCACTGGTCATCGGCGGACGTCACGATGTGCACGTTTCTTCATCATGGAGTGAACTCATGGCGGAAAAAATTCCACACGCCCGTCTTGCTATGATGGAACATTCAGGTCATTTTCCTTGGCTTGACGAACCTGAACAATTCTTTTACACTGTTAAAAATTTCTTAGCCCGGTAACTTTGCAGCGACCGATATTGAATTTTCATAGATCAAGGTTATTATGAACCCCACAGTTCGGCTTCAATCAGCTCTTTCAGATATTATTGAAGGAAAAAACGTAAAACGTTCAAAACATGAACTGATATTTGAAGGAAAAAACGTTACAGAATTATTTGTTGAATCACTCCGCAAACAACACTTCATCCCCATCACTGTCGGTGCAATCACCATTGAACCATCGGAACGAGTTCCGGCATTCATCATCGAAGAGAATACCGCTTACTTCGGCTGGGTCTTTTGGGAGAAATTCTCACAGTTGCGTTTGCGGAAATTGTTCGGTACTGTAATACGTAATACCAAGGGGGACTGGCTCATCCAATTGCCATCCAATAGCACCAAACTAATATACGCCGATACTTCACAGATATTTGAAATGGATATCGACCGCCCGTTCGAACTATGATGCGGATCTTTTTTGTATTCTTTTTTTTTCCGTTGGTCGTTTTTGCACAGACCGGTACGCAGATGCTCTCGTATTCTGTTTCCGCTGAATTGCACGAACGTACCGGTGAGATCACGGGAGTTATAGCCGTACAATTGCTGATCACCGCAGATTCAATGCAGCAATATACTTTTCTGGCTCCGAAAGAAATGCGCATCAACTCGATCAATGATGCAAAAAACGAGCCGTTGAATAGTGAACAAGATCAAACGAATTATTCCAAATATGCCGTAACAATTATGCTGCCGGAGTATATACGAAAAGATGATTCACTCTTTTTTTCTTTTCCATACAGTGCATTGTTCGATACATCGAATGCATCGTTCATGTTCGTAAATCAAAAAGAACTATTGCTTCCGTTCACCGACTCGATCTCGTGGCTGCCAACATTTGGAGCAAATGGTGCACGACAATTTTCGTTTGAAGTAACACTTCCTTCGCACTTTACGCTTGTTGCTGATTCGAAATTTGACACAACAGTATCAGACACCGTGCGAATATGGAAACGAAGTTCATTGCAATATACTTCACTATTTTCAGCATTCACGTTCTGCGGAATCTCTAATGCATCCGTACATACATCTGTCAGCAGTGATTCTTTGAATACAATTTCGTTTATTTCTTCCCCTTTGAAATTCAATCAACAATATGCAAATGCGATAACACGGCAAATGCTTGATGCTGTAAATTATTTTGCAGCGATCACAGGCACATCATCTGCCGGATTCAATCGTACGGTTGCAATCCACGGCAGCGATCAGTTCAATACCAACTTTATTGATACAAAACAATTTAACATCCATCATAATTCACCGGCTCATATTTTCTATGATTCAACGGCATTATTATCATCAATGGAGAATAAATGGCTGCTCAATGTGGCGCAATATTTTTGTCCCGCAACGACTGATTCTACTGCACTCTTCAAGGATGGATTTGCATCGTATCTTGTCAGCCGATATATAACTTCACAATTTCCGAAGCTTGAACAACAAGAACGATTCAACGCCATTGCATCATCGCTGACGTTTTTTCCGTTCGGAACAATTGCGCAAGGGCGTAATGTTAAAGCAAATCCTGTCGAAATTTTTTCTGCCAAAGGTGGATACATTTTTTTGATGCTTGAATACATTCTTGGAAGAGAATCTTTTGATAAGGTTATTGCGAAAATGTATCCTCGATTTTCTTCCGTGCCGATCACAATCTCCGAATTCAAGCAATTGTGTGAGGTAGAATACGGCACATCCCTCAGCGGGTTCTTTGACCAATGGCTGCAGAGAACAACTGCGCCGGAATTTGTTATGCAGTGGAAAAATGAAAAGACGATCCGCGGTATGACCATAACACATATTAGTATTGAGCAACGCGGCGATATTTTTTCCACCCCCATAAATCTTTCATTTCACATTGGAAGCCGCGTTATTCAAAAACAAATTGTCGTTGCTCAGCAAAAGCAGGAGTTTTCATTTGTGTTTCCGGTTCAGCCAACAAATGTTGAACTCGATCCGCAATACCATGTGCTCCGCTGGTTGTTGGAGATACGCATTCTTGCACACGCCCGTTCGGCACAATTGTATCTATCGATCAATCGAGATGTTACTATTTCCGAACGTGAAGCTCTCTATACTATACAACTCGACCCAAATAATTCTACCGGGAGCATTCCATTTGCATATTATACACTGGGAAAGATCGCTGTGATGAAGAACGATCTGGAAAGTGCAAAAGAATATTTTCTGAAAGCAATGCCTCTTTCCGGAACACGTGAAACGGAGGCATATAAATTATGGAGTTTGGTACGGTACGCAAATATTCTTGAAATGGAAGGCAAACGAGATGAAGCGGTTGTCTTACTTCAACGTGCTGTTGCCGAAGGAATGAAAGCCCCATTGATTTATGAACGAGCGATCATTGAAGCAGGAAAATATCTACGAGAAAATTTTGTTTCGCGTGATGATATTTGGTTTGGAGCCTTTTAAATATGACAATTACTCCTTCCGTTGATTTTGATCTTCATCGCACTATCAATTCGCATGGATGGTATGATCTTCCGCCGTTTCGGGCAAATGAGCAATTGACCGAATTACAAACGATCATTTCTCTCTCCAAATTGAAACATGTGCCTGTGCTTATTCGAGAACTGAATTCTGTCATCAGTATCGTTCCAACGAATAAAAATATCCGCCTTTCAAAAATAGATAAAGAGAAGATCAAGAATATCGTTCGTTCGATGTTAAGAATGGATGAACAACTTGATGAATTTTATCGCTTATGTAAAAGAGAAAAACATTTACGGTGGGTTCCAAAACGCCGCGCAGGCAGGATTCTTCGCTCGCCAACAACGTTCGAAGATATTGTAAAAATGATGTTCACTACCAATTGCAGCTGGGCGCTCACAAAAATTATGACAGAACACCTGACCCGTAAGCTTGGAACAAAAACTGCTGACGGATTATTCTCGTTCCCTTCAGCCGAAACAATTGCAAAAAAATCAGAGAAGTGGCTGCGAAAAGAGATCTCCTGCGGTTATCGCGCGCCGTTTCTGCTGAAATTATGCAAAGATATTTCCGACAAAAAGATCGATGTCGAATCATTCCGTAATTCCAACCTTCCTACAGACGAATTATACTGGCAATTACGTTCTATTAAGGGAATCGGGCATTACGCGGCAGGAAATATCCTTAAACTGATCGGCAAATATGATTATCTTGGAATTGATTCGTGGGTGCGAACACGCTTTTCCGAGATCCATAAAAAAGGAAAAAAAGTTTCCGATGCGTTCATTGAAGAACATTATAACCGATACGGCTCGTGGCGCGGACTAATCTGTTTGATGGAAGTAACTTCTGATTGGCATACATAACGAAAATACCTTTACAACAATGAACTTGATCTAATTCCCCCCTTATAAAGGGGGGATGTCCCGAAGGGACATGGGGATTTATGAAACCCAAAAGTTATATTGATTACAACGTCAATCTCAAACAATATTCAAAAAAATTGCGCAATAATTCCACATTGTCTGAAGTGTTGTTGTGGAATCAACTTCGCGCAAAACAATTGCGAGGATTTCAATTCAACAGACAAAAACCATTAGGTAAATTTATTGCTGATTTTTATTGTAAAAAGCTTAATTTGATAATAGAAATTGACGGCACAAGCCACGAAGGAAAAGAAGAATACGATAAAAATCGTGATTTCGAATTACAAAAATTAGGTTTACATATTTTACATTTCTCAGACGCAGAGATAAAGAAAAATATTCGTAATGTACTATCACAAATTGAATACTGGATTGATCAGAATACTTCTAACAACGAATCCCCCTAACCCCCTTTCCAAGGGGGAATAAGAACAAAATTACATATTTATAACACTTATGAAAGTTGCCATCGTTGCTTCCGAATGCGCGCCGTTCGCAAAGACCGGCGGACTTGCCGATGTTGTCGGCGCACTGCCTAAATATCTTGCAGAACTTGGCGTTGATGTAAAGATCTTCATCCCGAAATACGATTCCATTGATGAAAAAAAATATAACCTGCGTTACATCAGCGACATCGGAGAAATCAAAGTACGTGTCGCTGGGTTTCCACGTTCAGTCTATCTTCACACGGCAAAGCTTCCCAACTCCGCTGTTGATGTATACTTTATCGACTGCCGTGAATATTTTTACCGCGGAAAAATCTATACTGAAAACTGGGATGAAGATGAACGATTCATTCTCCTTAATAAGGCGGTGATCGAGATCTGTCAGCGATTACAATGGGCGCCGGATGTTTTTCACTGCAACGACTGGCAAACTGGATTGATGCCCTTCTTCGTAAAAGAGAGTTACGGTTGGGATAAGATGTTCGATCATTCGGCATTCCTCTATTCAATTCACAACATCGGTTATCAGGGAAGATTCTCCAAAGAGACATTGGCAAAAACTGAATTGAAAGAAGAACATATCCAATTCGGCGGTGCGCTTGAGTTTGAAGATTCTTTCTCTATGATGAAAGGGGGAATTCTCAACTCCGAAGTGATCAGCACGGTCAGCGATACGTATGCACACGAAGTCTTAACACCGGAATACGGTGCCGGATTGCAGGATATTCTGCGCTCACGTCAATCGGATTTTTTTGGCGTGCTTAATGGAATTGATATTGACGAATGGAATCCTGAGACCGATAAACTGATTCCCTTTCATTATTCAAAGAACGACCTCACAAACAAGAAAAAGAACAAACAATTCCTTCTTGAAAAAACATCGTTGAAATTTAATGAGAAGATTCCTGTTATCGGAATTATTTCGCGTCTTGTCGAGCAAAAAGGGTTCGATCTTATCGCTGAAGAGATTCACGATCTGCTTTCGTTGGATGCGCAATGGTTGATCTTGGGAAGCGGAAAAGAAATTTTTGAAATGTTATTCACCAAAATGAACAGCACCCTTCCGAATAAATGCTGGACGCATCTTGGATTCAACAATGAACTCGCTCATTTGATCGAAGCGGGGGCTGATATGTTCTTAATGCCATCGCATTACGAACCGTGCGGATTGAATCAGATGTATTCTTTACGATATGGAACTGTTCCCATTGTACGCAAAACCGGCGGTCTTGCAGATACTGTTCAAGATTGGCACGAATATCAATCGTATGAAAAAGATACGGGCAATGGATTTTCATTTGTTGATACAACGGGAGTTGCGTTGCATGCAGCAGTAAAACGCGCCATCGATTCGTTCAACATTCCTGATGAATGGAAAAAAATTCAACTGAACGGGATGAACAGCGATAATTCGTGGGAAGCGTCGGCAAAAAAATATGTACGGTTGTACGAGCGGGCAATCTTAAAGAGAAAGTAACTCATATTACATATTGCAAATCCCCTCTGTGCGAAAGAAAGAGCGTGAGGGAGAGGGGACTAAGGGGTGTGTAAATATTTTGATTTTTTTGACACACCCCTGCCCCCTCTCGCTTCCGCCACAATCCAACGCTGCAGAGGGGAATGATCAGAACAAAAGCTTAGTTTTATATAAAATTATTCGTTAGTTAGAACTATGGAAAAAAGAAATTACGGTAATTCAAATATTGCTCTCCCTGTTCTTGGCTTCGGCGGCGGATTGATCGGCGATGCGAAGATGGATGAGAATTACGTTGGATATTTCGTCAATCAGATCGTCGATCTGGGAATAACATTCATCGACACTGCGCGCGGGTACGGACTTTCTGAAGAACGGATCGGAAGACATTTATCATGGCGGAGAAATGATTTTATTCTTTCAACAAAAGTCGGATACAGCATTCCCGGGTATCAGGATTGGACGTATGACTGCATCGTTGCCGGAGTTCATCACGCATTACAATTGATGAGAACCGATCATATTGACATTGTTCATCTTCATTCCTGTTCGAAAGAAACTCTTGAACGCGGTGAAGTTAGTGCTGCATTACAAAAAATGAAAGATGGCGGAAAGGTACGCGTTGCCGCATATTCCGGTGAGAATGATGCATTGGAATTTGCGCTCGCATCAAACCAATTTGGAGGATTGATGAGTTCGATCAATGTTTTCGATCAACATTCTATTGATTCCGTTGTTGTTCCTGCATCAAAACAAGGAATGGGATATATTGCCAAACGCCCTATTGGAAATGCACCGTGGCTTTATGCAGAACAGCCGTATGGAAATTATTGCGAAGAATACTGGAAACGGATGAAAGCAATGCAACTCGATTTCGGCAATGAATGGCTTGATGTTGCGCTGCGGTTCACCGCTTTCACTCCCGGCATCAGTACATCAATTGTCGGCACAACAAATCTTGACCACATTAAAAAAAATATCGAAATTGTAAATAAGGGTCCGCTGCCGGTTGACCTTGTAAAGAAAATTCGTGATACATTCAAACAACACGACGATTATTGGACGGGGCAATTATAAAATCATAGTTTATGAGTCGATTTACAAACATATTGGTTGTGTCTCCGTTACCAGACGGAAAAACATGGACGATCAAAAGCGATTTTGGTTATGATGTAGGGAGTGAAAACAGCGGAAACACTATTAATGTTCCTATAGGGTTTCAAACTGATTTTGCCAGTGTTCCAAGAATGTTATGGTGGCTATTGCCGAAATGGGGAATTTATGGAAACGCCGCTGTGATTCACGATTATTGTTATTGGATTCAACATCCCTATACGCGTAAGCAAGCTGATGAAATACTTAAAGAAGCTATGATAGTATTACAAACTCCCGCATGGCAGATTTTTTTGATCTATTGGGCTGTCTATCTTTTTGGAAAAGGCGCCTGGAAGAAAAACAGTAGATTAAAAAAACAGGGAATCAACCGGATTGCTGTTCAAACCAAAGCAACAGAACAGCGTGCGTGGTAGAAATAATGAATGTATTCTATTGCCGTTGAGAATGTTAATAGTTGTTAGATTTTTTATTAATACTAAAGAAAACAAAAATGGGCACATTAAATCATCTGCTGAATAATAACCGTAAATGGGCTTCAGACAGAATCGAACAGCAAAAAGATTTTTTCAAACGGTTAGAAAATATCCAGTCGCCTCAATATCTGTGGATCGGATGCTCTGACAGCCGCGTTCCTGCTAATGAAATTGTTGCGCTCGATCCTGGCGAGTTATTCGTTCACCGGAATGTTGCAAATGTTGTTGTCCATACCGATCTGAATTGTCTTTCCGTAATTCAGTACGCGGTTGAAGTGTTGAAAGTAAAACATATCATGGTTGTCGGGCATTACGGATGCGGCGGTGTACGAGCTGCATTACTGAAGCAGCGATTCGGATTGATCGACAATTGGCTCAGGCACATTCAGGATATTCATCAGCGATATCAATCGATCGTGGAATCCGCTGGCAGTGTTGAAAAACAAGTTGACCGGTTATGTGAATTGAATGTGATCGAACAAACGTTGAATGTCTGTGAAACGACGATCATTCAGGATGCGTGGGGACGCGGTGAGTCGCTTGATGTTCATGGATGGATCTACGGACTGAACGACGGCATCATCCGCGATCTGAATATTACGATGAATTCTGCCGATGATATGGCGGCGATCTATCAACACGCTGTTACAGGAATAACAAAATAAATACTCTGAAAAATCTCAAATCAATGTCATTCCGATCCCGCTTTAGCGGGAGAGGAATCTCGCTCTTGATATTGAATGAAAAACGAGATTTCTCTCCCGACAAACAACGTCGGGATCGAAATGACAAAATAAATCATTATTGAGTCTGTCTTAAAATATTTTTTACAATTGTCCATTGATTCTCTCCTCCATCCTTCCGTTGTTATATTAACTGATGTCACGCAGAAAGTAATTTTTATAATAAAATGATTCGACGCGGCGCAGAACCAATGTTCATCCTGAGTAAGTCCTGCATTTTATGCAGGACGCATCGAAGGATGATTTAATAAAAACTAGCCTGCGCCTTGCTCACCATCAGCGATTTTCTTGTTTTTTGGGTAATATCAATTATTAATACTACGGAGGATCCATGCGTCAGTTTTTCTTCATCATTTTTTTCGTCTCTACAGCGTTTTCACAAAAACCCATTAAGCAAGATTCATCACTCTTTGATTTTTGGGTGGGTGAATGGGATTTAACATGGAAAGATCCCGACAGTTCCACCGCATACGGAAAGAATATCATCACAAAAATTCTGGATGGAAAAGTGATCAAAGAAGACTTCGTCGGATTGACGGGACAATCAAAAGGATATAAAGGACAAAGCGTTTCTATTCTGGACAGCCGCACCGGAACATGGAAACAAACATGGGTTGATAATCAAAACGCCTATCTCCCCTTTACCGGCGGCGCGGATGGAAAGAATAGATTCTTTGAACACGAATTTATACAAAACGGAAAAATGCAAAAAGGAAAAATGATCTTCCGCGATATTACCAAAGAGAAATTCGTGTGGGACTGGATGCAATCCGCAGACAGCGGAAAGACGTGGAATATTCAATGGAGCATCCAATACACTCGAAAGAAATAAGACTTCCCGCTTTTTAGAAAAAACTTCAAAAATGAGTTGTATTGTCATTCCGATCCCGCATTGGCGGGAGAGGAATCTCGTTCTATTTATTGAAGACAAAAAAGATTTCTCTCCCGACAAACAATGTCGGGGTCGGAAATGACATTGGGAGGAGATTTTTTAATGCCCCCCAACCCTCTAATTTTCCTTAAATTCGCCTCTTCTAAAAAAAAGTTGATATTTCTAAATTTTTTTTGTTCCGATTTCAACTTTTTACGGATATAAATATATATACGGCTAATTCCAGTCGCAGTGTGTCATCGGTTTGTAATTACTAACTCATGTTACGCAAAAAACCCAAAACCAATCGTCATTCCCGCACGTTTTTAGCGGGAATCTATACAATGGATGCCCGACTAAGGCATTTCCCAAAGGGATCCCCTTGGGACGGGCATGACGACTTTACTTTATTTGGTATATTTTTTCTCTGCGTAACATCAGTTACTAAAAGTCCAATATACTATACAGTTCTACTCAGCAACACAGAAAGGTAATAGTTATGAACAATAAGCACTTTTCAATTGTTCTCGGCATTATTTCAACATTGCTCTTTTTGGCGCTGCTCCCGCATTTGATTCAGGATTTTTTTAAAGAAGATGTAAGTATCTGGAAGCGGTTGAGCTATCTGGCTACGCCGTTCTTCGTCAGTATTATGTGGCACCATATTCTAAAATTGTTAAAGAACGGTAATACTCAAAACTCCGGCAGACCGGAAAACAACAATGCAAATATTTGACGATTGCTCTTCTTACCAAATTGAATTACTATTAACGAAATAACAATGCCACTCTTACTATTAATTTACAAACCTAAATCATTATGACAAACATTCATTTTAATTCATGGATTATTCTATTAATACTTAATTTCAATTTAACATCAAATATATCCTTATGTGCCGAAGATTGGAAAAGAACAACGGGACCATTTGGAGGGACTATACGAACTGTTGCAGTGACACCCAAAGGAACAATTCTTGCAGGAGGAACGAACGGCATTGTTTATCGAAGCACCAATGAAGGGACATCATGGACCGAAAGCGGCTCGTTTAATTATGAAGTTCGATGTTTTGTTAACACAAAAACACATGGTATGTTCGTTACTGGAGATCGCGGATTTATCTACTCATCAACAGATGATGGGATCTCTTGGAATTCAATTGTTGGATTTATTCCAACATTAGGCGTGTATTCTCTTGCCGTGAACGACAGTGGATACATGTTTGCTGGTACGTCAGATGGTTTTTTCCATTCAAATAACTTTGGAGCAACGTGGACGAAAGATACAACAATTATATCAACTGTCACTGCGATAGTTATTTATCCGACAGATAGTGTGTTCGTGTTGACCTATAACGGAGCGTATGTCTCAAAAAATCGAGATCTTAAATGGGGAAAAATTAGTTCAATTAATGGTAGATGTTTTAGTATGAATTTTAATGGTGAGTTTTATGCAACGAGCAATGTTGGACTTGTACGGTCATTCGATTTTGGCAGAACGTGGTCTGCACTTCCAAATATTTCTCTTCTTTATGTTGGTGCGCTTCATCATGATTCTCTTGGTAATCTTTATATCGGCGCATGGAAAACGGGAATACTTCGAATTAAATACAACAGCAGCATTCCAGAAACACTCGGACTTTCAGGTAACGAATGTGCTTCAATTGTTTCATCTAATCCATCGACACTCTATGCAGCAACCGTTCGGGGTTCAATGTATTCTTCCAACGATTCAGGAACAACGTGGATGCGGCGTAATAATGGGATTGCAGGAGTTTCTGTCTGGCGTTTTTCTCATCCATCATCCGCAATAATGTATGCCTGCTCGTATATGGATGGAGTATTTCGATCGACAGATGACGGATATTCATGGAATTCAATTGGGCTCGAAGGAAAAAGGTTATGGGCTGTAGAAGGTTCGGGTGATAGTACAGTTTTTGCGGTGACTGATTCCGGTCTATTTAGAAGTACTGATATTGGATCAACATGGACGTACAACAGGAATGCACGGACCGAATATAGCACATTGACATCAAATAAAAATGGAATTGTATTTTTGACTACAGAAACGGGAGTTGCACGTACAACTGACGGCGGCGGCAAATGGACAGATTTACCCGGAGTAACTCCGCGTTATGTGTATTGTAATAATGACGAGAGATTGTTTGCTTTTGGTTACGCTGGAATTCAATATTCAACGGATAATGGTGAGACATGGACATATCAGAATTTTCCACAATCGTTAAACGGTTCACTCTGTTTAGCGGCTCATGGCAACGACCTCCTTTTTGGAACAAACGAAGGGTTGTTGCGTTCTTCCAATATGGGATTATCTTGGATTGACACTGTCTATAATAATGGTGCTGTCCTTACTGCCGTCATAACAAAAGAAGGACGATATTTTACTGCAACTCAATTTAATGGTGTGAGTGAATACGATAAGGCAACTTCGAAATGGAAAGAGATAGGACAGATATTACCATCACAATGGGTTCATTCAATAACATTAAATTCTCAAGGTAATCTTCTTGCCGCAACCGAAGGAATGGGTGTTTTTAGAACTGTTTCACTTGTCTCGAGTGTTGAAAATGCCAGAACGGTTCGCCCTACGGCCTTCGCCGTTTCTCAAAATTATCCAAACCCATTTAATCCATCTACAACCATTTCATTTATACTTCCAACAAGCTCTTACGTTTCGCTCAAAATATTTGACGTATTAGGGAAAGAAGTGGGGTCACTTGTTAGTGAAAATTTATCTGCCGGGACTTATTCTCGACTGTGGAATGCAGCTAAAATGGCAAGCGGTGTATATTTTTATCGACTTCAAGCAGGAGCGTTTGCCGAAACAAAGAAACTTATGTTGGTGCGATAACGCGATCGCGCCCTAACCAATCGTACAAGCTGACATAAAAAACGCTAAGGCGACGTGTTGGAACATCAGTTTATCGAAAGTTTGACGTATTGATGCAAAAATTGAATATTGTTGTAAACTTTAGCTATTATTTAATTACTTTTACAAACATTCTGAACAGATATAAAATTAGAAATTATAAAAACCAGTTATAAAATAAAAATCGAATGGAGGTTATAATGATATTCAAAAAAATTATTCCTTTTGCAATATGTTTAGGGCTTCTTACATCTTGCACAACCGTTAAACCACCAGAAATAAGAACTGTTCCTGAAAATAAAATTCAACAAAGTAAAAGTATCACAAACGAAGAACATTCACTCAAAAGAAAAGTTGCCATTGCAAGATTTACCAATGAAACAAAATACGGTCAGGGATTTTTCTATGACAAGAATGAAGATCGCCTTGGAAAACAAGCGATGGATATATTTTCTGGAAAACTCGCTTCAACAAATAAATTTATTATGCTTGAACGGTCAGATTTAGATTTTCTTAATAAAGAAAAGGAAATGTCCAAAATTACTGAGGCGGGAATTCCTGCTGATTATTTAATTCTTGGATCTGTTACTGAATTTGGCAGAAAAGCAACCAGTGATGTTGGAGTGTTTAGCAGGTCAAAGAAACAAACTGCATACGCAAAAGTAAATGTAAGATTAGTCGAAGTAAAAACAGGATTAATTATCTATTCTGAAGAAGGATCAGGAGAAGCATTTTCTGAAGCTGAAACAGTATTAGGTGTTGGTGAAACAGCGGATTATGATGCAACGCTTAATGATAAAGTAATTTCTGCCGCAATTTCAAAACTTGTAAGCAATGTAACTGAAAATTTATCAAATAAACCATGGCGATCTTATATTCTTTCCTTTACTGATGGAAGCTACATCATATCGGGTGGAAACTTGCAAGGCATCAAAGAAGGAAATGAATTTACAGTCTATAAACGTGGTTCAAAAGTCAACAATCCTCAAACTGGTGTAGCAATAGAACTTCCTGGAAAACCGATCGGTAAACTAAAAGTTACATCAACTGTTCCGGGTGATGTAACAACTGAATTATCTATTTGCTCCAGTATTAATACTGATTTACCCAAAGATAATTTTGGTGATTATTATATTGAAGAAAAATAATTGGAGGTCTAAATGAAACAATTAGTAATGTTGTTATTTTTTTCTTTTGTAATGCTGTCGTGTGGTGGATATAATGAGGGGGTAATCCAAAAAACAGAAAAAGGACAACTGAAATTTGTTGGCAACGTACTGCAAGCAACCGTTTCAATAGATGATGGCGAAACATTCGTGATTGATAAGGTTGATATTGTCTATCAAATTAAACCCGGTACACATTCGATAAAAGTTTATAAAAATAATGCACTTGTTGTTAATAGAAATGTTTTTGTTGACAATGGTGTAACCATGGAGATCGAAATACAATGAAAATAATATCCAGTGTTATAGTAGCAATAATAGTTTTGCAATTTATTGGCTGTGCTCCTGAAACCCAATTTTATTGGGGAAATTACTCTAAAACGTTATATGCGTATAAAAAATCTCCTGATGATAAAACTCTAGCTGTACATAAAAACTCATTGAACGATATTATAACAGTATCCACAAAAAAACATGCCACAGTACCGCCGGGTGTGTACGCTGAATTGGGGTATATTTTATTGAAAGAGAATAAAGAAAAAGAAAGTTTTGAGTGTTTTGACAAAGAAATTAAACTTTATCCCGAATCAATTGAGTTTATCGGAAAACTAAAGGCGGAATTTCATTCAGGAGAAACCAAATGAAGAATCTTATAATTTTATTATTTTTTTCGATATTTATTGGATGTGCTCCTTCAATTACAAAACAAGAGTTTGCTCCGCAAATGTATGTTGAACATCCCAAATCGATCTTAGTATTACCGCCGCTGAATAAATCTACAGCCGCAGATGCGAAAGATTATTATTTGACAACAGTAGCAGAACCATTAACTAACAGTGGATATTATGTCTATCCAATTGAAATTGTTACCGATATCTTAAAACAAGAAGGTCTTTCAGATACTGAAACAATGATGAATGTTCCACCTCAAAAATTTCGGGAGTTTTTCGGAACCGATGCGGTTATGTATGTGTCTATTTTGAAATGGAATACAGTATACTTAATTACTTCCGGAAGTGTTAAAGTCCAAATTGAATGCGAACTTAAATCAACAAGAACCGGTATAACTCTTTGGTATTATAACGAAGAGGTTGAAGTTAGTACTACCGGTGATAACGCTAATCAAGGTGGTCTGGCAGGTTTATTAATTCAAGCAGCTACTACGGCAATAAAAACAGCAGCGACCGACTATGTTCCGGTCGCGAGAGATGTCAACAAAAAAATCTTCTTGGCCATTCCATTTGGAAAGTATAATAAAAATTTTAACAAAGATATGCTGACCAAAATTGAATTAAAAAAGAAGACTGAAAAAAAATAAAATAACTGTTTGCGTTGCAAGGCTAAATACTAATTTATCGGTAGCACGCAGCTTAGTTCCAGTCTGTTAGGACACAGTAATTCAGGTTTTCAAAGAAAAAGGATGGATTATTATGGAAGCATTTGCTTGGCCAATAACAGTGATAATCTTGGGCATTTTTGGTTTAATCTTTTATAAAAAACCCTTGGAACGACTTTTAGATAGAACAACAAGTGTATCTAGTAAAGGTCTTCAGGCAACCAACAAACCACAAGAAGTATTAAAGGAATCAAAGTCAACAACAGTTGAAGATTTATTGAAGAGAACATTTGACAATGCTTTACTTGTTGAAGTCGAAGAAAAACTTAAACAACAACTTGCCGGTTTAGATTTTAAGGATGCATCAGAAAAAGAAAAACTTATTCTGCGTATTTTTGCTTCCTCGGTTATTGTTCAATTCTTTGATCGTACTTATTATTTAATTTACGGCAGTCAAATTTCGGCTCTGCAACATTTGAATGATTTTAGAAATGTTCCTATACCTGTAGATGAATTAATTACCTTCTATAATGTTTCCAAAGAAGAGGAACTGGAATTGTATAAAAATGTAACATTTGAAAATTGGTATTCTTTTCTAATTACATCTTTTCTTATTTATAAAAAGGAAAATGTCGTCGGAATTACTTTACGTGGAAAAGAATTCTTAAAATATTTGATAGAACAAGGTTATACTACGCTGAAACGTGGCTGAACAGTACCCTAACGAGTTACTCAAGCCAACGTTGTAACCGCTTGCGCTCCGAACTTGCGAGTGTTGAGAAATGAACTTACAACATATGATAGCGATAGTTATCAGCAATTTAAAAACATAATCCCACGCGCTGGAACATTGCAACGCAGGTTACTTGTTCACCGATTTTTTAGCGAAGTTCTAGTCCGTTTGGCGCAAGGAATCGCACAATGTACCAAGAAACTGAATTTACCGTTAACATTAAGTTTGACACACGAGTAACGCGATGATTACAATCGTTCCATACGATGAAGCTTGGCCTTCGATGTTCCAGTCAGAGGCCAAACTCATTCAATCGGCACTCGGTCCGCTTGTGCGGCGAGTCGAGCACGTTGGTTCTACGTCCATACCAGGGATCGCAGCCAAGCCCGTCATAGACATTCAAGTGTCAGTGTTGACACTTGAGCCGTTGTCGACGTACATCCGATTATTATTCCCTATAGACTATACACATTTTGCACTTGGCGATTTCGATCTGATCTACCCGTTCTTTCAGAAACCAGCCACCTGGCCCAGCACTCATAATGTGCATCTGTGTGTGGAGAGATCGGATATCGAACGGAAGCATATCGCCTTCCGCGATTACCTACGAAGTCACGCTGATGTGGCCACCGAATACGTTGCATTGAAGCACAAGCTTGCTATCGAGAATCACGGTACCACTCTTGAATCGCGAGAACGCTACTCTCTTTCGAAGAGCGACTTTGTGGCCGCGGTGCTCAAGATGGCATTATCGTAAAGTTTGTTGTCGCCGTTGTGCCATTGCGCCTAACCAGGTCAAGCCAACGTTGCAACCGCTCGCGCTCTCAATTTGCGAGTGCAGTGTTCTCAAATGACAACTTACGATACAAATAGTTATCAACAAATTAAAAAATAATTGCGTTGCACTAAAACGTTGCAACGCGGCTTACTTGTCCGCCGTCTTTTTTGGCAGAGTTCCAGTCCGTTAGCTGGCGGCTCAAAGAAAGTGAGTTACTTATGGTCTTTCATATGGTACTGAGTGCAAAAAGCTTTCTGTTACTATTTGTCCGGATTCGACAACTTATAAAGAGGTGCAACGGTGAAGTCTAGTGTTGCATTCACTGTGTTTTGTGTTTTATTTCTATCATGCAAGCATCAGTCTACCGATAACGATGCTGCGCTAACGGTAGAAGCAAAGTATGTTTTACCATATCCAGTCGGACGGGAATATTCATGCTCGCAAGGATTCAACAATCCATATTCACACAACGGCTCATTTCGCTATGCTGTTGATTTCACGATGCCAATCGGCACACTTATCACTGCCGCCAGAAGTGGTAATGTTGTATACATTCTTGAGAGTTACTCAGATAATGACCAGACTGCAGGTCATGAAAACGTGGTGATCGTCATGCATGAGGATTCCACCTATGCACGTTATGTTCATCTAACAACCGAAGGAGCCTTGGTTACAAGAGGTCAGACTGTAATACCGGGCGATACCATCGGTTCGAGTGGAAATTCAGGGAGCAGCGGTGCACCACATTTACATTTTGACGTTACAAATACCAACACCGGCCGGAGCGATCAGACGATTCCCTTTGATTTCAAGAATACGACACAGCATCCGAATGGATTACAAGAAGGTGTGTCGTACAAAGCTTTTCCATATTAAATCTTGACAAGGTGAGCCGCCAGTTATCCAGTCCGTTAGGCAGCATTTAGCAAACAAAAATGAAAGGATATTTATATGCAAAACAACAAATATTTCCTTTTTGTTTTTATTTTATTTTTAACTGGTTGTTCAAATCCGGCAGAACAAAATTCCAATCAAGTTGTTTCGGAAGGTACAGTAAATTATTATATCGCACCACCTGCTGTTGGCGGGGAAACAGATCCAACGGGTTACATAATTGCTAACGCTAAATGGCTTTCAGGTGAACCAAAATATTTGCACGGAAGAGTTTACATAACAGATGGCGAATTATCTGCTTATGTTTCTAAACGAGTTCGTGTTACTGGTACAATCGATTCGTTAACTGCTGGAGGTGTTGAAACTCCGGAAAGAAAGTTTCCGCTAATTAAAGCGGTTTCAATTGAAGAAATAAAATAATGCTGTCTAACCAATCGGACAGGTTACAACACGGCTTACTTGTCCGCCGTATTTTTTTGGCAGAGATCCAGTATGTTAGCCCGCATTAAAAACAAGATGAAAATAAGTAAATACATTTTCAAAAATATTTGGCTGCTGTTCGTTGTGACTCTTCCATCTAACGGTCAAGAGTTTATTGAAAAGATTGATGATATTCATCGTCCAATCAATGCTTGGTACGCAACGTATGGTATAGGTTTACTAAACCTACTCTATGTTGGGTTAAAAAATCAAATTGGTGAAAAGACCACACTTGGTTTGACTTACGGATATATATCTGGAATGAATATTGTGGATTTTAGTTTGCATAGTCTGACGACAGATTTCAATTATTATATCAGTCCAAAGAATTTTAACTCACTATTTTTTAGTGGTTCACTTTCCTTAAGTAATTTTGCATCTAATACATATGATGGAAATTATTTGGTATATGTGGTTTCACCAACAGTTGGTTATGAACACATAAGTGAGTCAACCAAATATTATTATTTTGTTCGAGTTGGTTTTCTCATCGGTATATCATATAAATATTCACCTTTAAAAATGTATTGTGGTTCTATCGGTATGGGTTTTCAACTTGGTAAATAAAAAAACGGGCCAAACAATTGCTAAAGCCTGCGTTGCAACGCATCTTGCTTGTCCGTCGTCTTTTGCCAACACGAAGTGTCCCTTCGGGAAGGCATCACTTTGTGATTGGCGGGGTGCCGGTCCGTTAGAGCGCAATACAATTGGTTGAGTATGTAAATTAGCTCAAATCGTTTTATTTAAAAACATTGACCTGATACTTAAAAGATTTATCTCATTTGTTGTTGGCTTAATGTTTTTTGGGGTTTGTGGTTCATACTCCCAAAATATTGCTGAAAAAATATGTTTTTAGGTCCTTCATTTGACACAATGCTTCCAAGTAACAATTTTCAAGCATATGGTTTTTCAATGGGCGGTGAATTTCTATTAAGCAAAGATTTCGGAATATTAATCGAGTATTCAAAAACTCATTATTATGGAAGTGACAAAACGGGGATATTTAAAAATGCAGATTATTTCTTTATGGGTATTGGATTGCTATTAAGTTACCACATCAATATTTCAAATAACGTTGAAATGTATGGTGCTATAGGAGCAAGTTATTTAAATGCAACGGGAACATTTGGTTCAATATCAATTTTATTTTCCATTGATGAAAATAAGTGGGTTGTTATCCCGGCAGGTAAGGTTGGATTTAGGTGGTTAATTGATAAAAATTATGCTGTTCGAATTGGATACACAATATTGCGTCCAATATCAATTGGAATGGATTATACTTTATAACAATTGATTAGTGTAATTGCACCTTAACCAGTCAAGCGGACGTGTGAACCGCCGACGC
>JAUXTU010000009.1 GCA_030679145.1 Bacteroidota bacterium | reverse complement strand
CACACAGCACCAACAATATATTCCAGCGCGATATAGAAAATTGCGCCGGCTGAGATACTGATAAGAAATGTGAATCCAATGAGATTATTGAATACTGCACGGTGAACGTCAGTCAAATACGAGATCACAACAAGGGCAAGTCCAACTAGGGTGAGAATCCAGCCAAGTTTACTAAAATTTGAAGGAAGCTCTTTTTTCGGATAGATCACTGTTTCAAATGAAGCGCTCATCGTAGATCAGACTCCTTTGCATTGTACGCACGTTGCAACGTACGAACGTATTTCACGACAGCCCAACGTTCATCCCGCGAAATTTGATATTGATATGCAGGCATAACATTTTGTCCAACAGTAATTGTATGAAAGATCGCTCCGTCAGGCCAATTACGGATCTTATCAGAATGCAGCGTTGGTGGATTAGGAAATTGACCGTTTAATCGGCTGTCGCCATTGCCAAAATTTCCGTGACAGGGACTGCAATAGGTTAAATATTTTTTCTTGCCAAGCTCAAGAGTTACTTTTGAATTAAGGAGCGGGTTAATCAAAAATTTTCCAATAGAATCAGCTTTGGCACCAAGAACATACGGATACGGAATAAATCCGCGTGCCACTGTTCCCTGCACCGGAAGACGCATACTGTGTCCATCTTCAAAATAATCTGTCCTCGATTGCACATCAAATCTCGGTTGTTCTACCATCCAATCAAACGGCGGAAGATACAACACTTTGTTGAAATACAAATATCCACCTGCTGATGTTGCTAATGAAACGCCAATCAGTAAAAGAATAAATTTTGGATCGAATAGCTGCGGTTTGAATATCAAAAATTCTTCACTATAATAAATTGCTTCAACTTCACCGCCGGTAGATTTTAATAGTTCGCGAACTTTTTTCTCATCAAACATTTCATCAGCAGCCTGTATAGCAACTCCGAATCGATCTGCTGAAACTTTTTTCATATACGGTGTGTCGTGAAGCGGATGACTTGTGTTGGGGAATTTAAAGAAAAAAACAATCATTGCTCCAACTGTTAAAAGAACGGCAAGCAATACGGCAATTTCGTATGTTACGGGAACAAAAGCCGGCCACGACCAATATGGTTTCCCGCCAATTACCTGAGGATAATCAACAATGGCAACCCACGATGCAAACGAGATCATACCAACTGCGCCGAGAATTCCAGCAAACAATGTCACAAATCCCAGTTTAGTTTCTTTTAATCCCATTGCTCCGTCCAATCCATGGATTGGATATGGAGTATGAACATCGAATTTAGTATATCCTGCATCCTTTACGGCTTTAGCTGCTGCAACAATATCATTCGGTGTAGAATAAATAGCGGAGATCGAATATAATTTCTTTTCCATTAGTGAGACGCTCCGTTTCCATTATGGGAATGAGAAGGTTGAGCGCCCGGAACTACTGCTTTTATTTCAGCCATTGATATTGCCGGCAGGAACTTTACAAATAAAAGGACAAGAGTGAAAAACAAACCGAAACTGCCTATTAACATACCAAAGTCCCATATCGTTGGGTAAAACATTCCCCAGCTTGATGGCAGAAAATCTCTGGAAAGTGAAGTAACAATAATGACAAAACGTTCAAACCACATTCCGATGTTCACAAAAATTGCAAGGATGAACGATGCGAGCAGCGATGTACGAATTTTCTTTGACCAGAATAATTGCGGCGTTACAACATTGCAAGTAAACATGATCCAATAAGCCCACCAATATGGTCCAAAAGCGCGGTTGATAAACACGAATTTTTCAATCAAGTTTCCGCTGTACCAAGCAATGAAGAATTCCGTCATGTATGCATACCCAACCATTGTTCCGGTAACAAGCATAATCTTGTTCATCTTTTCAATGGTGTCCATCGTGATAAGATATTCAAACTTGAAAGCCTTTCGTGTAACGATCAGAACATTTTGTACCATTGCAAAACCGGAAAAGATAGCACCTGCGACGAAATACGGAGGAAAAATTGTTGTATGCCAACCAGGAATAACAGAAACTGCAAAGTCAAAACTGACAATCGTATGAACAGAGAGAACAAGCGGTGTGGCAAATCCAGCCATGATCAAATATGCACGTTCATAATGCTGCCAATGACGATTTGAAAATCTCCACCCTAAACTTAATACTGCATAAATTGTTTTTTTAATTGTTGATGATGCACGATCACGCAATGTTGCAAAATCCGGAATAAGACCAACGTACCAGAACACAGCGGAAACAGTCAAATAGGTGTTCACCGCGAACACATCCCATTCAAGCGGCGATGTGAAGTTTACCCACACGCCATGTTGATTTGGATATGGGAAAAGCCACGCCATTGCAAGCCAAGGGCGACCGGTATGAAATAATACAAATTGAACGGCACACAAAACGGCGAACAATGTCATTGCCTCTGCAAAACGTGCAATACCGGTCCGCCATTTTTGACGAAGTAAAAAAAGAATTGCAGAGATCAATGTTCCTGCGTGACCAATACCGACCCAGAACACAAAGTTTACAACGTCGAAACCCCACGCGACTGGTTGATTGATACCCCAAATTCCAACACCTTTCAATAGCAGCCAGGTCACACTCACTGCGCCAATCAACAGCATTGTGCTTGTAATTGCAAGAGCAATAAACCAGGTCCTTTTAGGAAAATCATTGATCGGTTTAACAATCGTTTCGTCAAGTGATGCCGCACTCGGAACGCCTTCAATGACGGGTAATTCTTTTGTATAATCTAATACTGTAGATGACACTATGCTTTCTCCGTTTGAGATTCTACATTTCGAAGTTTTGCAATATATGTTACGTTAGGTGCAACATTTATTTCTTCAAGAACACGATAACCGATTTCATGTTTGCGATATTTATAAATTTCAGATGTTTTGTCGTTCACGTCGCCGAAAATAATCGCTTCTGCCGGACAGGCTTCCTGGCATGCTGTAACAACATCACTTCCCTTCAACTCACGATTATCTTCAATTGCATGTTGACGAGCTTCCATGATTCGTTGAACACAGAACGTACACTTTTCCATAACACCGCGTGAACGAACGGTCACTTCGGGATTGTGCAACATATTCAAAGGCTGTTGATATTGATATGCATCGTTGAAGTTATCACGGAAATCAAAGAAGTTGAATCGACGAACTTTATACGGACAGTTATTGGAGCAATATTTTGTTCCAACACAGCGATTGTACGCCATTTGATTCAAGCCGTCGGGACTGTGTGTTGTTGCACTGACCGGGCAGACGTTTTCGCATGGAGCATTGTCGCATTGCTGACACAACATTGGCTGATTGCTAACGCTTGGCGCATCGGATGTTCCGGAGAAATATCGGTCAATACGAATCCAGGTCATTTCACGACCTTTGTTCAATTGGTCTTTTCCAACAACGGGAATATTATTTTCAACATTGCAGGAAAGCGTACACACTCCGCAACCGGTGCATTTATTCAGATCAATAGACATCGCCCATTTTATCCCGTCGTATTTTATTTTGGGAACAATGGATATATCGTGATGTTCTTTCTCGATGAACTTCGGATCTGCAATATACTGGATCAGTGTTCCTTCCTGAATGATCTCACGAGTTTTGTGAATATCTTTCAAGAATGTATCATCAAGAGAATGATGTTCCTGTGTTGAGGCAAGAAGATATGTTCCATCACTCTTTGTAACTGTAACACCGGAATATAACCATGGTGACAATGTTGAAGTTTTGGACATTAATGTGTTTGCATTGAAACCAACACCTGTTCCAATTGTTCCTGCAATTGTTCTTCCATATCCGAGCATCACTGCGACAAATTTGTCAGCAAGACCTGGCTGGATGTGAACCGGTAACTTCAAACTTCGTCCCCCCACAGCAACTTCGATCATTGAATTTTCTTCAACACTAAGTTCTTTAGATGTTGCAACCGAGAGTGCTGCATAATTGTCCCACGCAATTTTTGATGCAGGGTGCGGCATTTCCTGAAGCCAGCCATTATTTGCATTTCGTCCGTCGCCAATAAAATAATTGTCGTGAAGATAGAGAACAAAATCATTTGAACTCGAAACAACGTTCACTAAACTCAATACATCTAATTTTGCGGACGGAATTGCTTTGGTGGTTTCATCGAATTCAACAACACCATCATGCAGTGATGAGAACCAGAATGTTCTAAAATCAACACTGACTTTCATTGCAGGATACACTTCTTTTTCCCAACGATTCATCAAATATTTATGATAAAGATCGTCGGTATAACTTTCTGCGGTTCCGAGAGACCACGAAAGCAACAAGCTCTCTTTTTGACGCGAATTATACAGCGGCGAAATAACTGGCTGCTGTAAACTTACAATTCCTGTGCGGGTTTGATGATCGCCCCATGATTCAAATTCATGATTAACAGGAAGGACAAATTGGTTTCCTTCAGAAGATTCATTCTGTGATTCAGTTAACGAAACAACAGTTTTTACTTTCTTTAGACCTTCAGCATACTCGAAATCTGGTGCTAAATGATAAACAGGGTTTGAATCGAAATGAACAACAACGCCTACATTCCCGCCATTCATTCTTGAAACTAACGATTCCCATTCATTCTTCGTCGATAATGAGACATGTTCAACTGAAGTTTGCTTACTATTATAGAGAGCTGAGTTTCCGAGAACCTCATTCAATACATTGACTGCAATATGAACCGATTCCGGTAAACCATTTCCGGCATGAACAATCGACTTGCCTTTGTTATCATTGAGATCTTTTACCAACTGCTTAAGAATCTTACTATCGACGGAATATTTTGAAGCAAATTCTTTTAAGGAAATTTTCCCTGTTGGTTTAAATTCGTTAATCAATGCAAGGACAAATTCCAATTGTTGGTCAGGACGAATACGCAGACGATAATCGGCATTCATCGCCGTTGAGCTCATTGTTGCATCGGCGGAATACAAACGATTAAAGTTCTTTGTTTTATCAACATTCCTGTTCTCAGCAAACATTCTTGTTTGCTCAGGCATATTTCCTTCATAACCAAGAATATCTGACTCCAGAGTCAAAATTATTTTGGCTTCATTCCATTTGATCAAGGGAAATACTGAACCGCCCGTTGATTTCATCCATGCAGATTTACGATTCAGGTCGTTAAATAATTCGTAGGAATAGAACTTTGCCGTCGGATATTTTGCTGCAAAATCATTGAACACTTTTTTTGCGGTCGGCGATGTAACCGTATGTGAAACAACTGCAATCTCTTTTCCTTCTTTTACCGCTGCTGTAAGAGCCGCGACGATCTTTGTATCAACTTCTTTCCAAGAACTCTTCGACAGGATTCCCGATTCAACAAGCATCGGATCTTTCAGTCGTTCCGGATCATACAGATTTAAAATACTTGCCTGACCTTTTGATGTGATCTTTCCTTTGTTCGTGGGATGATCGGGATTGCCATCGATCTTAATGGGACGACCTTCACGTGTTTTGACCAGTATGCCGTATTCTTGACCGTTCTCAACTAATGTTGAAGCATAATAATTCGCTTTGCCAAGAGTGATCTCTTCCGGTTTTTTTGTATACGGAACAATCTCACCTTTGTCTCTATAATTGGTGCATCCGGCAGCCGCAAATGCAGCGGAAGCAGAAACTAATGCCAAAAATTGTTTGCGGCTAATCGGCGACATTGAATCAACATCAAAATCTCCGGTGACATCTTTGGCAAATTCACGCGCCTTCTCTTCTCCAACGGAAGGATCGTTGTGATACGCGCGGAGGCTTTTCCAATATTTTGATTCGCTGTTATTCGAAGGTTCCATTCTTACTTTCTTTTCTCCCGTTTCACAGCCATTGGATTAATGGTAATATTAACTTTTGATTGATGATTCTTCGATTCATCATGAGAATGAGATTGTGCGAACAGTTTGAATGGGAGCATACTCATCACTCCCGCACTGATCGCACTTAATCCTGCTTTTTTAAAAAAATTTCTTCGTTCGGTATTTGTCTTCATACGAATAGTTATTATCGGTGACAAGCAAAACAGTTTTCAGGACCTTTTTTGATCCCGGGAATGCTCGCTAAAATTGTCGGGGCATTGCGATGGCACGAGATACAATTATTCATTGTCCACGAACCTGCCTGCTTAACAACATCCATTTCTTGAATATTGCCATGGCATTGCTGGCAAGGAATATTTTTATTGACGTGAACGCTGTGATTGAAATATGCAAAGTCCGGAACCTTGTGAATTCGTTTCCACGGCATCAACTTTCCTTCATTGAAGTACTGTGTTAAACGAATAATGTCCGGTTTGTTTTTGCGAGCAATGGAATGGCAATTCATACATGTATTTAACGGAGGAACCATAGCGTGGCGCGATTTGGACGCACCGGTATGACAATATTGACAATCGATCCCCATTTGACCCGCATGGATTTTATGCGAATACGGAATCGGCTGCACCGGAGCGTACCCAACTCCGTCTCGTTCAGCACGTGACACATAGAACGTAAAGGTCAATGAAGCAAGAGCTACAAAAATAATTATGGGAAGGCGAATCTTGAGAAAATAATCAAGATATGACTTGTTCATTATGCGAACCTACATTCAAATAATAGTGAGTTATCCAACGCTGTTTGGAATTGAGAATGGAATATTCCGAAGGTTGTCACAATCTTCATCAATAAACAGTTCTTTTTATTGGTAATAAGAAAAGCGTTGTTTTAGGAGTTGATGCGGGGCCGACGAGACTCGAACTCGCGACTTCTTGCGTGACAGGCAAGCGCTCTAACCAAACTGAGCTACGACCCCAGAAATAAAACCACAATGAACAGTAAACAAAGATCAAAAAACAAAACCACGTTTCAGTGCAAAATACTCAAATACCCGTTGATTTTACGCTTGTAAATATACGAAAATTTGAGATGGGTTTGCAAGAATAATTTCAAGAAAATTTTATCTTTTTGGATGGTTTAAGTCCGATTTGATAGACAATGTAGGAAATGACAATGCGATAGAGAAAAAACTTCTGTTGGATGAAGCGTGAGTGGATGTTGGGAAGATAATTCGAAACAGAGTTTGGGAATGAGATGAAAACTTAAATTACAAAAAGTTTATCTCCCCTCTGTGCGCCCGACTGCGACGTTGGAGAGAGGGGTTGGGGGTGTGTTGCTTTTAGTTTTTACACACCCCTTCTTTTCCCCTCTCTCTAACACACGTTCCAACCCGCAGAGGGGATTGCGTTGATGCGAAACGGAATTTCTAAAAATTTGCTTCCAAAAACGGAGTTTGAAAACAAAATGATTATATCGTTGTCCATTCAATGGTCGATCTACGATCAAAAAAAACCTGTTTTAATTCTTAAGAGAAGCTAATAATAAACTTAAAGAAACCTAAGTCTTTTCTTAAAGTAGTCTAACTATTGTTTTCTTGCATTGCATAGGTGTCAAGATGATCTTGCCCCGATAACTCGGACAGT
>JAUXTU010000002.1 GCA_030679145.1 Bacteroidota bacterium | reverse complement strand
GGCGATGTTCCGCTGATGCTGCCGTTCGCTCCCGCACTGTAGGTCAAGGTGTACGTGTCGATCGCAAAGGTTGCAACGATCGTATGGGTCGTTGTAATATTGCTGAATGTGTAGCTCGTTGTTGAATCGGTGTTCAGTGCTCCGTCCACGACTAATGAATCGAGATGATATCCGGTGGTCGGGCTGAAGGTGAACTGCTGGCTGGTGCCGTAATCTTTCGTCGTCACTCCGCTCGGGGTGATGCTGCCGTTCACTGCGCTCGAGGTCAGTGTGAAAGTTGCCAATTCTCCAACTGCAAAATCGCTCATTGAAGATAATCCCGTTGCTTGGGTGCTTGTTGCTGTTTGTGTTCCAACAGTCGGACGCGTCCATGTGCCTCCATCTTTTTTGGCTACGATAAAATTACCTGTAGTTGCACCGCCATCTAAATCTGATGGAACAAAATTCATCGTTGCATCATATGTTGTAAAAACAACACCATTGTTGGTTAATGTCCAATATCGATTTGCATTTTTCGAAACATTGAGGCCGGAGTTTGCAATATCGGTGTGTTCACTTCCTGAAGTAGTAGAAGTTACATTACCTGCAGTGGATACAGTTGCAAATGTTAAGTTGACTGGAGCATAATTTGTTGCATCCCCAATTTCGAAAGTTCGAACCACGCTAGAACCAGTTGCAACATTTTTCTTAAGATTGCCAACAATATGACCGCTTGTTCGGCTAACGCTGCCGCTGCTTGCTATAGAGAGTGTGTTCGCTCCGGTAGTGATATTACCGCTTGTCAGTGTAAAAGTTCCGTTTACCGTTGGACTTCCTGTTAATGTTGATCCATAGGTGGCATCGTTCAATTCAAGATTGCCGTAGGATCCTGAACCAGACAATGTGTGCGTTACCGAACCATTGGTAAGCATTATTTTCCCTGAACCGTTGTGTGTTGCCAAATTGGAGATGTTTCCCTTTGCAGTTAATGTAAAACCGCCGTCCGCAAGCGTGCCGGATGTAATGGTCAGAGTCCCATTCACTGTCCGGTCTGCAGTTAGCGTAACGCCGCCGGAATTATTAACCGTCAACGCACTGAGGGCGGACGTTGAGGATGGTAATTCGAAACTTGTTGTCTTCGCCGTTGTGCCGGTGTAAGAAACATTCACGCTTCCGGCCAAAGTCATCGCTTTCGAAAGTGTACCGTTATTGCGGACGATCGTTGAACCATTTCCCATAGTGACATTCAGTGCACCTAAATTGAAAGTCCCGCTCGTCAATGTTAACGTTCCGTTGATCGTCACTGTAGGCGTTCCTGAAGGAAAATCAACCCCAAGTCCGTCAGCGCTGTATATTTCAATATTGTTCCAAGTCGGAGAACCCTCAGTAGCGCGCAACTTTGGAGTTATTGCACCAGTAGATTGTCGAAATTGCACATCGGCATTTACTGTTCCATTATTGATAAATCCAAACATGGTTGATCCATCAGTACCCCATAAATTTGTTCTGTCATGTATTACTCTGCCGGGACCGTTAATAGTTCCTGTCGGCCGGACGTAAATATCATCATTGAATACAATTGATTTCCCGCTGGCAATAACAACTTCAGCATTCGGGTCTCCGCCAGCATTATGTGCAACTCTCACAATAAAATTAATATAGCCGGAATCAACAGCACTGGTAATTGTTGTTGTTCCGCTGTTCACCAACGTATTAATCAAGAAACCATTCGGGTTTGCCGCCGGAGTCACCGTTAACAACACTGTTCCATCGGTTACAAGGGCATCAAAATCATCCCCGCTAATTTTGCCCGATCCTTGTAATGTAACACTGCCACCATTAACATTTAATTTATGTGAACCCGTGGGAACATTAACCGTACTACCACCGACTATTGTTAACGTGCCGGAAATGGTGTTGCCTGTACCGTTAAGAGTTAAAGTAATCCCGGAACTAGTTGTCAGCGTGCTTCCGCTTTCAACCGTCACTCGTGCTGGTGTAAGAGTTTGGTCTGCTGTCACCGTATATCCGCCTTGAACGTTCACCGTATCACCGGTTGTTGGTGTGGATGTAGCAGCACTCCATGTTGATCCGCCATCGTATGAACTCTGCCACGTAGAAGTTGCACTCCATAGACCTGTGGCAGAGCTTCGGAATCGGTGCGCAACGGCAGCATTAACCGTTATTGTCGGAGCCGTACTTGTAAGTGCATTACTTGCGATTGTTGCAGTAATACCGTTTGCCGTCCCTGCAGTTGTTCCAGTAAATGTAGCACTGTATGCTCCATTGCTTGTATAGCTTACTGTCCCAAACGTTCCGCTCGATGTTCCACTTCCGGTTAATGAAAAAACTGTTGTACCGGAACTTGATGTTAAATTATTTCCAAGTGAATCTTTTGTTTGCAGCGTTACAGTAATATTACTTCCTGAATTTACCGAGCTTGAGGAAAGGCTAACAATAGATTGACTCAACGACAATGCACCTGGAATAACCGTAATTGTAGGGAGTGTGCTTGTTACTGCACTGCTGTTGATTGTTGCGGTGATAGTTTTTGGTGTTCCTGCTGTTGTCCCAAAAAACTTTGCCGAGTATGTTCCATTTGAATTATCCGTAACACTACCGATTGTTCCATTTGAAGTTCCACTTCCTAATGCAAATGCTACAGTCAAACCTCCGGTTGTGAGGTTGTTACCGCTTGCGTCCTTTGCTTGAAGTGTTATTATTGTTGAATCAAGAGAAGAAACCGTATCTGATAACACACTCACAACCGATTGACTTAATGAGAATGTACCCGGTGTAACTGTAATTGCTGGTAATGCTGTTGTAATCGGATTACCCCCGACATATGCTCTCACCGAATCTGACGTTCCCGAAGTTGTTCCCGTAAAGATAGATGTGTAAACACCCGATAGACTGTCCGCCGTCGAACCGAAAGTTCCATCGGTCAATCCGCTTCCCTTAAGATCGAATGTAACGGTTAATCCTGTAGCTGCAATAGGATCTCCATTTGTATCCCTCGCCTGAAATTTTACAAGTGTTGTATCGCCTGATGAAATCGTATTTCTTTGAACCGTTACAGTTGAATGATTTAAAGAAACATCAACCACTGCAAATGTATTGCTTGTGTCTGTGTGTGCAGCACTATCTGTTGCAATAATTGTAAAATTACCTGTATTGGAAAATGTGACACTATGGACTAATACACCGTTAGTAAATGATGTGGTTGCCCCGCTGCCGGAAGATAATGTTCCGGTTGAAGAGATCGTAACTGTACCGGTGAAACTTGTTACGGTAACATTGCTGGCATCCTTTGCTGTGATGGTAATATTAAACGGTTGATCCTTGACATGATTTGTAATTGTGCTGATAACAAAATGGTCCAATGCACCCGCCAGTGATATAAATACAACTGTTGCATTGTCGGTAATTGCACTCCCGTTAAGAGTTGCTGTCACTGTTGCAGTAACCCCAGAAGAAGAAGATTGTAGTGTCTGACTATATGTACCGTTCCCGTTATCTACAACACCGCTGAGCAATGTTCCATTGTTCGTACTTAATACCACCGTTTCGCCACCGTAGGTAATATTAGTTCCACTGGGATCTTTAATCTGAACGGTGATCACTGAAGTGCTTGAACCATTAGCGTCTATAGAATCATCAGAAGCAGTAACTTGTGATGTTGTGAGTGATGCCCATCCGATCGTTGATGTTCCGGAAGAATAACCGTCACCGCTTCCACCCGTGTATTGTGCAAAACCGAAAGAACTCAACAAAATTGTTCCGGCTATTAGGAGTAAAAAATTTTTCATATTGTTTCCTGCTTAACTAAGTGAAAGTCTAAAACTATTTTCTAAATTTTATGGTGCTGTTCGAACTCCTCTGAATCCAAATGTTCCGCGGTACCCGGGAAAAGTTACAGTAAAGTTTCCAAGCCCGTATCCTGAAGCAGAATATGTTTTCGATATCGTTTCATAACGAGTAGATACAGTATGTGTTGCAAGGTCTCTATCGGAAACTCTAGACCAATCACTGTCATACGAAAAATTCCCTCCGCGAAATCCGGATCCTTGTCCGGTTGTATCAGGCCAGTCGGTATTTGTTGCAGAACCGCCTGCGCTTAGCACGCCGTTTCCATGAGTCCCTTGAAATGCTTTTCCTTCTGCTGTAGAAATATTTACAGCACGTTCCCACAAATCACCGGACATCTCCATGATTCCATAATATGTTGCGCCGGACTGTGTACGATTGCTTGTATCAGTTGCAAAAATACCCGCACGCACCGGAGAATCAAACATGTTCGCAAGCGACGGCATCGGACTGCCATTGATAAGTGTCTGCGGCGGCCAGCCGGCATTAATATTTGATGCCCCATTGATTGTTAAATTCCAGGAATTATGCGCCGTATCGGTATAGAGTGCGTACGTTTCATTTGCAAAACCGCTGTTATTAACAGCACCCACATGTGCAACAGTACGGTTTGCATAAGAACGTTCATCCCAGACATAATTTTGATCTGTTCCACGGCATGCCTTTTCAAATTCAAGTTCGCTCATTGGGCGAAGTCCTGCCCAATCCATATATGCCGTACCATCTCCCCAACTTAAATAATTGCATCCAATATTTTTCCCGTCATCAAAAGTCGCGTTGCCATCCAGATCACATCCATACGTTGCTGGAGTTGAAGGTGAACTACCTGGAGTTTGAACTCTTATACTATTTCTATCTTGAAGAAATCCATTACTCATCATAACCAGAGTTCCGGCAGCAGAATTTGGAGCTCTCTCCGTACGCGAGACTTGCTGTGTATATGTCAGTGTATTCAAAAAATCAACATACTGTTCCTGCGTGATGGAATATTTCATACAGTAGAAATCATTCCACCCTTTTGGATAAATTGCGGGAATAGGCACCGTTGTGTCGCCAATATCATCATTATATGGAGACATTAATTTAGCCCACAACTTTCCGGGTATGTGCCCAAGTTGAATTACACCTTCCGATGTTACATCAAAAGGATCAGTATCACCGCTTCCGGGCCAAGCACCATCCATTAAAGTTCCAGGCTCTCCTGCTGCTGATCCTAACCAAAAATCTCCTTGTGTTACATAGACCATTTCAATCCCGAATACTTTTACTGTTATTTGATCATCGTCATTAACTCCATCTATTCCGTAGTTCCATTGCAATTTCACTCCAGAGAAATTTGCCGTACCGCTTCCATCAACACTGCGATACATAAAAATACCTTTTCCATCAGGTGATGGAGTAATGATCGAACCCGATGGCGCTATGTGGCCGGAAGAACTTATTGTTGCATGCTGCCATTCTCCGGAGCCAACTTTGAATTTTACAAAAACCCACGCAGCATCCCAGTTATTTGGCGCACTGCTTATCTTCCAGGAATTTTCCCAACTAATGTTAAACTTCACTAATACAAAATTTGACGCTGCATTTCGACCTGTCATCAGCGGTGTGCTGATGTTCAAATTGTTTGCAGATGTTGTATGGTGAAAGAATAATATCATAATTGACGATACAATTCTGATCATGAATCTCCTTGCCGATAGCGCACAATATAATGCCATTGGCATCCGGTACTAATTTTTAGTTTTGAATGATTCATCTCAATATTGGACATATTATGGAGCAGTGCGCACACTTCTAAATCCACGCGTACCCTTATCACCTCTAGTGCTTGATGTTAGAGTTCCTATATATCGATTCGATATATTAATATAAGGACCATCCCATGTCCCTCCTCGGAAACCTGCACCGCTTGCACCTGTACCGGGCCAATCGCTGTTCCCAGTTTCATCTCCATTTGAATCAAGAACACCATTACCGTGTGAACCTGAAAATCCCCGACCTGCATCATTAATAGAAACAACTCGTTCCCACAGATCGCCGCTCATGTCCATAATTCCATAATATGAAGCACCCGCTTGAGGGCGTGTAGATGATGCTGTTGCAAAAATACCAACGCGAATTGGATAAAGAGGAACATCATTATAATTTACATTTGCACCTGAAGGAGCACTAACGGTCTCATTAACTTGTCTGTTGTTCGTTGTAGCCGTCGCAGCAGTTGCTGAAGCGTTCCCCCATGCGTATTCTCCCGCTACCGCCGAAGATGGACCGCGGCACGCTTTTTCAAATTCTAATTCAGAAATTGGTCGAAGCCCTGTCCAATCGCTGAATGCAATACCATCCCCCCAACTAAGCCAGCTGCATGACAATGTTTGACCATCATTTGATTCATTCATCCCTGCATCTTCACTTGCATCGCATGCATACACCGCAGGAGTTGTCGTCGAAACGCCGTTTGTCTGAATTCTTATTCCATTTCTTCCATGATCGGTGCTCGGTGGCATAGCGAAGGTTCCACTTCCTGAATTAGGAGCATTTGTAGTTCGTGATGCTTGTTGAGTATAGGTAAGCATATTCAGAAAATCTCTATACTGTTCCTGACTGACTGAATACTTCATACAATAGAATGCTTGGAATCCTTTTGGAAAACTCGCAGAAATAGATCCGCTGGAGCCTACACTACCATCTACGGCACCATTACCGATAGTCCAAATATTTCCCGAAGATTGACCAACTGTAAGTGCACTTTCTGAAGTAATTTTTAAAGGTATACTAATTCCTGAAGTCCAAGATCCATTGGTTAATGATCCCGGTTCTGTTCCACCAGAGCCGACATAAAAACTATCCTGAGGTACGTGTACCATTTCAATGCCAAAAACTTTTACAGTTACTTGCGCATTATCCGAAACTCCATTTGCTCCGTAATTCCATCGCAACAATACGTTTTGAAAATTTACAGAACCTGTTCCATTAGCATCGCGGTAAATAAAAACACCCGTTGTATCAGAGGAAGGTGTTATTGTGCCGCCTGACGGTGCAGTGTGTCCGATAGAACTGATCGTTGCATGCTGCCATTCTCCGGAGCCGACTTTGAATTTTACAAAAACCCACGCAGCATCCCAATTGTTCGGTGCACTGCTCGTCCGCCAGGAATTGTCCCAACTGATATCGAATTTTACATTGACATAGTCTGACGAAGCATTTGGTCCAACCAATACCGGAGAAGTTACAGTAAGATTATTTGCCAATGTGTATTTGCTAAAGCAAAATAGTAAGAACAACGAGAGTATAAAAAACCTCTTCATGAGACCTCCGTAAAATTTTTCCATATTTTCATAACGTAAATAATTCAAGACTTAATTGTCGCGTATTGTTTCTGTACATTTATAGTAAGTAATTTATCCCTTATCTGTATACAATTTTGTTGTTAGAAAAAACTAATGTTGTCACCATCACATTTTTTCGCTCCAAGCATTATTGACAAGTATGGTTATAAACTATTATGATTTCTACCCTGTGAAAAAATTTACCCATAAGAAAAGATGTGTGTAAAATTTATACATGTTTCCTTTAATGATTCAGTTTTGGATAATGGTAAAAAGAGACTTAATTGATTTTTTATATTAGTAGAAGATCAATACTTGCCCTTTTGTTAGTAATTATGTCTTTTTTTGTGAATGTGGGATATTTAGAATAAAACCATTTTTGTTTTGGATAGGTAATTTGGTTGATATAATACAATTGATATGCCATTTAAATAGATTGGTCTAAACGCCGAATTGATCTACAAAACTATTGCCATCCAAAAATCCGAACTAAACTAAATGTGGCAAAATGTAAACAATGAAAGATTATCTATGTAATATTACGCATCTTCTCCCAATTTCGCTAATCCGGCTGAACCGGCTATAACTCGTGCCGCCTTTGCATTCTTTAACACCCGCGCAATTTCCTGTATTGTTGAACCGGTGGTAATGATATCGTCGACCAGAAGAATATTTTTCCTGCTGACAGCATCGGCATTGGTTACCTCGAACGCATCGGCAATATTTTTCTTCCGTTCTTCAGCGTTCAAATGTGTCTGCGTTACCGTATATCGTGTGCGGCGGACTGCATTGGATAGAACAGGAACAGTGATAACGGATGCAATTCCTTTTGCAATCCATTCACTTTGGTTGTACCCTCGCTCCCGTTCCTTGCGTTTATTCAACGGCACCGGAATAATACATTCAATTGTTTTGTTAGAGATTTTTTTACCAAGACGGACACCCAGTTCAAATCCGAATGTGGCTACTTCTTCATACTTCAATGAATGAGCGAGCGTTTGCAGCAGTTTTCCTTTTTCAAAATAGAACAGTGTTACAAAATCATCTATCACTCTTCCTTCACGAAACCGATCGATCAGCACTTTGAATGTATAATCATTTTCGCGTACTATGGATAACGCATTCCAACAATTGTTGCAGACTCTCTGTTCACCATTGTTCAACCGCACACCGCAATGAAGACACTCCGTCACGAACAGAAAATCATGAATGGGCTGAAGAATGGAAGGATACGAAATCATCGACATCCTTGATCTTTTAATGTTTTTTAAAAATTAAATTTTTTTGCGTAACACGAAGAAATTTTTGAAAAACTTCATTCGAAACGCGACGTCGTCATTCTCTACCCTACGGGTCGTAGACCCGAGTGCTTTTAGCGGGAATCCCCGCCTGTGTCGGGCAGGTGTTTTATGGATGCCCGATAGGATCATTGGGGCATGACAACGTTGCTTGGTTGTATGGTATAAAGTAAATCAAATTATTTTTTTCCTGTCAGATTATTGATCTCGTCGCGCAATTGAGCTGCACGTTCAAATTCAAGATCAGCAGACGCACGCATCATCTCACTCGTCAATTCTTCAATAAGGTCTTTTCTCTGATCCGCAGAAAGATATTTGGTGATCGATTCCGCAACAATTGGAAGATGCCGCTGGTCTTTCCTCGCATCATACTTCGAAGAAACATCCGCAACAGCAGTGGATGCAATGATCTCATCGCGCGTTTTGTAGATCGTTGTCGGCGTAATTCCATGTTCAGTATTATATGCAATTTGTTTTGTTCGTCGTCGCTCGGTCTCATCCATCGTTTTTCTCATGGAATCTGTGATCCTATCCGCATACATAATCACTTTCCCGTTTGCGTTTCTTGCTGTTCGCCCTGCAGTTTGGATCAATGAGCGTTCCGAGCGCAGGAATCCTTCTTTGTCCGCGTCCAAGATGGCAACAAGTGACACTTCCGGAAGATCGAGACCTTCGCGAAGTAAGTTGACTCCAACGATCACATCGCTGTTTCCCAATCGCAGATTTCGAAGGATCTCAACACGATGCAGTGCATCTACTTCGGAGTGGATATATTCCACTTTAATTCCAATCTCAAGAAGATATTCAGTCAGATCTTCTGCCATTCGTTTCGTCAACGTTGTCACAAGTGTTCGTTCATTCTTTTTTGTGACCGCACGAATCTCGGCAATCAGATCATCGATCTGCTGCTTCACCGGACGAACTTCGATCACCGGATCGAGCAATCCTGTCGGACGGATAACCTGTTCAACAAACACACCCTGTGTTTTTTCCATCTCATATTTTCCGGGCGTTGCGCTTACAAAGATCGTTTGATTCACGATCTGTTCCCATTCATCAAACTTCAACGGTCGGTTATCGAGCGCAGAAGGGAGACGAAAACCGTGTTCGACCAGCGTCATTTTTCGGCTGCGGTCGCCAAAATACATTGCGCCGATCTGTGGAACACTCACATGCGATTCGTCGATAATAAGAAGAAAATCTTTGGGAAAATAATCGAACAGACAGAACGGGCGTGATCCGGGCGGACGTGCCGCAAGATGACGTGAATAATTTTCGATGCCGTTGCAATAACCAACTTCACGCATCATTTCAAGATCGAACCGAGTTCGCTGTTCAAGTCGTTGCGCTTCTACAAGTTTATCAAGATGTCGCATTTCTGTGAGACGTTCTTTCAGTTCTATCTCGATTGATTTAATCCCTTTTTCCAGTGATTCTCGAGTTGTCACAAATTGTTTTGCAGGATATATGACATCGTAGTCGGTTTCACCGATAATCGAACCATCGAGTGAATTGATATAGGATATTTTCTCAATCTCATCGCCGAAAAATTCCACACGGATCGCTTCGTCATTTTCATACGCCGGAATCACTTCAACAACATCGCCGCGCACACGGAATGTGCCACGCTGAAATTCATAATCGTTGCGGGAATAAAAAATATCGAGCAGTTTGCGGAGCAGCTTGTTCCGTTCTATCTTATCCCCTTTTTTGATCACCACCATTTGCGCGATCCATTCATCCGGCGCACCGATACCGTAAATGCAACTGACCGACGCCACGACAATCACATTCCGTTTTCCGGAAAGAAGCGCGCTGGTTGCGCGAAGACGAAGACGATCGATCTCTTCATTCACCGACGAATCTTTTTGAATGTATGTATCCGTTGTCGGCACATATGCTTCCGGCTGGTAATAATCATAATAGCTGATAAAGAACTCTACGTGATCGTTCGGAAAGAAGGTTTTGAATTCTGCGTATAACTGTGCCGCAAGCGTTTTGTTGTGCGACATGATCAGCACGGGGCGATCAAAATTTTTAATAACATTCGAAACAGAAAATGTCTTTCCGCTTCCCGTTACGCCGAGCAGTGTTTGATATTTGTCTCCGCGCTCAATTCCTTCCGTCAGTTGACGTATCGCTTCTGGCTGGTCACCCTGCGGTGTATACTCTGAAACAAGTGCGAATCCCATTTAGTATTTTCTCATTGATTTATTTCTTTTTCGAAGGAAAATAGATTCCCTTTGGATCTGCCCCAAGCATTCCGGCAGTGAATGTTCGGTCATCTACTTTTTGTAATGAACGGATCATTGATGGCGTCATCAATTTTGTTACCGGAATATAGCTGAGCTTGAGTCCAATCACTTCCATAACATCATCGTTAAATTGAAAATTCTTATATTTTTTCAGATTCAACGGAACAGAAAATTGTCGGAGAGAATATTCTTTGTCCATATTATAGAATGATGAAAAATAGGAGATCACCAATTCACGCACGTTTTTATAGATCGGCTCACGGTATCTCAATCCAACAAAATTTGATTTGGCAATCGCTCCGATCCTTCCATGCTTTTTAAATATTGCAATAACATGGTCGTCATCCCTCACCGCTTGCATATCAACAATCAGCGGTCGAAATCCAATTCGTTCTAACATTGCAGCGGCAAAGACTGCACCATCAAAACAATGCGCCGTAGTATCGCGAAGAACACTGCGGGGAGAACGATAACACGATTCTGTACTATAGGCAGTGGAATCCAAGAACTGCTGGATCTTATACGGTGTTGTGAGAAGACGTATTGTTTTTAACTCTTGTGATGTCCAAATATTTTGGTTCTTCATCTATTTCAAATAGACCAATTTTTTTGTTTGAGAAAAATTCTTTGCTTGTCCGCCATTTGTTTGGTGGATTTCAATTCTGTAAAAATAGACTCCACTGGAAAAACTTTCCGCATTCCAATCAACACTATATGATCCATGTTCTAGATTCGAATCAACAAGTGATGCTATTTCTTTTCCATCCAAGGAAAGAATTGAAAGTTTCACATTCCCGCCCGTTGCAACTTCAAACTGAATTGTTGTTTTAGGATTGAATGGATTAGGAAAATTCTGTTGAAGGTTGAATGATTCCGGTTTTGCTGAGTGTATTTTTTCTACTGCTGACGGTTTACTCAGCAATCCCGCATTTACCCAAGCGGTATACCATAAGTTTGCAAGATTGATCGTTGCGGATTGGATCTGGGCTTTTGTGAAACTATTGGTCTTTTCCCACATTTTACTGTAATAATCAGGGGGAAGAGCGGGTGCCCCACTTACATCGTTATATCCATTTGGCGGTGCCGCATATTTATCGGCAAGCAATAATGAATCTAACATTGTGATTGAATGTATAATGAAACCCATTGAAAATTTCAACACGTTATCAATATACGTTACTGAATCTTTTTTTATTGATAACTGTCCCTGATAATTCGTTATCATTTGCGACTCATATCGGGAATGAATTCCTATCTGACTTGAGAATTGCCCGTTATAATTTTTGGTTGCGTGAACTGGAACATGAGAATCAGCAACATAATGTCCGAGATCGTTTGCCGTTTGATACGATTTCGTCCAATCACCACGTTTTAATTGGGCAGTCAAAGAATCCATATAGAATTTTATTACCCATGGAACAGTACCATTTTCTTTTACTTTCTGGTAGCCATATTTTGCGATCAATGAGTCAAGGTCTCGTTGAAGCCATAGATTAAAATTCGGATAGTCGTCAATATCAAGAAAGTGAATGTATCGTTCGGCATAAAAATTCGTGTCAGTATTCGAGCGGCGATTATCCGGATCCATTGCACGGTCATTGAAGAACTGCGCTTGATCGATAAAGACTTGCATAGACTTCGGAAGATGCGCTGTTGCGTTTTTATTGATATATCTATGGGCGACCCCGCCCCACGCAAATAAACCTTGAAAACAAAAAATAACAGCAAAAAAATAATGCATCGTGAACAGACTCCAAAAATTATATCACTAATATAGAAGAATTACTTGGGAAGGTAAAGAATTCAAAAAAAATTGCGCAGATGGCATCAGTAACGACTACTTCGCATCTAAAAAATAGAACTATTAATTGCTTTATAGAAAAATCATTCTCCTTTGCTTGCATCCTGTGTAAATGCAATACTTCCTTCTTCCCTACACATTTTCTTCAACTTCATTGATATACGCAGCGCACACAACATCTCCCATTACATTAATCACCGTTCTTCCCATATCAAGAATTCTGTCCACACCAAGAATAATTGCCAGCCCATCCGGCGGAACGCCGACCTGAGCCATCACAATCATTAACAGCGGAAGAGATGCTCCAGGAACACCGGCAACGCCGACCGCTGAAATAACGCACAACGCAACAACAAGGATTTGTTGAAGAAGAGAAAGTTCAATACCAAACACTTGTGCAATAAACAGAACAGCCGCACCTTCAAATAACGCCGTGCCGTTCATATTCATTGTTGCTCCAAGCGGGAGAACGAATGATGCAATTTTTGGATGAATACCAAGCGCAGTTTCCGAAACACGAATCGTCGTAGGGAGCGTTCCGCTGCTTGATGAAAGCGAAAATGCGGTTACCATAATCGGTGATGCACTGCGAAGAAATTCTATCGGATTTCGTTTCGTAAGAAGTTTGAGAAGGATAGGATAGAAGATAAATAATACGATCGCATAGCCAAACAAAATTAAAAACACGTACATACCGACCTTTTGTAAAAGATCAAGTCCGAATCGTGCGGTAACTCCAAAAATCAAACAAAAGACGGCGGCAGGCGCAAGTTTCATCGCAAAGCCAACGATCGTAATCATTGCTTCTGTCCATGCATCAAGCCAGCGAACCATTGCATCGCGCTTATCCGCTGCAATTTTTGTCAGTGCAGCACCAAGCAACAATGAAAAAACGATCAGCGGGATCATCTGCATTTCAGTAATGGCTTTGGTGATGTTACGAGGAATAAACATATCAAGAATTTGATTTACTACCGCAAGCGCACCGGTTGCAACTACGGTTCCAGTTTTTGCTGCAATCTCTTTTGTTTGCGTTGCATACGAACTCATCAACACTTCGCGCGCGGCAGGATCAAATCCATCACCGGGGCGAACGACTTCAAGCAGTGTAATTCCTACCACCGCGGATAAAGCAGAAGTAACAAGAAAGAATATCAATGTCCGGCCGCCAATCTTTCCAAGTTTGGAAAGGTCACCCAATCCCGCAACACCGGACGCAAGCGACGCAAACACAAGCGGAACAACAACGATAAAGAGCAGACGAAGAAATATTTGTCCGACCGGATGCGCAATGGTATCAATCAATGTATTCAGCATTTCTTTTGCGCCGTCATTTCCGGCAACGCTGATATTAGCAATAATTCCGACTGCTGCACCGAGTCCGAGCGCGATCATTATTTTCCAGTGGTTGTCTTTTTTCATAAAAACCTTTTTTAATTTTAGGGGATTAAGTTATTTGCAATTTTCAAATTGAAATTTTCAAACACTACCTCTTATCACGATTCCGAGCGGTAATTTTTGACGCTGAAACAATTCTTGTAATTTGGTTCACTTCATCTCGCAACGTAGCTAATTTTTTTTCAGGTAAAAGTCCGGAATCAACAATCATTTCCAGCCAAAATTCTGTTTCATCTGATTCTTCTTCAACTATTCCTAATTTATAAACGAAATCGGCTTTCGATTTTGCCCGGCAAGCCGCTCTGTAATTTGATGCGGTTGAAGTTGACGAACGTAATATCTGATCGCAGATAATATTCCCTGTTTTATTTTTTGGAAGTGATTCTGACATTTTTATAACTCGTAATGCCATTTTTTTTGTACGTATTTGCATTTCAAGTTCCGTCATAACAACTGCTCCTATTATTTTTCAAGACAAAATTGTAATTTGAAAATTGCAAATTAAAAATCAAAAAAAAGTAATTACTTTCCTTTCGCTTCTCTAAACAATATCCATGCTAATACTCCAAAGACAGCAACCGCAAGCATATCAAAATTCCATAAGAACGGTAAATATTTATACGCAAATGCTATCGGCATCGGCAAACCGGTTTCGTCATCCACAAATCCGGGAATGAAATTGAGAAATGCTCCGGCAACACCAACCAACGCTCCGCCCGCGATCAAACCGGATGACAATAATGTTCCTTCGCTCTCTTCCGTATCATCGGCAACGCGATTGTATTTCCAGTCAGCGATCTTGCGAACAATACCACCAATAAAGATCGGCATTGTTGAAGACAGAGGTAAATAGAATCCGACGGCAAACGTCAGTGAATGGATTCCGAGCAATTCCATGAACAATGCAATGGATGCACCGATCATGATCAATCCCCACGGAAGTTTTTGTTCAAGCAATCCTGTAATGAGCACTGCCATTAAGTTCGACTGCGGTGCGGCAAGTTCTCGTCCGCCAATCCCATCTTCACGTTTGAAGATCGCCTTTTTTGTATCCTGATCGACAAGATAATTTCCCGGTTCGATCCCTTCAACGCCGCTCACTTTCACCAATAAATATTCTTTGCCGTCGCGTCCCGTCATTGTTTCGGAACGCTGATACTGTTCCGCAACTACAGTGAATTGATTCTGCAGCGAAATTTCTTTTGACTGACTTTCATTCAACAACAGCATCGTAATTCCAACAATTGCCGCCGAAGTGACAACTCCGATAAGAATTGCCAACTGCTGCGAACTTGGCGTTGAGCCAAGTAGATGTCCCGTCTTCAGATCCTGCGCTGTTGTTCCGGCATTGGCAATAGCAATACAGACAACAGCACCGATAACAAGTGCAAGATAGGTATATTCCTGTCCACCCCAGCCGACTGCAAGAAAGATCAAACAGGTTCCCATCAACACTGCAATTGTCATTCCCGACAGCGGACTTGATGACGAACCAACAATTCCGGTGATGCGAGCCGAGACAACAGAAAATAAAAAACCGAACACAATAATGAGAATTGCTCCGAGAAGATTTACGCGAAATGCGGGGACAATCCAGATGAACAGAATCAATGCAACGATTCCAATTCCTACAATGGTAATCGGTGTATCACGTTCTGTCCGTGGAATTTCTGCTTTGGAATTATTGCCTCCTCGTTCCTGCGCAAGTTGCTTTATCGATGCGCTGAGAGAATCCCAAATGGAAGGAAGCGCGCGAAACAAACCAACAACGCCGCCGGTTGCAACCGCACCCGCGCCGATATATTTAATGTAGTTCAGCCAGAGTTGATCGGGGGACATTTTGTTGATCGGAATTGTTCCCGGATAGATTGGTGACGAGGCAACCGATCCGATGAATGCTATCAATGGTGAAATGATGAACGCGGCCATCAATCCACCGCCGACCATCATCAGCGATGTGTGCCAGCCGATGATGTAACCTACGCCCATCAACTCCGGTGCAATATCCATTGAAACGGATGAGCCTTTATAAAATGGAAATGCATAACCGACACTCGGTTTCCAAAATCCGAACAGTGTGGACATTCCTTTCCATAATGCGCCAAGACCAATTCCTTTGAAAATCTTCGACGCTGATGTTCCGCCGACTTCACCCGCTTTAATAATCTCTGCACATGCTGTTCCTTCAGGAAAACGCAAATTCTCATGTTCTTTCACAATCAAATATCTTCTCAGTGGAATCATCAATAATACACCAAGCGCGCCGCCAGTTAATGCAATAAGAAGTGTGATGGAAGTTTTGAGCGGATAGCCGAGAAAGATGAGCGCAGGAATCGTAAAAACAACCGCCGCTGCAACAGATTCACCCGCAGAACCAACCGTCTGCACGATATTGTTCTCGAGGACAGTATTTCCTTTTAATTTTTTAAGAATTGTAATTGCCATGACTGCGATTGGGATCGAAGCAGATGTTGTCAGTCCCACGCGAAGCCCGAGATAGACCGAAGCAGCGCCGAACACGATACCAAGAATTGCACCGAGCACGATCCCGCGCAGAGACATTTCCAGCGGAGAATCGTTCGGAGAGATGTACGGAGTGAATTGTTTGGACATAATTCTCTAATTGTTAATAAGATTTTGATTTGAGAATATAGAGAAATTGAAGTAGGAACAAAAGTATTTTTACTTCATCACAACCATATTCGCACTGCACGTTGCAACCAATCGTCCTTTACTATTGACTGCCTCTGCAGAGAGATGCATTGCAGTATTGCCGCGGGAAACAACCTTCGCCGTTATGGTCAATACATCTCCCGCAACGATAGGACGGATATAATTGGTGTGAATATCCATTGAGGTGCAGGGATTTCTGGCAGCAAGATAACTCAGCGGACCCATCACATTATCAAACGCGGCGGTGATAAATCCTCCCTGCATCGTCTTCATCGGATTAAGGAATTGTTCCAGAACGGGAAACGCGATCGTTAATAACATTCGTGATTCATAGTGAACATATTCCCCCTTCATCATTACTGAACAATTAGGCGGAAGCACCGACTGAGGAAATTGCTTCTGTAACATTTCCATTTCTGTTTTCAAAATTTCAAGCGAGGAGGGTTCATTCATAAAAACCTAACAGTTGTCATTGCGAGCCGTTCTTTGGCGAAGCAATCTTGTTCTCAATTAAAAAGATTGCTTCGGTCGCTTCTGCCAAAATGGCGGCGGACAAGTCGCTCCCTCGCAATGACCATTCATTTTTGAAAATAATTAGTCTCTTATATTATGGCTGTAATATTGTTACTTCACTGAGCGCAAAATTGCCAACACGAAGTTATAAAATTTCTCAACCGTATCAATATGAATTCTCTCATCAGGCGAATGAACACCTTCCATCGTCGGACCAAATGAGACCATATCCATTCCGGGATATTTTTCGCCGATGATGCCGCATTCAAGTCCCGCGTGGATCGCTTTCACTTCGGGATATGTTCCGTACAATTGTTTGTACGATTCTTTTGCAACTTTTAGAATCGGCGAGGCGAGATTCGGTTTCCATCCGGGATATCCTTCCGTATGAATAACTTTTGCACCTCCAAGCGTAAAGATCGCATTCATCGTCTGCAATGCTTCATCGGTTTCGGATGCAACGGAACTTCGCTGGCTGGTGATCAGTTCGATTGTGTTCTTTTCCGTTTTGATGATGGCAACATTCGTCGAGGTTTCAACTAATTCTTTAATATCTGCGCTCATCTTCAATACGCCATGCGGCAACGATGCAATTGTTTTTAAAAGAATTAATTGAGCTGCTTTTTTGAGAACTTTCGCTTTCTTTACTTGAACTTCCTCTATGATCAATTGAAGATCGGGTTCAACGGAAGAAAGTTCTGCTCTTACAATTCCATTCCACAATTCGACCAACTTCGCAGCTTTTTTCAGATCTTTTTTAGGAACAAAAATAACCGCTTCCGCTTCACGCGGGATAGCGTTGCTCTTGTTTCCTCCTTCAACAGAAGAAAGCCTCGCTCCTACTTTTTCCAAAGCGATCAATACACGATTGATGACCTTGATTGAATTGCCTCGACCTTTATCGATCTCAAGTCCAGAGTGTCCGCCCTTCAATCCTTTCACAATCAATTTTAGAGAAACGAATCCTCTCGGCGCATTCTCTAAAGAAAGTTTCCATTTTCCAATCGTGTTTCTTCCGCCGGAACAACCGACAAAGAGTGAGCCCAGTTCTTCAGAATCGAGATTCATCAATGTTTTACTCTCAAGGAATCCAGGTTTCAAATTATTTGCACCGGTCAATCCTGTTTCTTCATCAACCGTAAAAAGAAATTCCAGAGGTCCATGAACTAATGCTGCATCTTCCATAATGGCAAGATTCGTTGCAACTGCAATCCCGTTATCAGCACCAAGTGTGGTTCCGTTTGCCATTAAAAAATTTCCACTGCGAACAAGTTCAATCGGATCTTTTAAAAAATCATGAACTTTATCTTTGTTCTTTTCAGGCACCATATCAAGATGTCCTTGCAGACAGATCATCGGCGTCTGTTCTTTTCCCGGAGTCGCTTTTTTCTTCACGACAACATTCAGAAATTTATCACGTTTCGATTCAAGACCAAGTTTTGCTGCTGTTGCCACAATGTAATCTGAAATTGCCTTTTCATGTTTTGAAGGGCGGGGAATTCTGCTGATCTCGGCAAAATATTTCCAGACAAGTGACGGTTGTAATCCTTTAATCGCTTCAGACATAACTGCTCCTTTTTAGATTTCGTAAAGCACAAAAGCGCGAAACCATGATTGCTGTATTCGCGCTTTTGCAGAGTAGACGTATTTTAATACAACAACACTATTTTTTTCTTGCAACTTTATACAGCGTAAGACCCATGATGGTGAATGCCGCAACACCAAGCAATGTAAACCCATCAGCTCCGAGCATACCGGTAATTCCATGCTCAAGATTCAATGTTTCTAAAATTCCCCACTTATATTGTTCATCATACACCGTTAAGATAGCAACAATAACACCGAAGAGTGCACCTCCGG